>NZ_CP102578.1:7563043-7871847 GCF_042230915.1 Archangium gephyra | reverse complement strand
CCCTGATGAACACCGCCCAGTCCATCTTCCAGGGCTTCGGACAGATGCCCAAGCCCGATCAGGATTGAGCGCCGTCCCCCCGGGCCCCGAAAGCGGGGCTCAGAACTTGGGGATGCGCAGCGTCTTGCTGATCATCGCGCTGCCGCTGGCGAAGTAGATCAGCACGATGGGGTGGAACTGGAAGGGGCCCACGTCCCACACGCCGAAGGGGAGCGTGTCGCCGGTGCGGCCCTTCCAGAAGAAGAAGGCGAGCACCATCACCAGCGCCAGGCTGGTGGGGATGGGGGTGCCCTCGAAGTACTTCACCTTGCCCGAGCTGTCCGAGAGGGTGGCCGCGGTGACGTTGAAGCGCGCCAGGCGGCTGATGCCGCAGCCCACGAAGTAGAGCAGCACCATCACGTCCAGCGTGCCGCGCAGCCCCATGGCGAAGGCCAGCGCCGCGGGCGCCATGCCGAAGGAGATGACGTCCGAGAGCGAGTCCAGGTCCGCCCCCAGCGGCGAGGACTGGAAGCGCCAGCGGGCGATGCGGCCATCCAGGGCATCGAGGATGAAGGCCAGCGGCAGCAGCCCGAAGGCCAGCCACAGCCAGTGGGGCATCCCGGTGGCCAGGTACTGCATCTGCGCCAGGATGGAGCCCGCGCCCGAGAAGGCATTGCCCAGCGTGACGAAGTCCGCCGGCGTGAAGGTGCGAATCATCGAGAAGTGGCGCGGCTCACGTTTCTGCGGCGACTCCGTCGGCATGCTTTCCCTCCGCGGCCCCCGGGGGGCGTGGAACCCGAGGCTTAGCGCATCTTGCGGCCTTCGCCGCTTTCTTTGCGGAGATGTTGTCCCTTCCGTCCGGCGTTCATCGCCCGGAGGGCCAGTCCACCCGGTGCCGGGGCTCGTAACCCAGCCTCCGGCGGGCCTCGGTGCCGTCCAGGACGGCCGCGAAATGGAAGCGGCCCCGGTTGATGCGGTAGGAGAACTGGGCCCCCCGCAGTCGGCGCCGGGCCTCGTAGACGGGCGCCAGCAGGGGGCCGGGCACCGGCATGTCCAGCCGCCCCGACAGGCGGATGCAGGTGGAGAGCGGCAGGGTGTCCGCGCCGGGGATGTTGAAGAGGCCCTGGACTCCCCCCGCGTACACGGCCAGCCGCAGCGCCTCCGTGGCGTCCTCCGGCGTCAGCACGTTGAGCATGGGATCGAACCCCGCCGAGCGCAGGCACACCGGCGCGCGCAGGTAGTCGTGGAGCTGCGAGCCCTCGTTGGGGGCGAGCACCTCCGCGCAGCGCAGCACGGCGAGCTCCAGGCCGGCCATCATGCCCATCCGCGAGCACGCCAGCAGGTCCGCTTCCACCCTGTCCCGCACCCACTGCGGGGCATCGGCGGACAGCTCCAGCGGGTGGTCCTCGGTGACGAGGGAGGGCAGGCCCCGCTCCACGCGGTACACCTCCGCGTGGGAGCGGAACACCAGGCGCCGCAGGGTGGGGTGGCGCTCCGACAGGGACAGCAGCCAGCGCAGCGACTCCACGTTCTGCACGTGCACCCGGTCCCCGAAGTCGTTGGCCCGGTGCAGGGCCAGGTGCACCATCACGTCCACCCCGAGGTCGCGCGCCGTGCCGAAGAGCAGATCATGCACCGGCCGCTCGCGGGTGAGATCCACCCGGTGGTACGACAGCCGCGCGTCTTCCGGCAGGCCCACCCGCTCGCGGGGCTCCAGGCCCACGGCCATCACCGCGCGCAGGGCCTCGTCCTCCAGCAGCGCCCGGCACAGCCGCGCGCCCACCGGTGTGCTCGCGCCGAGCACCAGGACGCCCCGGGGGCTCCGCCAGTCCGGGTGTCCGCTCACCGGAACACTCCCTTGCGCTGCCGCAGCCCCTTGTTCACCAGCGCCTGGACGGCGTGCCGGACCCGCTCGGCGGCGCGGCGCACCACCTCCGGGTCGTCCGCCTCCTCGGGGCGCAGGCCCTCGTGGAGGTGCAGGGGCTCGCCGTAGTGGAAGTGGTAGCGCACCGGCAGGGGCAGGGGCGTGAGCGTCACGGGCACGTAGGGCACGCCGAAGGCCCGCACGGGCAGGCGAGCCACCTGCGGCATCTGCTCCTCCGCGCCCACGATGCCCACCGGCACCACGGGCGCCTGGTAGCGGATGGCCAGCTCCGCATGGCCCACGCGGAAGTCCCGGAGCTGGTAGCGCTCGCGGAAGGGCTTGGAGATGCCGGGCACGCCTTCGGGGAAGATGAGCAGCAGCTCGCCCGCCTCGAGCAGCGCGCGGAGGTTTCCCACCGAGCCGCCCACCACGCCGGCCCGCGCGTACATCGTGCTCACGTACGGCAGACTGGGGACGAAATAGTCGGCCACCGTCCGGGGGAGCCGCTGGCACCGGAGGATGACGTCCGTCCACACCATCATCGCATCGAAGGGCAGGGTGCCCGAGTGGTTGCCCACGAGCAGGGCCGGGCCCTGACGGGGAATGTGCTCGGTGCCGTACGAGCGGACGCGGAACCAGTGCCGGTGCAACCGCTCCATCACGGACAGGGTGATCGCCGCGTGCAGGGGCTCGTACCCGAAGACGTCATAGCCGTGGCCCGCGTCGCGGAAGGGGATGGAGCGCAGGTGCTCCAGGGGCTCGGCCCAGAGCGTGGAGGCGAGCCGCCGTCTGGCCCGCCCCACCAGCGACTGCAGCACCGCGGGCTGCACGCTCATCGAGTCCCTCCTGGACGCCCCTCCGCGGGTGCATTGTTTGCGGGGCCGGAGCGGTGGTGCGCGGGAATTGCACGGGCCGCGCGCCGGCCCCCGGTCACGCCTGCCCGCCCGGCCGGTGGTGGCGGACCGACTCGCGGAAGCCGCGGAACTTCTCCACCAACTCCTCCATGGCCCGCTGCGACACGTCCGTCACCTCCTCGGCGAGCTTCTCCGCGTCGCGCACCACGGGCTCCAGCTCCTTCCACTTGTCCTTGGCCTCCATGCCCGCCAGGTGGATGTCCACGCGGATCTCATCGCGCAGGGTTTTCAGCCGGCCGAGGTTCTCCTTCATCCAATCGCGCATCTGCCGCTCGTTCATGACGCTGTCCCTCCGTTGCAGTTCCTTCCCAAGAGGACAGCAAGCGTCATGCCGGTCCTCCATCGGACGCGGGTCGCGGCGCTCCGACCGGTAGCGGACACGCGCGCATGTGGGAGGCGCGGGGGAGTGCCTGTCCCGGACGGAGGGACCGGGGTGGGCGTTGCCCCCCCCACCCTGGGTGCCTAGCTTCGCACCCTGATCCCTCTGGGCTCCTCGTTGGGGCTCCGGGTGGGAGGGCGCAGGGTGGGGTGGGGAAGGGGAATGGGAATGAGCAGGCGCTGGGGCCTGTGTGTCCTCGCAGTGCTGTCGGTGCTGACGGGGTGTGCCGATCGGGACCGTCCGGCCATCGCCGATGGCAGGCTGGCGGCGACGCCGGGTGGTTTGGACTTCCAGCGGGTGGCGATCTTCGACGGGCGCGAAGCCGAAGTGGTGCTGCGCAACGTGGGGCGCTCCCGCATCATCGTGGACGAGGCCTGGGTGGAGGGCCCCGCCGGGGCCTGGCAGGTGGACTTCACGCACGAGGGGCCGCACTCGCTCGTGCCGGGCGGGGATTGCAAGCTGCGCGTGCGCTTCACGCCGCAGGGCGAAGGGGCGCTGCCGGCCACGCTGGTGGTGCGCTCGGACTCCAAGAAGGAGCCGCTCATCCGCGTGCCGTTGCAGGGCAGCGGGGTGGATGCCTGGGCGCGCGTGACGCCGCGGCGGCTGGACTTCGGGCGCATCGAGGCCGACTCCTCCAAGACGCTCACCTTCACCGTCAACAACCCCACGGACATGCCGGTGGAGGTGACGCCGAAGCTGGTGGGAGCGGACCGGGACGAGTTCTCCGCGGCGCCGGTGACGCTGGGGCCGGGGGAGCAGCGCGAGGTGCCGCTCACCTTCTCTCCGGGGCGGGTGGGCCGCAAGCAGGTGGCGCTGGCGGTGTCGCCGTGCCGGGGCTGCTCGGACGTGGCGGTGCAGGTGGCGGCCGAGTCGCTGGAGCAGGCAGTGGTGGCCGAGCCGCCGCTGCTCGACTTCGGCTCCATCCCCGTGGACAAGGACAGCTTCCGGCTGGCGCGCCTGCACAACCTCAGCACGGAGCCCATGACGGTGACGGAGCTGAAGCTGGAGGGCCGGGACGCCTCCTTCAGCCATGGGGCGCCGGGGCTGCCGCTGGTGCTGGAGGGCGGAGAGACGCGCACCTGGGAGCTGCGCTACAGCCCGGGCCACATGGGGCCGGCCGAGGACACGGCCTTCTTCCACGTGGTGAGCAAGCGCCACCCCACCACGGACGTGGCGCTGCGCGGGTATGGCGGCGCGGCGGAGCTGTGCGTGTCGCCGCTCACCCACGACTTCGGGCGCCAGCCGCGGGGCTCGAAGACGCCGGTGACCGTCAACGTGAAGAACTGCGGTGCCTCCAACGGCGGGCCGCTCACCATCTACGGGCTCGAGTTCCACTCGGCGGACGGGCACCCGGACACGGACGTGCAGTTCAACGTGGCGCCGCTGACGCTGCCGCACCGGCTGCTGCCCGGTGAGGAGGTGAACTTCAAGGTCTTCTACGAGCCCATGCGCGAGGGCGCCGCGGCGGGCCAGCTGCTGATGACGACGGACGTGTACACGGGCAGCACCACGGAGCTGGTCTTCACGGGCTTCGCGGAGCCGCACCTGCCCTGCCAGCTGGCCGTCACCCCGGCCGAGGTGGACTTCGGCACGGTGGAGCCGGGGTATGGCGCGGTGCTGGGCGTGAAGGTGGCCAACGTGGGGACGGACCTGTGCGCGGTGAAGAACATCCGGCTGAGCGACGACGGGGGCGGGGTGTTCAGCCTGCCCGGCGGCGCGCTGGACGGCGTCCTCATCTGGCCGGGGGACTACTTCAGCTACATGGTGGCCTTCCGCTCGCCCCTGACGGGCGGTGACTTCACGGGCGTGGTGCAGTTCGAGCCGGCGGATCCCGCCACCCCGGTGGTGCGGGTGCCGCTGGTGGCCCACTCGCAGAACGCGTGCCTGGTGGCCTCGCCGCGCTTCGTGGACTACGGCGTGTCGCGCCCGGACTGCGCTCCGGCCCCGCGCGAGGTGAACTACCTCAACGCCTGCCGCTCGCCGGTGACGGTGTCCAACGTGTTCATCGGCGCGGGCACCACGGATGGGGAGTTCGAGCTCCACGACGCCCCGGCCACGCCCTTCACGCTGGACTCGAACGATGGCTTCACCGTGTCGGTGGGCTACCTGGCGCAGGTGTACGGGCTCAACATGTCGCCGCTCTTCGTGGAGTCGTCGGATCTGCCGGTGCCGCTGCTCGTCCCGCTCATCGGCGAGTCCTCCAAGCGCATGGACAAGACGGACACGTTCATCCAGCAGGACGGCTCCAAGGTGGACGTGATGTTCGTGGTGGACAACACGGCGTCCATGGTGGAGGAGCAGCCGCGCATCGTGGCGGCCATGCCCGCCTTCGCCGACGCGGCGCTGGCCAAGGGCGTGGATCTGCACGTGGCGGTCACCACCACGGGCATCGACGAGGTGTCCAACGCGTGCCCCGGCGGGGCGAACGGGGGCGAGGCGGGCCGCTTCGTCCCGGTGGACAACAGCCGGCCGCGCATCCTGACCAACCGCACGCCGGGCCTGGCCTCCGTGCTGCAGCAGAACGTGAACGTGGGCCAGTGCGCCACGGTGGAGCAGGGCTTCGAGGCCGTGCGCCGCGCCCTGACGCCCCCGCTGGTGAACAACGCGGATGATCCGCGCACGCCTCCGAAGAACGACGGCAACCTGGGCTTCCTGCGTGACGAGGCGGCGCTGGTGGTCGTCTTCATGGGCGACGAGGATGACCACTCGCCCGACAGCGTGGACACCTACGTGCGCTTCCTGCGCACGCGCAAGGGCGAGAACCAGCCGCAGCGCATGACCATCTACGCCATCGCGCCCACGGCCTCCGGCTGCCCCACCTCGGGCGGTGCCGGGACGCGCTACGCCGAGGCGGCGGGCCGCACCGGTGGCGAGGTGCTCTCCGCGTGCGCCGCGGACTACGCGCCCCTGCTGCGCTCGGTGGCCACCAAGGCCTTCTCCGCGCAGGACCGCTTCCCGCTCAGCGAGCTGCCAGACGCGGGCAGCATCGCCGTGCGCGTGAACGGCGCCTCGGTTACCAGTGGATGGACCTACGACGGCGCCACCAACAGCGTCGTCTTCGCCACGGCGCCCGCTCCGGGCGCGAAGGTGGAGGTCTACTACCGCCGCGCCTGCCGCTGAGCAGCGCGGCGTGGGGAGCGCTCCGGGGCCGGTAAACCGGCTCCGGACGGGACATGTCGGCCCTGGGTGCTACAGCTCTGCATCGGTCTGTGCGGTTGACCGGAAAATTGGAGGGCAACCCATGCTGAGTACCCTGAGGGCGTCCCCGCAGCAGGAGGCGACGGTGAGCTCCCGACAGCACGACGACAACTCCACCTCTGAGCGCCCGCTCACCCGCCGCTCGTCCACACCGCCCGCCCGCTCGCCCGGTGGCCTGCGCGTCATCGAGGGCGGAGGGCAGCGCCGGCAGGACGAGCCGCTCGTCTCCCGGGACGCGGTCGCCCGCGTGCTCATGGAGGCGGGGGTGGATCTGCTTCTGCGCCGCATCAGCACGGCCCGGGCCGCGGAGATCGAGCGCAAGGTGGACCGGGTGTTGGACCTGTTCGACCGGGTGGACGCCGCGCCCCTGTTGATGCCGGTGCTGCAGCGGCACCTGGACGAGCTGGAAGCCCTCATGCGCGAGACCCGCCAGGTCAGGGCCCCGGCCCGCCGCGGCGGGTAGTGCGCGGAGGGGGGGCGTGCGGGGAAAAGTGCGACAGGAGGTTTGACCCTCCCGGCCGGGACGCTTACGCTCGGAGCCCCTCTGGCCTCCGGGTGTTGCCCGTCGCACCGTGTCGAACGAGAACTACGGCAAATACCAGCTCCTCAAGCGGCTCGCCATGGGAGGCATGGCGCAGATCTACCTGGCGCGCCAGCGGGGCCCCGAGGGCTTCGAGAAGCTGCTGGTCATCAAGCGCATCCTCCCGCACCTGGCGGAGAACGGGGACTTCGTCCGGATGTTCCTGGACGAGGCGCGCATCGCCGCCCGGTTGGATCACCCCAACATCGTCGACATCTACGACCTGGGGGCGCAGGACGACAGCTTCTTCATCGCCATGGAGTACATCCACGGCGAGGACTTGCGGCGCGTGTGGAAGCGCGCGGAGCGCAGCGGCCAGCTGATTCCGGTGCCGCTGGTGTGCCGCATCATGATCGAGGCCTGCGCGGGCCTGGATCACGCGCACAAGCAGAAGGACGCGCAGGGCAAGCCGCTGGGCATCGTCCACCGGGACGTCTCCCCGCAGAACATCCTCCTGACGTTCGAGGGGCGGGTGAAGGTGGTGGACTTCGGTATCGCCAAGGCGGCGGACCAGGCCACGGTGACGCGCTCGGGGGTGCTCAAGGGCAAGTACTCGTACATGGCGCCGGAGCAGGCCGCCGGGCAGAAGAACCTGGACTGCCGCACGGACATCTTCGCCCTGGGCGTGGTGCTCTACGAGCTGCTCACCGGGATGCGTCTCTTCAAGCGCCTCACGGACATGGCCACGCTGCAGGCGGTGGCGGATTGCGAGATTGCTCCGCCCTCGCAGATCAACCCGCGGGTGCCCAAGGACCTGGACCCCATCGTCATGAAGGCGCTGACGCGCGACCCGGAGGACCGGTACGCGGAGGCGCTGCAGTTGCAGCTGGCGCTGGAGGACTGGCTGCTCACGCACCAGCTGCCGTCGTCCACGGCGCACGTGGCGGCCTTCATGAAGGAGCTGTACGCCGCGCGGCTGGCCGAGGAGGCCCGGCTGGGGGATGTGCTGGTGGAGGACGCCGACGGTGCCTCGCCCGCCGGTGCGGGCAAGGTGCCCGAGAAGGCCCCCGAGAAGTCCGCCGCCGAGACGATGGCCGCGCCGCGCCAGGCGGACACGAAGGTGCTGACGCCCGAGCGGCCCTCGCTGCGCACCCCGAGCCGGCGGGATCCGCGCGGCTCGTCCGAGCGCAAGGCCCTGGAGCCCCGGCGCACCGTGGACATCCGCCGGGCCCCGGCTCCCGAGCTCGGGGAGGAGCCGCGCTCCTTCTCCTCCGACAAGCCCGCACGGCGCCGGACCCCCGCTCCCGAGCCCACGGAGGAGTCGCACTCCGAGGCCTCGGATCCCGAGAAGACGTTGGCGCCGAAGTCGAGCCGGTCACGGCAGCCGGCCCTGCCTCCGCGCGTCGAGGCGCCCCGCAGGCCTTACCGGCTCGCCCTGCTGGCGGTAGGGGCGGGGCTGATCGTCGGCGTGGGCCTGGGCGGGTGGTGGGCCCTGCACTCCGAGCCCCCGCGGGTGGCGGCGGCGCCCGAAGCGAAGCCCGCGTCGCCGGAGCCCTCGCAGCCGGTGCTCGAGCAACCCGCGCCCGTGAGGGAGGAGCCGAAGCCCGCCGTGGCCGCGCCCGTTGCTCCGCCCACGGAAGAGCAGAAGCCGGAGCCCGCGCGGACTGCCACGGCCGCGGTGGAGCGCACGGCCCCGCATAGCTCCCGCCAGGGTACGGTGCGCTTCGCGGTTACCCCGTGGGCCGAGGTGTCCTGCGGTGGGCGAAATCTGGGGAGCACCCCGCTGCCGGACGTCGACTTCAACGTGGGCGTGTACGAATGCAGGTTCTCCCATCCGGAATTTGGGACACGCACCCAGCGGGTCGAAGTGAAGCCCAACGGCCACACCAAGGTGGTCGTGAAGTTCTAGCTCGTTCTCCAGGATCTCCGACGTGACACTCGAAGCAGGCACTCCCATCGGCAAGTACGTCGTCAAGCGCAAGCTCGCCGAGGGAGGCATGGCCGAGATCTACCTGGCCACCTCCACGGGCGCCGAGGGCTTCGAGAAGGAAGTCGTCATCAAGCGCGTGCGCTCGTTCCTGTCGGACGACGAGAGCTTCGTGCAGATGTTCATCGCGGAGGCGCGGCTGGCCTCGGGGCTCAACCACGCCAACGTGGTGCAGATCTTCGACTTCGCCAAGCACGAGGACTCGTACTACCTGGCGATGGAGTACGTGCGCGGCTGCTCGCTGTGGGACTTGCGCAAGCGCTGCCGGGAGAAGGGCATCTCCGTGCCGCCGGTGCTGGTGGCGCACATCGGCGCGCAGGTGGCGGCCGGGCTGCACTACGCGCACCGGCTCAAGTCCTCGGACGGGGAGCTGGTGCACCTGGTGCACCGCGATGTCACCCCGCACAACGTGCTGCTGTCCTACGACGGCGCGGTGAAGCTCACCGACTTCGGCATCGCCAAGGCCAGCAACAAGCTGACGCAGCCGGGCGTGCTCAAGGGCAAGTTCGCGTACATGTCGCCGGAGCAGGCGCGCGGCGAGGTGGTGGACGCGCGCACGGACGTCTTCGCGCTCGGCGTGGTGCTCTGGGAGATGTTCACCGGCGGCCGGCTGTTCGACGGGGACTCGGAGATGGCCGTGCTCCGGGCGGTGCAGGAGAGCGTCATCGCTCCGCCGGCCCGCCTCAACCCGGGCGTACCCGAGGAGCTGGATCGGGTGGTGTGCACGGCGCTCGAGCGGGACCCGGAGGCCCGCTACCAGTCGGCGGGCGAGCTGGAGCGCGCGCTCGCCCAGTGCGTGCTGCATTGCGCGGCCAGCGTGGACGAGACGGACGTGGGCACCTTCGTGCGGCGGCTCTTCGACGTGCCCCTCACCCAGTTCATCCCCGTTCCGTCCGCGCTGATGGACCGCTCGCAGCGCAGCCGCTCCGGCAGCGTGCCCGTGGCGGGGACGACCCCGGGTGTGCGTGCACCGGAGCCCGCCGCCGCCCCGGTGCCCGCGCCCGCTCGTGAGGCCACCGCGGTGTTGCCCGGGTCCAACCCGGCCTCGGGCCGTGACAGGCCCGCGCGCCCGGAGACTCCCGAGGAGTCCCTGGTCTCCGCCTCCACCCAGGTACTGTCCCGCGACCCGCTCCCTCCGCGCTCCACTCTGCCGCTGCCCTCGGCCCCGGCGGAGCGCAACTCCCGCCCCATGCCCACGGTCAGCCCGGCGGAGCAGGGGAGCACGCCGGAGCCCGCGGCCCTCGAGCCCGCCTCCGCTCCCGTCCGGGTGGCCCAGGGGATGCCCGCGGGTGCGGTCTCCCAGGAGCCTGGCACGCCGAAGCGCGGGGGCAGGGGCCTCTGGGTCGGCGCGAGCGTGGCGGCCGTGGTCCTCATCGGCGGGGCGGTGGCCCTGGTGGCGCCGTCGAAGCCGCCGGCTCCCGAGGTCTCGGCCTCCGCGCCGGTGGAGACCGCCGCTTCCCCTGGGGCGAAGGCCGAGGTTCCTCCGCCGCCCACCTCCGAGCCCGTTCTCGCGGCAGCGCCCGACGCGGGGTCGCCCGATGCCGGTGCCGTGGCGGCCGTGACGCCTGCGCCCGAGGCGCCTCCCGCCCAGACGGGGACCGCGCCGGCGGCGCCGGTGGAGCAGGCTCCGGCCGTGGAGGCCAAGGGGACGCTCACCGTCAAGGCCGTGCCCTATGCCGACGTCTATGTCGACGGCAAGCTCGTCAGGCGGGAGCTGCAGGGGACCGCGAACATCCCGCTCGCTCCGGGCTCCTACCGGCTGACCTTCAAGCACCCCTCGCGCACTGACTCTTCCGACGTCACCATCAGCCCCAATGGCCGGGTGACCAAGGCGTTCAACGCGACCCGGAAGTAGCGCGCCCGCCGTTCACTTCCCGACTCCGTAACCCCCACGCCACCGGCTTTCCCCGGCGCGCCGCGGCCCGCGCACGCCCGGTGCTACCGGCTGCTACAGGCTTTTGTTGACAGATTCCCGGGCTCTCTGGCATTCAATGGCCTCCATTCAGTAGCATATATTCAATGGAAGGCATGCGGTTGCTGGAGCCCGACGAGCTCGAACGCATCGAACGCGACTTCGCCGGCGGGTTACCCGCGAGGGAGATCCTCGAGATCTTCCGTCCCCGGGGCGTTCAGCTCTCCGAGGCGACGTTCCGCAAGTACGTGCAGGTAGGGCTGTTGCCCCGCAGCCGCCGGGTGGGGCGCAAGGGCAAGCACCAGGGGAGCCGGGGGCTGTACCCGGTGGAATCAGTCCGGCGGATCAACGCCATCAAAAAAATGATGGCCGAGGGTCACACCCTGGAGGACATCAAACGCTCCTTCTTATTTCACAAGAATCACATCGATCAGCTGGAGCGGGATCTCTCCGAGGTATTCGAGGGGTTTCAGGATCAGATGGGGGAGCGGGCCTTTGGCGCGGAGCACCGGCGCACATTGCAGGCGGAGCTGGCCGCATTGAAGTCAAGGGCTCGGGACCTGGTCCGGGACGTGGCCCGGTTGGGCAGTGCGGTCACCGCGCGCCGAGACGAAAAGCTCCATTCGCAATAGGATGAAGGGTGGGGGACCGGGTAGAGTGGAATCATCGCTGGAGGGGACATGTCTGAAGTGAAGCAGCAGCGGCCGGAGGAGGAGGCGCCCGCGGAGGCGGATGGTGGGGCGGAGCGCCGTCGCTCGAAGACGATGTCGCGGAAGGAGATGGCGAGGGATCTGCGCCGCCGCCGCCTGACGGGGCAGATCGACCCCGAGGAGAGCGAGCTCCTCACCGCCGTCGACTCGCAGCGGCCGAAGACGCGGGCGGACTGTGTGAACGGTCCCCGTCCGTGCCTCTTCGTGTCCTGCAAGCACAACCTCTATCTGGATGTGAACCCGGAGACCGGTTCCATCAAGCTCAACTTCCCGGACAAGGAGATCTGGGAGCTGGAGCACACCTGCGCCCTGGACGTGGCGGAGAAGGGCGGCATCACGCTCGAGGAGGTGGGCGCCATCATGAACCTCACCCGCGAGCGCATCCGCCAGGTGGAGACGCGCGGCCTGCTCAAGCTGCGCGAGGCCACCGAGGCCGAGCCCCCCGTCTCCGCCCGCAAGCCCTGAAAATCGGGCCGGAATCCGCTGGCGCACACGGGTTGCATGCTTCGTTGACACATAGGGGGGTGGTTGCTACACGGGCCGCCTCTCCTACAGACAGAGGCGTGCAAACCCGTGCTGGCTCTCCTCAGCGTTTCCGATAAACGCGGTCTGGTCCCCTTCGCGCAAGGGCTCGTCCGGCTCGGCTTCGAGCTGCTCTCCACAGGAGGCACGCTCGCCGCGCTCCAGGCCGCGGGTGTCCCCGCCAAGAAGGTCTCCGAGCACACCCAGAGCCCGGAGATCCTCGGCGGCCGGGTGAAGACGCTCCACCCCCGCATCCACGGTGGCCTCCTTGGACGGCCGGACCTGGAGAGTGACCGGGCGGAGATGGCCGCCCACGGCATCAGCGCCATCAGCCTCGTGGCCGTCAACCTCTACCCCTTCCGCCAGACGGTGGCCTCCGGGGCCTCCGAGGCCGACGTCATCGAGCAGATCGACATCGGCGGTCCGGCCATGGTGCGCGCCTCGGCCAAGAACTTCCGCCACGTGACGGTGGTGGTGGACCCGGACGACTACGATGCCGTGCTGGCCGAGCTGGAGAAGTCGCGCGCCACCAGCGAGGAGACGCGCCGGCGGTTGATGCGCAAGGCCTTCGCGCACACCGCGGCCTATGACGCCTCCATCTCGGGCTGGCTGTCGGGGCAGGCCGGCGAGCCGTTCCCCCAGGAGCAGACGCTCGCGTTCCAGAAGGTGCAGAACCTGCGCTACGGCGAGAACCCGCACCAGCGCGGCGCCTTCTACCGCGAGCACGCCGCGCCCGCCGAGCCCACCGTGGCCTTCTCCCGCGTCCTCCAGGGCAAGGAGCTCTCGTACAACAACATCCTGGACCTGGATGCGGCGCTGGGCTTGGTGCTCGAGTTCCCCGCGCAGCCCTGCGCCGTCATCATCAAGCACAACACGCCCTGCGGCGTGGCGCTGGATGCGTCGCTGGTGACGGCCTACCGCACGGCGCGCGCCATCGACGAGGTGTCCGCCTTCGGTGGCATCGTCGCGCTCAACCGCGAGGTGGATCGCTCCTGCGCCGAGGCCCTGGCGGAGACGTTCCTCGAGGCCGTCATCGCCCCGTCCTACTCGGCCGAGGCCCTGCAGGTGCTGGCGGCGAAGAAGAACCTGCGCCTCCTGGAGGCCGGGCCCGCCCTGGCCTCGACGTCCGCCCGGCCGAGGGCCCAGCTGGAGGCCCGGAGCGTGTCCGGCGGCCTGGTCCTCCAGGACAAGGACGCCGTCGAGCCCCCGCTCGAGTGGAAGGTCGTCAGCAAGCGCGCGCCCACCCCGGAGGAGGAGAGGGCTCTCCGCTTCGCCTGGAAGGTGTGCAAGCACGTGAAGAGCAACGCCATCGTGTTCGCCAATGGCTCGAAGCTGCTGGCCGCCGGAGGAGGGCAGACGAGCCGGGTGGACTCGGCGAAGATCGCCGCCGCCCGGGGAGGCGAGGCCCTCAAGGGGAGCGCCGTGGCCTCGGACGCCTTCTTCCCCTTCAGGGATGGGCTCGACGAGGCCGCCCGGGCGGGGGCCACGTGTGTCATCCAGCCTGGCGGCTCGGTGAGGGACTCAGAGATCATCGCGGCGGCCGATGAACATGGAATGGCCATGGTGGTCACCGGGGTGCGACACTTCCGGCACTGAGCCATGCGGATCATCTGCCAAAAATGTGCGGCGGCCTACGCCATCGATGACCGGGTCATCACGCCCAAGGGTGTGCGCGCGCAATGCCCGCGCTGCCGTCACCTCCAGTTGGTGAAGCGCGAGGACTCGCCCGCGGTCCCGGAGTCCAAGCCCGCGGCCGCCGCGCCGAAACCCGCTGCCCCCGCGGCCAAACCCGCTCCCGCGGCGAAGCCCGCCGTGGCGGCGAAGCCCGCTGCCTCCAATGCGAGACCGGCCACTCCATCCGCGTCCCTGTCCGACTCGCTGTTCGGCGATCTCGGGGACCTCGAGCCGGCGCCGGATCCCAACGAGGCTCCAGCGGACTCGCTGCTGAACGACCTCGACGCGATCGGCAGGCCGGCCACTCCGGCCGCTCCGGTGTTGGACAAGGACTCGCTGTTCGGTGACCTCTCTGAGCTCACCCAGTCCTCTCCGTCCAATCCGGCGATCGACGTCGGCGCCTCGTCCAAGCCGGCCGCGCCAAGCTATTCGATTCCGTCGGATCTGATGTTCGACGAGATCGCGCCGCCTCCGGCCCCCGTGCCGCAGCCCAAGCCGGCCGCTCCGGTGCAGGCCCGGCCCGCCCCGCAGCCCAGGCCCGCCGCTCCGGCCCTCTCGGTTCCGTCCGACGACGCGCTGTTCGACTTCAACGCGCCGCCTGGATTCGACCCGCCGCCTCCCGCGCCCGCGCCGAAGCCGGCCGCTCCGGTGCAGGCCCGGCCCGCCGCGCCCGCGCCGCAGCCCAAGTCCGCCCCCGCCGCGTTGCCGGAGATGGCGGACGACGGCATCTTCGACTTCAACGCGCCGCCTGGATTCGACGCGCCTCCTCCCGTGGCCGCTCCGGCCCAGGCCCGGCCCGCCGCCCCCGCCGCGTTGCCGGAGATGGCGGACGACGGCATCTTCGACTTCAACGCGCCTCCCGGATTCGACTCGCCGCCTCCGGTGGCCGCTCCGGCTGCGGCTCCCGCGGCCGCGGACGGGGATCCGCTCCTCGACTTCTTCGGTGCACCGCCCTCGCAGCCGGCCCCTGCCGCGGCGCCCATGCCCGTCGCGGCTCCGGCACCGGCCAGGGCTCCCGCTCCCGTTGCCGTTGGCGGCATCCAGAAGACGTGCCGCGAGTGCGGCAAGCAGATGACGGATCCGTTCGATCTGGCGCTCGGCTCGTGCGAGGACTGCCGGCATCGCGGACAGCAGAAGCCCACGCCCGCCCCCGTGCCCGAGTCCCGGTCGGTGGAAGTCATCAACCTGCCGCCGCTCGGCGACACGGGCAGCCCCGGGGGCGCGCCGATGCCTCCGGAGCCCGGCAGTGGTGCCCGCGCCGCTCCCGTGCTGGCGCCCGAGTCCCGCAGCGCCGTCAACTCGCGTTCCGGCGTGGCCGTGTCCGCTTCCGGCGGTGGAGGCCGTGGTGCCCTGGTGGCGGCCGCGGTGGTCCTGCTGCTCGCCGGTGGCGGTGCCGCCGCATACTTCTTCGTCCCCCAGGTGAAGGCGCTGGTGGGCGGCGGCCAGTCCAGCGGGGGAGGGGAGACGACGGGCTCGTCCGGGCAGCAGCCTGCGGCGGCCGCGCTTCCTCCCGCGCTGGAGTCCGTGCTGCCTCGCTGGCAGCTGATGTTCGTGGACGCCAATGGCGGCGACAGCAAGCAGCTCCTCGCGAAGGGGCAGTCGCTGCTCGAGAAGGATCAGCGCATCGCCTACTCGGAGGCCGCGGAGGCCTTCCAGCGAGCGCTGTTGGCGGATCCCCGGAACGACGCGGCCATCGGCGGCTATGTCCAGGCGCTCGCGCTGGGGCTCGGCTCGCGGATGGATGACCCGACCTTCCAGGAGGCGAGCTCCCTCATCGAGACCGCCGAGAGCCGGTCCCGCCGCGGTCCGGATCTGCTGGTGGCGCACGCCAACCTCCTGCTCGCGCGCTCCAGCAACTCGGACAACGTGCAGCAGGCGCAGAAGCTCGCCGAGGAGGTGCTGTCCAACCCCAAGACGGGCACCGCGGCGCAGAAGGCCGAGGCCCACCTGCTGCTGGGCCGCGTCTTCCTGACGTCCTCGCGCGAGCTGGCCAACCAGCACTTCGAGTCGGCGCTGGCGCTCGCCTCGGACTTCCAGCGCGTGCACTACTACCGCGCGCTGGCCGACGAGACGGCCGGTGACTACTCGCTGGCCATCGAGCGGCTGCAGAAGCGGCTCGCGCAGGATCCCGATCACTGGGAGACCCGGTCCACCCTGGCGCGCATCTTCATGGAGGTGGGCCAGGTGGAGCAGGCGCGCGATCTGTACGAGTCGCGCCTGAGGAGCTCGCCCACCGACTTCCAGGCTCTGCTGGCGATCGCGGTGATGCGCTACCAGGTGGAGAACGGACTGGCCGGGGGGCTGGGTGCCCTGCGGGCCATGCTGCGCAACCGCGACAAGTACGACGAGCGCGAGGTGGCGGAGCTGCTGTTGCACCTGTCGGCCGCAGAGCGCTCGGCCAACAACCTGGAGGCCTCGGCCAAGGCGGCCCGCGAGTCGCTGCAGCTGGTGAAGAACAACCCGGCGGCGCACCTGCAGCTCTTCCTGGTGTCCGTGGCGCGCAAGGACGCCATGGCGGCGGCCGAGCACCTCGCCAGCCTCAAGGGCCACCTGGACATGCCCGTGGTGGAGAAGATGCTCGAGGGCCGGCTGCGGCTGCTCGAGCGCAAGCCCGCCGAGGCGATGACGCTCTTCATGGAGGCCTCGCGGCTGGATGAGCGCTATGTGGATGCGCTGATGCTGGCCGGAGTGGCCGCCGTGCAGGAGGGACGCCGCGACGAGGCCTTCCGCATGCTCGGCCAGGCCGCCAAGGGAGATCCGTTGCGGCTGACGCCCCGGCCGGTCGTCACGCCCTTCTACCTGCGCCCGGGAGATCTGCTCGACGGGCTCGAGGGCACCATCATGGGCGCGGCCCGCGGGTCCGACGACATGCTGGCCAACCTCTACGAGGGCATCCTCCGCTTCCACCAGGGCGAGGGCGCGGCGGCGGAGAAGCTGCTCAAGAAGGTGAACGACATCGACACCAACCACGCTGTCGCGTCCACCTACCGGACCTTGATCGCCCTGGGCCGCAAGGACCTGAAGGCGGCGAAGCTGCATGCCGCTCGCGCGGTGGCCGGTGGACGCACCGAGGGCATCGCCCACCTGGTGCAGGGTCTGGTGTGGGTGGAGTCCAAGGAGCCGGAGCAGGCCAAGCGCTCCCTGCGCGACGCGCTGACAAACGCCCCGAAGCTGTACTCGGCGGAGGTGAAGCTGGCCGAGCTGGAGGGAGCCTCCAGCCGGGAACGGCTGGTCAGGCTCCTGAGCCTGGATCCTTCGTTCCTGCCCGCCAAACGCGTCCTCTACTCACTCGACAAACGAGGTTGATGTGAAGGTCCTTCTGCTCGGCTCTGGCGCGCGAGAGCACGCGCTCGCGTGGAAGCTGTCCCAGAGCCCGAAGCTGACGAAGCTGCTGGTGGGCCCGGGCAATCCGGGCACCGCTCGCGTGGCCACCAACGTGCCGCTGAAGGCGGAGGCACCCGATGAGGTGGTGGCGCTCGCGCGGCGGGAGCAGGTGGACCTGGTGGTGGTGGGCCCGGAGGCGCCGCTGGTGGCGGGCGTGGCGGATGCGCTCGCCGCGGCTGGCATTCCCTGCTTCGGTCCAGTGGCGGGGGCCGCGCTCATCGAGGGCTCCAAGGCCTTCGCCAAGGAGATCATGGCCGAGGCGGGCGTGCCCACCGCCGGCTTCGAGGTGTTCACCGACGTGGCCGCGGCCGAGGCCTACGCCGTGAAGCAGGGCCGCATCGTCGTGAAGGCGGACGGGCTGGCGGCGGGCAAGGGCGTCATCGTGGCGCAGGACGCGCAGGCCGCCCGCGAGGCGGTGCGTGCGGTGGGCGCCATGGGCAGCGCGGGCCAGCGGATGGTGCTGGAGGAGCTGCTGGAGGGCGAGGAGGTGTCCGTCATCGCCCTGTGCGACGGCGAGCGCTACGTGCTGCTCCCGCCCGCGCAGGACCACAAGCGGGTGGGCGAGGGCGACACGGGGCCCAACACCGGCGGCATGGGTGCGTACGCACCGGCACCCTTCCTCTCGGACGCGCAGCTGTCCGCGGTGGGCGAGCAGGTGATCGCCCCGACGCTGGCGACGCTGCGGCGGCGGGGAATCCCCTTCCGGGGTGCGCTGTATGCGGGGCTGATGCTGACGCGCAATGGGCCCAAGGTGCTCGAGTTCAACGCGCGTTTCGGTGACCCCGAGACGCAGGTGTTGATGATGCAGCTGGCGGAGGACGTGCTGCCGCTGCTGGACGCGTGTGCGCGCGGCACGCTTCAGCAACGCCCGCTCGCCGTGCATCCCGGCGCCTCGGTGGGGGTGGTGCTCGCCGCCCAGGGCTACCCGGAGACGCCGCGGCGGGGCGATCGCATCGAGGGTGTCGACGCGGTTCCCGCCAGCTGCCCGGTGTTCGCCGCGGGCGTGGAGGAGAAGGGCGGGGCGTGGCTCACGGCCGGTGGCCGGGTGCTCACCGTGTGCGCGCGGGGCGCGGACCTGGCGGAGGCCCGCTCCCAGGCCTATGCCGCCACGGCCCACCTCCGTTTCGAGGGCATGCATTTCCGCCGGGACATCGGCGCCAAGGGGCTGCGGGCGCCCGCCATGAAGTGACGTGACGCCGTGAGCCTGCTCTCCCGCTATCTGCTCAAGGAACTGGTCATCCCCCTCGTGGTGTGGGTGGCCTTCCTGTTCCTGCTCCTCTTCGTCATGCAGTTCCTGCGGGGCTCGGACGTCATCCTCGGCTCGTCCGTGTCGCTGGAGGACCTGGGGCAGCTCATCGTCTACCTCGCGCCGCACTTCCTGATGATGGCGCTGCCGGTGGCCTTCCTGCTGGCCATCCTCCTGGGCCTGGGCCGGCTGTCCGAGGACCGGGAGCTCACCGCGCTCCAGGCGCTCGGCATCGGCCCGGTGCAGCTGTTGGCGGGACCGCTGGCGATTGGCGTGGTGCTCGCCGCGCTCATGGTGCTCATCACCTCCACCGCCGAGCCGTGGGGCCTCACCAGCATCAAGACCTTCGTCGCGGAGCTCATCAAGAAGAACGTGGTGGGCGACGTGAAGTCGGGCGTCTTCTACGAGGACCTGTCCAACCTCACCCTCTACGCCGAGACGGTGAACGAAGAGGACCGCCGCTGGACGAACGTGCTGCTGCACGACGACCGGGAGCCGTCCTCGCCCCTGTTGATGCTCGCGCGCAAGGGCCAGGTGAACACCAACCGCGCCGGGCAGGTGCTGACGCTGGAGCTCGGCGATGGCGAGGCGCACCGGGCCAACCAGGATTCCGAGTCCTATTCCGTCGTCACCTTCCAGCAGGCGGAGATCGCCGTGGGCGTGGAGGGCTCCATGGGGCGGCGCAACCGCTTCCGCTCACCCAAGGAGGAGCTCACGCCGGGCGAGCTGCTGCAGGCCGCCGACGAGGCCGAGCGCACCGGGGGAGATCCCAAGCCCTTCCTCAACTCGCTGTACAACCGGCTGGGGCAGTCGCTCGCGCCGCTGTCCTTCGCGCTGCTGGGCACGCCGCTGGCCATCGGGCGCAGGCAGGGCGGACGTGCGTGGGGCTACCTGCTGTGTCTGGGTGGCTACGTGGCCTACCACCTGCTGATGCGCTTCTGCGAGCAGCTGGGCCTGCAGGACCGGCTGCCGCTGGCGCTGGCCAATCAGATGGCCAACATCATCTTCTGCGCGGTGGGCCTGGTGGCCATGTACCGCGTCAGCCGCGCGGGGACGGTGCGGTGAGAGGGACGCTCTTCCGCTACGTGGTCCGCACGTACCTCCAGTTCGCGGTGGGCATCCTCGCCGCCGTGCTCTCCATCTTCCTGGTGGTGGACTTCGTGGACCGGGCGCGCCAGTACACCGGCGAGGGCTGGCTGTGGAACGTGGTGTTGCTGTATGCCAACAAGGCGCTGGTGGCCACGCAGCAGCTCGGGCCCGTGGCGCTGTTGCTGGCGGCGGGCACCGCGGTGTCCTCCCTGCGCAAGCGCGGCGAGGTGACGGCGATGCGCTCGCTCACCTTCGGCCCCAATGCCCTCTACCTGCCGGTGGCGCTGTGCGTGGGGCTGGCCTGCGTGGGACTCATCGCCTTCGACGAGTGGGTGGTGGTGAAGGCGGCCCAGCGCGTGGAGGAGATCACCACCCAGCGCTTCAACCGCTGGGGTGACTGGGGCGTGTACCACTCGCCCAAGCAGTGGTTCCGCAAGGGAGATCAGATCTTCTACCTGCGCCGGGGCAGCGCACAGGAGGGCTTCGAAAACGTGGCCATCCTCACCGTCACGCCGGAGTTCCGGCTGGCGCGGCGCCTGGACGCGCAGACGATGCGCCCGGTGGAGGGCACCCGCTGGCTGCTGGGCGGGGTGGTGGAGCGCTCCTTCACGAAGGACGGCAAGTCCCAGGTGCGCCAGGCGGCGGAGGCCGAGTACGACCTGGGCGTCACCGCGCACACGTTCCGCATCCGCCCCGGCCGGCCCGAGCAGATGCGGATCCCGGTGCTGCGCGAGCAGATCCGCTCGCGAGGAGAGGTGGGGCTGGACACCGGGCAGTTCTCGCTCGTGCTCCACAACCGCTTCTCCCACCCGCTGGCGAGCTTCCCCGCGGCGATGCTGGCGGTGGGCCTGGCCCTGCGCCCGGGACGCAAGGGACACATGACGGTGGCGATCGTCGAGGGCCTGCTCATCTCCGTGACGATGTGGGGCCTGATGGTGGTGACGCGGACGCTGGCGCTCTCCGAGCGGCTGTCGCCCCCGGTGGCCGCGTGGCTGCCGGTCGCGCTGCTGTCGGTGGCCGCGGCCCTGCTGTGGCTGCGCGGTGAGGGCCGTCTGGGAGGCAGGGGCACGTGAACGACGTCCGGTCCGAGGTGCTCGAGCGCTGGTTCCTGGTGTGCCTGGCCCTGTGGGGCGTGGGGTGCCTGTTCCTGGAGGCGCTCGCGGCGGTGGGGCTCGTGGCGTGTGCTTTGGTCGCGCTGGTGGCGGCACGCCAGGGCGGTGTCACCGTGCGCGGCGCGCTGCGCGCCTGGTGGCCCCTGGTGGCCTTCCTCGCCTGGGCGCTGCTGGTGCCAGCGCTGTCCGGACACCGGCCGAGCGGAACGGGCGTTGCGCGCCTGCTGGACTTCGTGGGCATCCCCGTGGCGGCGATGGCGATCGGCCACCTGTCCGAGGCGCGGCGGATGCGCCTGGCCTGGGTGCTGAGCGGCGTGTTCCTCGTCTCGTGCGCGGTGGCGGGACTGCAGCACTTCGGCGCGTGGCCCTCGCAGGAGGCCCTGGAGCCGCTGCGCTGGATGCGCCTGTCGTTCGAGCGCGTCTACGAGGCCGTGCCCGGCACGGAGAACCGCTTCATGGCCGGGGGCCTGCTGTTCCACCGGCTGAAGTTCTCGCACATCGGCGGCATGGCGGTGGCCTTCGCGCTGGGCGTGGGGCTGCACCTGAAGGGACGGCGGCGGACGGCGGCGTTGGTGGTGGCGGCGGTGGGGCTCGTCTCGGTGGGCCTCTTCCCGTACGCCCGGGCGGCGAGCGTGGCCCTGGTGGCGGTGATGGGGCTGGTGGTGCTGCTCGGCCTGCCCAGACGCGTGGCGCTGCCCGCCTGCGCCGCGGTGCTGGGGCTGGCCGTGCTGACGCTGGCCCTCAATCGGCCCATGCGCGAGCGCTTCCTCAACAGCTCCACGGAGAAGGGCTCGGGGAGCCGGTCCGCGCTGCTGGAGACGGGCCTGTGCGCGGTGCGCGCGCACCCCCTCTCCGGCGTGGGCCCGGGACGCTTCCAGGCCCGCCTCTGGGCCACCCCGGACATGCCCGACCAGGCGCGCGAGCACCCGGGCAAGTCCCACAACCAGTTCGTCAGCATGGCCGCCGAGACGGGCGTGCCGGGCGCGCTCCTCTTCGTGCTGCTGCTCGGCTGGCTGGCCTGGCGCCTCCCCCGCAACCGGCCCGAGGGCCTGGGCGCGCTCGGGGCCCTCGTGTTCTTCTGCCTGCTGTCCCTGCTGCACGATCCGCTCTTCCACGTCCAGGCCTCACAGGCCCTGGTGCTCATCCTGGGCGCGGGGCTCTGCGGGGCGCCCCGGCGCGCCTGAGGGGCACTGGCGGAAGGGTCTCGAAGCGGGCTAAGTCATGGGCCCGGGCCCCCAGCGTGGCCCCCTGCCTCCATGACTCAACCGGCTGCCAGTGACATTCGCGTGGGCGCGGTCCTGCGGGACACGTACGAGATCACCTCGCTGCTCGGGAAGGGAGGCATGGGCACGGTCTTCCTGGCCCGCCATCGCCGGCTCCCGGGCAAGCTGGTGGCCGTCAAGGTCCTCCAGAACAGCGCGAGCCTCAACCCGGAGCTGTATGCGCGCTTCCGCCGCGAGGCGGAGATCGCCTCCCAGCTCGGCCACCCGAACATCGTCGAGGTGCTCGACTTCGACACCCTGCAGGACGGCACGCCCTTCCTGGTGATGGAGTACCTGCGCGGCGAGAGCCTCGAGCAACGGCTGTCGCGCGGCCCGCTCCCGGTCGACGCGGCGCTCGCCATCACCCGGCAGGTGTGCTCGGCCCTCCAGGCGGCCCACCGCGCCGGAGTCGTCCACCGCGATCTCAAGCCCGCCAACGTGTTCCTCGTCCCCACCGACTCCGGGGGCGTGGTGGCCGAGCGGGTGAAGCTGCTCGATTTCGGCATCTCGAAGATGCTCGACTCGCAGACGCTCCAGACGCAGGACGCCGTGCTGATCGGCACGCCGCAGTACATGGCGCCCGAGCAGGCCCTGGGGAAGAACAGCGAGGTGGACGCGCGCACCGACATCTTCGCGCTCGGGTGCATCGTCTACGAGTTGCTGTCCGGCAGGCCGCCGTTCGCCGGAGACGGTGGCAGCATCGTGCAGGTCGTCTTCCGCATCGTCCACGGGCAGGCCGAGCCCCTGGCCTCCCTCTGCCCGGACGTCCCCTCGCGGGTCCTCGGCGCGGTGGAGAAGGCGCTCGCGAAGAGCCCGCAGGATCGCTACCCGGATGTCGGCTCCTTCATCGCCGAGCTGACCGGCAGCCCGCTCCAGTCGCTCGCCGGAGCGGCGGTGCCCTCATTCTCCTCTTCGCGGGCGGCCTCCGTGCCTCCCAGCGCGGCGGATGATGGAGGATTCGCCGCGACGCACATGCCCGCGTCCACGGCGCAATTCGGTGCGCCTGCCGCCGCTGCGACGGATGCTGGAGGATTCGCCGCGACGCACATGCCCACGTCCACGGCGCGCTTCGCGGCTCCGGCCGCCGCCGCGACGGATGACGTTGGCTTCGCCGCGACGCTCATGCCCTCGTCCTCGGGCAGCTCCCCGGTGCAGCCGGTTCCCGTGGCGGATGATGGAGGTCTTGCCGCGACGCATGTGCCCTCGTCCACGGCGCGCTTCCCGGCTCCCGTAGCGCAACCGCTACCGGCGAGCCCCGCTCCCGCATCTCCTGCCCCGGCCATGGTCCCCGTGCCCGCGGCTGTCCAGGGCAGCGCGCCGCCGACGGCTCTCGCTCGCTCGGGACCGGGGACGGGCATGCTGGCGGGGGCGGCCGTGCTGGTCCTCGCCCTCGTGGCCCTGGGCGGATGGTTCGCCACCCGTTCCTCTCCCGGCTCCGCAAGCGGCGAGCCCGTTCCCTTGGCGGTGGCGGCTCCCACTGCGAATCTCGCTCCCGAGGCCCCCGCGGAGCCGCAGGCCCTGGCCGTTCCCGAGCCCATTGCAGCGCCCGAGCCCATCGCGGCCACCTCCGCACCCACCGCTCCCGTGGCTACCGCGAGCAAGCCGGCCACGCGCCCGTCCGCGAGCGAGGACGTGCCGGAGGAGGTGCGCGATCAGCTCCAGGAGGCGGAGCGCGCGCTGAATGACGGCGATGTCGAGGAGGCCATCCGTCTCGCCCGCACCAGCCAGCGGGAGAAGGTCACTTCCGCGTCGTTCTCCGTGCTCACGCGCGCCTACTGCCGCCAGGGGAATCTCTCCAGCGCCAAGGCGAAGTGGCGCGAGGGCAAGCAGAAGATGTCCCCGCAGGAGCGCAGCAAGGTCACCAGGTTCTGCGCGAAGTACGACATCGAGCTCTAGTTCCAAGCGCTCACGCCCGCTCCGTGCGGGCCCTGGCGCACCCCACAGGAGGCAGATGTGAGAGCCGTTCTGGCGATGTTCATCGCGGTAGGTGTGTTGTGTGCGGTCCCTGCCCGGGCGGCGGCGCCCGTGGAAGCGGGGAAGGTGTTCTCCGGCCGGGAAGGGGAACTGGTGGCGGTCGTTCCGCTCTCGCCCGTGGAGAGCAAGAAGGCCCTGCTGCGCGTGCAGGGCACGGGGAGCGAGCTCGATGGCAAGGTGCTCCCCTACGACGTGAACGACACGGGCGACTACGTCTACTACACCACCGAGCTGCGGGGCCGGAGCTTCTCCACCCTCATCGTGCGCCCGGCTGGCGGAGGGACCAGGAGCTACACCCTCAACCTGCCCGGCAAGCGTGACGGCATCACGGTGTCCTACGATGACGATCGCACCAAGGCCCTCAAGGGCGAGGAGGTGTACGCGCTCCACCAGAAGCAGAAGGCGGATGGCACGCTCACCAAGATGATGGCGTTCGACCGCAAGGCCGAGATGGCCGAGGCCGAGAAGGCGCTCGCCGAGCCGGTGAAGTCCATGAACACCGCGTGCGGCACCTCGGCGGCGGTGGCGATCGACTGGAACAGCATCCCGGATGAGCTGCTCAAGTCGTACAGCATCGCCTCCTACTGCGAGAGCCCGTTCACCGCCCTGGAGTCGTTGTGCGCGACGGCCGAGGGGAAGAAGGCCATCCAGGCCCAGGTGAAGGAGGTCTCCTGCCGCTTCGGTGACGCCCTGAAGCTGGAGGTGCAGGCGGGCCGCGTCGCCTGGACGACCGCCAAGGACGCGTCGAACCAGGAGGCGTTCGCCACGAAGTACTTCACGGACAACCTCGAGTCCGCGCGGGGCCAGGGCGAGAAGCTCACCGAGCGGCTGCGCCTGGAGAAGATCCGCGTGTGCACGGACAACAAGGGGCACTACGTGGCGCTGATGCCCCACGAGCGGCAGACCGTGCAGCTGGCCTACGGCGACGGCAAGAAGCTCGTCCAGGTCGCGCCTCCGCCCTGGGTGCTCTCCGGCTACCACTTCCTCGAGCCGCGCTTCTTCAACAAGACGATGAACCCCTCGTTCCGTGGGCTCGACATGCGCGTGTACTCGGAGGTGGAGCTGAGCGAGGAGAAGCAGACCTGCGCGGTCCGCTGCGGCGAGCGCACCATCCCGTTCACGCTGCTCGAGTCCGAGAAGGCCCAGGAGCTGGTGCAGAAGGCCACCATCGAGCCCAACCCGCAGAAGTACGTGCCCTATGCGCTGCTGCGCGACCAGCAGGGCCGCTACTACCTGGTGGAGCGGGGCTTCCAGCCGGCCGAGGAGCGGAACTTCCGCGTCTTCATCGGCCCCAAGGGCAACCTGCAGCAGCAGAAGATGACGGACATCGTCTCCGACTCGGAGGGAGAGATCTTCGCCACCAAGAAGGGCGAGCTCCGGCTGGTGCTGGACCGCGCGGCTTCCTCCACGTGGCTCGAGAACAAGAAGAAGATCGAGCTGCGCGCGGTGCCCATCCAGGAGAACCTGCCGCTCATCTACAACGAGCTGGGGGTCTACACCGGTGCCCGCCTGGGCACGCCGTGCGACGACCAGTGACGCCGTGAGCGCCGGTTTCCCGACGGAGCGTGTCTGGATTTGAACGCTCCACCGGGAGACCCGTAGACTGCCCCCGCTTTACTTCTCTTTTCGGGGGCAGCAGACATGAAGCGGTTGTTCGCGTTGGCGTTCTCTCTGGGGTGCGCGGTGCCGGTGTCCGCGATGGCGGCGGACGGCATCAAGGTCCAGATTCTCAGCGCCACGGTGAAGGATCAGAAGATCGCCGGGGCCGAGGTCATCGCCCAGAAGAATGGCGAGTCGTCCATCAAGGGCACCACGGCGGCGGACGGCACCGTGCGGTTCGACAAGCCCTTCGGCGGCACCGATGACGGCTCGGTGAGCCTGATCGTCAAGAAGGACGGGTATTCGAACCTGGTGGTGAAGTGCCCGTGCGATGGCCTGTCGTACGCCATCAGCCCGGTGATGATGCAGAACCTGGACGGCATGCGCATCGTCCTCAACTGGGGCGCGCAGCCGGCCGATCTGGACTCGCACCTGGTCCACCCCTCCACGCACGTCTATTACTCCGCCAAGCAGGGCGACCTGGCCAACCTGGACGTGGACGACACGACGAGCTACGGCCCGGAGACCGTGACGCTGGAGAAGAAGAAGAACGGCGTGAAGTACCTCTACGCCGTGCACAACTACACCGAGGGCGACAAGCAGGGCTCGATGACGCTCTCCAACACGAGCCAGGCGAAGGTGTTCGTCTACGTGGGCTCCTCGCTGGTGCGCACCTTCACGCCGCCCAAGGCCAAGGCCGGCAACGTCTGGGTGGTGTTCGGCATCGGTGACAACGGCGAGTTCTACGACATCAACAAGTTCACCGACGTGAAGGACCGCGACAAGGTGGGCACCTTCATGCAGGGCCTCATCCAGGGCGGCGGCTTCCAGTCCGTCCCCGAGGTGTCGGTGGACCAGACGCGCCTCGCCGACACGCAGAACAAGCAGGGCGAGAAGGCCTATCACGAGGGCAAGCTCGACGAGGCCGTGTCGCTGTACCTGGAGGCCATCGCCAACAACCCGGAGCACGGGCAGGCGTACAGCAACCTGGGGCTCGCGTACCAGAAGCTCAACCGCAACGCCGAGGCCCTGTGGGCCAACCGCAAGGCCATTGCCCTGGCGTCGGGCAAGGCCGCGGCCACCATCAAGGCGAGCTCCTTCTACAACATCGCCCGCGTGTACGAAGGCGAGCAGAAGTGGGCCGAGGCGCTGGAGAACTTCCAGTCCGCGCTGAGCCACAAGCAGCACGATGCCTACAAGAAGGGCATCGAGCGGATGAAGGAGAAGCTCGGCCAGAACTGAGCCGGTGCTTCACACACGGGGAGGGGAGCGGGTGGATTTTGCAACGCCGAGCGTAAAAGCAGGGTCCATCCGTGAACATCCGCCCTTCACATCGTGAGGAGCCCTCCCAATCATCCGCGCAGTATGGAGAACGAGAAGAACAAGCTGGCGGATGGTGGCGAGTTGCACCTCCGCTTCGGCACCCACCTGCGCCGGCTCAGGACCGCCCAGAAGCTCACCCAGGAGCAACTCGCGGAGCGCAGTGGGCTGTCGGTCGATGCCATCCGGCGCATCGAGCGGGGTGGGTTCTCCCCCTCGCTCGAGACGTTGGCCAAGCTGACGGAGGGGCTCGACGTCTCCTTGAAGACGCTGTTCCAGACCTTCGAGCGCGAGAAGTCCGATCGGGTCGCGGAGATCTGCGACTTCCTGTCCAACCGTTCCGGACGGGACGTGCAGCTCGTCTGGCGTGTCGTGCGCGCGATGTTCGAGGAGCGCTGAGCACCCGGCGGATCCTCCTGGGCGGACCGGGCGGATGTTCCCTGTTCCCGGGGGGCGTGCTGGTCTAGTCACGCTCGCACATGCCCGTTCCTTCTCCCGCCGTCCTCGTGGTCGAGGATGAGACCGACCTTCGCGAGATCATCCAGGATGTGCTCGCCGGGGAGGGGTACCGCGTGACCTGCGCGAGCGATGGCGCCCAGGCGCTCGACTGGCTGGCGGGTGGACTGCGGCCCGGCATGGTGCTGCTCGACTTCTACATGCCCCGGCTGGATGGCTGGGCCTTCCTGGAGCGGATGAGGACCGAGCTGAATCTGGGCGAGGTGCCCGTCGTGGCCATCAGCGGCTCGGACGTGTCGCATCCGTCCGTCACCGCCGTGCTGCGGAAGCCCTTCGACATCACCGAGCTCCTGGAGACCGTGCAGCGCTTCACGCGCGTGCCGTGAGGGATTGCGGGGCGCCCGGTGAGGGCTGGCTCCTCCGCTCGCTCCGCGGCCGTGCATCGAGCGTGGGTTCTGGGTGCCCGGGTGTGTGTCGCGTGAGCGCTATACGCTCAGCGGCCCGGGGTGTTTCCAGACCGGGTCATTCGCCGCATGAGCGCACACCGTCTCGAACAACTCCGCGAGGATGTCCGCGCCCGCGCCGAGAACCGTCCCGGGGTCTACCGCATGAGGGGCCCCTCGGGAGAGGTGCTCTACGTGGGCAAGTCGGTGAAGGTCCGCACGCGGTTGCTCTCCTACTTCCGGGCCCAGCGTGGGGAGAAGGGGGCGGAGATCATCGGGCACGCGCACGGGGTGGAGTGGGACTATGCCCCGAGCGAGTTCGCCGCGCTGTTGCAGGAGTTCCGGCACATCAAGCGCTGGCGGCCGCCCTTCAACGTGCAGCACAAGCGCGACAACTCGCTGTGCTTCATCAAGCTGACGCGGGAGGCCGTGCCGCGGCTGCTGGTGGTGGGCCACGTCATCAACGATGGGGCCGAGTACTTCGGTCCGCTCCGTGGGCGGCAGGGTGCCACCGAGGCGGTGCGGGCGGTGAGTGATCTGCTGGAGTTGCGCGACTGCGCCTCGGACACGCCCATGCGGCTGGCGGATCAGATCGAGCTCTTCCGGCTGAAGGACGACCCGCGTTGCATTCGCGGCCAGGTGGGGCGCTGCCTGTCGCCGTGTGCCGGCGGCTGCACGCGCACCGAGTACGTGGCGCGCGTCGACCAGGCGCGGGACTTCCTGAATGGGGTGACGGAGCAGCCGCTCGCCCTGCTGCGCGAGCGCATGAGCGTCGCGTCCCGGCGCCTCCAATTCGAGTACGCCGCCGAGCTGCGGGACCGTGCGGAGACGCTGGAGCGGGTGCAGGCCGAGTTGCTCGAGATCGGCCAGTTCGTGGAGCGGCTGTCCTTCGTCTACACGGTGCCCGGCCATGACGGAGAGGACCGGGCCTACGTCATCCGGCGGGGGAGCGTGCGTACCGAGATGGCCGCCCCGCGCACGCCTCACGAGCGGCTCGCGCTGGAGACGACGGTGGGCGAGGTCTTCGAGCGGCCGGAGCCGGCGACGATCGGCCTGCGGGCGCACGAGGCGCAGGAGGTGCTGCTCGTGGCGCGCTGGTTCCGCCTCAACCCGGAGGAACTGGAGCGGACCGTGGCCGCGGCGACCTTCTCTGGCGCCGCTGGCGGGCACCACGCGGCTTCCTGAGCCCTTTCAGATAGGGCCGCGAAGGCGTACCCCTGGGAACATGCGCTGACAACCACGGCCATTTCCCCTCGCCCTCCGGGAGAGGGACGGGGTGAGGGTATTGGGTGAACCCGGGTTGAACCCTTTGCCCCCTTCCGGCCCCGAGAGGCTCCGACTGGTCCGACTGTTGGACCAGTTGCTCGCGTTCGCGCCCGGAGCGCGGAGGACCTCAACCAATGACGGTGAAGCTCCCCAGGTCCGTGGCCCGGCCGTTCACGAGCGCCTCGACCTTGTGCGTGCCCGCGTAGTGCTTGCGCGTCGTCATCGTGGCGAAGGAGATCGACTTCTCGAGGGTGCAGGAGGCCCCGGGGAGGAGATCGACCTTGGCGCCCTTGAAGACCTTCGGACTGGCCGAGCCGTTCGCCTTGATGAAGTGCACGGCGAAGTCGACGACGGCCTGCTGACGTGTCTTCGCGCGGTTGGTGACGGACAGGGTCAGTCCGAGGCTCTCGCCGAGCCGGACACGCTTGGGGTGGAACTCGGCCGTCACCTCCAACTCTCCGCCGCCACGGAACCCGAGCACCGAGAGGGCGCGTGAGTCCCCGCGCTTCACGGCGGAGCGGAGCGCGTGGCGGATGATCCACAGGCGCTCCGGTGAGGCACCGTCCTTCCACCGCGCGCAGGTGTCCACGAGGACTTCGGGGTGGTCCTTGCCGATGTCGTTCAGGTTGTTGGCGACGGAGCGGCGGACGTAGAGCTCGGGGTCATCCTTGAGCAGCTCGAGGAGCGCGAGCACCGGGCGCGGATCCTCCTGGAATGAGCGGAGCCGGGAGGCCCAGGGCAGCCGAGGCCTCGTGCCCTCCGAGACGAGCCGCCGGACGTGGACGTTCGGATCTCCGGCCCACTGGTGGAGGCGTTCCAGGGTCTCGCGAGGGTAGCGCTCGAGGAAAGGGCGGATGGAGAACTCCGCGGTGAAGCGTTTGGTGAGCTCGTAGTGAGCGAGCATGGACGTCTCGAAATGGCCGAGCCCGTGCTCCGCGACGTACATGGTGTGAGGCATGTAGATGAACACCCCCATGCCCTGGAGCTCCTGGCGTTCGTGCTCGGGCCCGAGCGAGCGCAGGAGGATTCCGGCGGCGCGCTCGAAGTCAGAGGGGAGCGCCCGGTGCATCGCCTGCATGATGTGACGGGCACGGCCGAGGAGTTCGTGGGTCCCGAGTCCGTCGGTGGCCTCGGCCAGGAAGCGTTGCTCCGGGAAGGACGGGTGGGCGCCACGCAGCATGGCGGCGATGCGCTTCACCACACTTGGGTCGAAGAAGTTCTTGAGCTGCTCGGGCATGTCTTCCTTCAATCCTCGGAGGGCTCTGTTTCTTCGTCTTCCTGCTGTTGCTGTTCGGCCTTTATTCTTTCCCTCTCCTCTCTCAAACGCGTAAGGGAGTGCAGGGTGTGGCGGTTGAATTTCTTGTGATACACGGCGTGATAGTATTCACCCGCGATGGTCACCAGGGCCGTTGGAGAGGCGGGGTGATTCGCCAGCCACTCCATGGCTTCCTCGCGAGTGTTGAACGACGCGGCGGGGGAAGGCAGGGGCTTCGACTCGAAATCCTCAAGGAAATACTCCATCAAATAGCCGCGCAGCAACTCACGAACGTTGTCCTCGCGTGAGTACCAGATTTCGTAATACTCGTCGCCAATCATCACATGGCCATAGCTGGGCGGGGCCGCGAGGCGGTTCAGCCATGCATCCGCCTCCTCGCGAGTATCGAAAAAGGCGAGGACGGGTAGAGGACCACCGGAACGAGAATCCTCGCGATAGCGTGCGAGAGCCTCTTGTTGATCGGTGGCCGCGATAAAGTTGAGCAGATCGATGAGGATGAGAAGTTGCCGTTTCCGTTCTGGCTCCGCCATTTCATCCAGGGTCCGGAGCAGCATGGCCATCGCCTGTTGGGGCATCGCGTCCGCGCGCACCTTGAATGCCGTGCTCACGTAGGAGGTGCGCGCGGGGTCGAGGCCGGCGAGGTAGTCCTCGAAGACGTACACTTGGCCGGTTGTGACGGTGAAATTCCAGTGCTCGCGCAGGTGCTGCCAGAGGGCGGCCTCTTCCCCCTTCCCAGTGGATTCAGCCGCTCGCTGCAGGTTGCCAATCAAGAGCAACGCTTCATTGAGGAGGTCAAAAATTGACAATCAGTACCTCGGCGAATCGTGAGTCAGCGGGCAGTTCCGACACCGGGTCTGCCGAGGCCACGGCCAGGAGCGGCACAAAGAAAAGAAGACCTCCTCCCGAACCTCCAGCCGCGACGACAAAAGCCACCCCGGCGATGACGACAAGGGTGCCCGTTACGATTTCTTCCCGATGGACCTTGAGCCATTCAACAGCGAGGTCCACCCGCGTGAACTCTCGAGCCTGCTGCTGGGCCCAGGGTCCCCGCCCCTTGAGGCACATCTGATAGAAATTCGTGCAGGTGCTTTCACACCAGCGGCCCCTGTTCTTCGCCCATGACCCCTGGTAGCTAGGGTACCTGACCCCTTCGATCGGGATGGGTCTGGGGCTGCTCGTGCATAGGTTGATGCACATGCTCTGTTTGGAATCGCAATGGGCGGACGACGTCGCGACGCGCACGAGCCTTCCAGCAAGTCCACCGTGGCTTGCGTGGTAGGGATAGTTCGTCAAGTCGAAGTCCGTGAGGGGCTTCCAGGAGTGGCGCACTTGCCCGTTCGGAGACTCTTCAATGACGAGCACAGACCTGGCCAGCTCCTGGGCACTCGTAGGTGCAGGGACCGGGTAGCGGGTGGCGGTACAGGAAGCAAACAGCAGACAGAGGACCGCGGCGCAGAGCCTCCGTGGCGCCGGAATCGTTTTCATGGAGTGCATGTACCTTCCGGTGACCTGTGTACGGGCGGGCCTCAGCGCGACTCGAGCGCCCGGCGGTAGGTGGCCAGGGTCCGCCGCGCGCAGTCTTCCCAGTTGAAGAGCGCGGCGCGCTCGCGGCCCTTCTCCGACAGCTCGCGGCGCAGGGCATCCTCTCGCAGCAGTTTCAACGCCGTCTCCCGCCACGCGTTCGCGTCATCCGGGGACAGCAGCAGCGCGGCCTCGCCCACCACTTCCGGCAGCGATGTGGCCCTCGCCGCCACCACCGGCGTGCCGCAGGCCATGGCCTCCAGCGGCGGCAGCCCGAAGCCCTCGTAGCGCGAGGGCATCAACAGCGCTGTCGCCGCCCCGTAGAGGCGCGGCATGTCGTCCTCGGGGAGGTCCGCCAGCTCGATCGTCGACTCCGGGAAGCCCAGCTCCCACACCGCGCCCTTGCCCGCCAGCAGCACGATGGGCACCGGCAGCGATGGGGCTATCTCCGCCAGCATCCCCAGGTTCTTGAAGGCCTTCGTATTGCCCACCGCCAGGAAGAAGCGTGGCGGCAGCCCCCGGCGCTCGCGGAAGTCCTTCAGCTCCGAGGCCGTCGACGGCTGGTAGCGCGCGTCCACCCCGTTCGGAATCACCTGCAGGCGGTAGGGCGACAGGCCAAGTTCCCTCGCCAGCTCCGTGCGGGAGAACTCGGAGACGGTGATGAGCGCCCGGGCCGTCTTCGCCCTCGGGCCGACCACCAGCTTGTAGTAGGCGCGACGGCCCGGGCCGTACTCCGCCGACAACACCAAGTGGTTGGCGTCGTGCAGCGTGGCCACCAGCCGCCCAGGCCACAGCGCGGGTACGGAGAAGGACGTCGCGTGGAACAGGTCGGGCGCCAGCCGGACGAGCGAGGCGGCGAGCGCTGGCTGCTCCAGTGGCGACAGGAAGCCCACCGGGCAGCGGTGCAGGGGGATGCGCGGCGTGAGGGCTCCCAGCCCCGCCGGCAGCCCCTCCGGGCCCGTCAGGCCGCTGAAGCTCAGGTCCGGGGCCAGCTCCGGCAGCCGGCTCGCCAGCTCCAGCGCGTAACGCGCGATGCCGTGCAGCCGGCCACGCACCATCCGCAGATCGATGAGGACGCTCGCCACGGGGGAGCCACTACCACACGCACGCAGCGGAGTGGGGGGCTCGGTTGGCTGGTTGTCGGCAAGCGGGCCCGGCGGTGGTACAAGGCCCGCCCGTGAAGGTCGCCCTCGTCCATGACTGGCTCGTCACCCAGCGCGGCGGTGAGCACGTGCTCGAGGCACTGTGCGAGCTGTTCCCGCAGGCGGACATCCATACCCTCGTGCACCGCCCCGGCGTCGTGCACCCGCGCATCGAGTCGCGGCCCATCCACACCTCCGTCCTCCAGCGCATTCCGCGCATCCACAAGCTCTACCGCCACTTCCTCCCCGTCCTCCCCCAGGTCATCGAGTCCATGCGCCTGGAGGGCTACGAGCTCGTCGTCTCCTCCAGCCACTGTGTGGCCAAGGGCATCCGCAAGCCGCCCGGGGCGAAGCACCTCGCCTACGTGCACGCGCCCATGCGCTACATGTGGGACCTCTTCGACGACTACTTCGGGCCGGGGCGCGCCTCGCTGCCCGTACGCGTGGCGGCGCATGCCGTGCGCCCCTACCTCCAGAAGTGGGACCGCGAGAGCACCGCCGGGGTGGACCGCATCCTCGTCAACAGCCAGCACATCGCCGGTAAGGTGCAGCGCTTCTGGGGCCGCGAGGCCTCCGTGGTGTACCCGCCCATCGCCCTGGACCGCTTCTGCCAGCACCCGCTCGAGGGGCTCGGCCAGGGCGGCTACTACCTCTGGCTAGGCGCCTTCGCCCCCTACAAGCGGCTCGACATCGCCCTGGAGGCCTTCCGCCACCTGGACGCCCCGCTCTGGGTGGTGGGCACCGGCCAGGAGGCCGCGAAGCTCACCTCGGGGCCGCTGCCCTCCCACATCCGCTTCCTCGGCCCCGTGCCCAACGAGGCGCTCGCCGGCCTCTACCGCGACGCGCGTGCCCTCATCTTCACGCCCGAGGAGGACTTCGGCATCGTCCCCCTGGAGGCCCAGGCCAGTGGCCGCCCCGTCATCGCCTACGGGCGGGGTGGGGCGCTGGAGACGGTCAGCCCCCGCACGGGCCTCTTCTTCGACGAGCAGACGCCCGATGCGCTGGTGGAGGCCGTGCGCCGCTTCGAGCAGTGGGAGCCTGGCTTCCAGCCCGCCGACGCCCGCGCCCAGGCCGAGCGCTTCAGCCGCGCCGCCTTCCTTCGCGCGGTGCAAGCCGAGGTGGACGCGATGATGGGCGCACCGTCCGTGTCCGCCCGCAGGGCCGCCGTACCCTGACACCGCTGTCCTGGCGGGTGGCTTTTCCGAGGGAGGCGCCTCCCACCGCGGGGGCTCGCACCGTTGGCCACAAGCCCGGGCAACCCCTTGGATTCCGGGCGCTTTCCATGTTAGGAGCGCACCCGGCCGCATGGGCTGTCCGGTAGCGGACGGCGCGTGGGTGCGGGGTGCGACGATTGCAGGTCGCGGCCGAGCGTCTTGCAGGCCACAGAAGGAGGCCCGCGTGTTCAACCGGTTCCAGCGCTTCTATACGTCCATCAAGGTCGCCGCCGACGTGGTGATGCTGACGCTGGCGTTCGCGCTCGCGTACGTCAGCCGCTTCGAGGGCCCCATCCCCGTCTTCTACGGGCTGCCGGCCGTGGAGGAGACGCTGCTGTCGTTGGCGACGGTGCTCGTCGTCTTCCCCGTCACCTACCGGCAGGCGCGGCTGTACGCCACCAACCGGGCGCGCACGCACATCGGCGAGGTGTTCGAGGTCTTCAAGGCCACCATCATGGCCACGCTCATCGTGGTGGCCCTCACGTACTTCACCCGTGAGCGCTACTCGCGTCTGATGCTGGCCTTCTTCGCCGGCTACTCGTTCGTGGGTGTGTCCGCGGTGCGGCTGGTGCTGCGCGCGGTGCTCAACGAGGTGCGCCGGCGCGGCTTCAACCTCAAGTCCATCCTGGTCATCGGCGCGGGCGAGCTGGGCCAGCGCGTCATCGAGACGGTCGAGGGCCACAAGGAGCTGGGCTTCCGCGTGGAGGGCGTGCTCACGCTGCGGCCCGAGAAGGTGGGCCTGCAGGTGTGCGGCGTGCCCGTGGTGGGCCACATCAAGGACGTGGACACCGTGCTGGATGAGCACCCGGTGGACCAGGTCATCATCGCCGTGCCGCTCGAGGAGCAGGCCGCCGTCAAGCCGCTCATGGAGCAGCTCGCGCTGCGCACCGTGGACGTGAAGGTGGTGCCGGACCTCTACCAGTACGTCACCCTGTACGGCGGGCTCGAGGAGTTCGGCGGGCTGCCCATCATCAGCCTCCAGGGCGATCCGATGACGGGCTGGAACATGGTGGCCAAGCGCGTCTTCGACGTGCTCTTCGCGCTGGTGGCCATCGCCGTGAGCGCCCCCATCATGCTGGCCGTGGCCCTCGCGGTGAAGCTCACCAGCCGCGGGCCCCTGCTCTATGCCCAGGAGCGCATGGGCCTGGATGGCGACACCTTCCACATCCTCAAGTTCCGCACCATGCGCGTGGACGCCGAGGCCTCTGGCGCCATGATGGCCAGCAAGGAGGATCCGCGGCGCACGCCCATCGGCACCTTCCTGCGCAAGTACTCGCTCGACGAGCTGCCCCAGTTCTTCAACGTGCTCTGGGGTGACATGAGCCTCGTGGGCCCGCGGCCCGAGCGGCCCGTGTTCATCGAGGAGTTCAAGAAGCAGATTCCCCGCTACCACCTGCGCCACAAGGTCAAGGCCGGCATCACCGGCTGGGCGCAGATCAACGGCCTGCGCGGGCAGACGTCCATCCAGAAGCGGATTGAGTACGACCTGTACTACATCGAGAACTGGTCCTTGCTGATGGACCTGAAGATTCTCATCCGCACTGCACTGGGCGGCTTCTTGTCGAAGAACGCCTACTAGCTCGGTGGCGGAGCACCCAGGCGGGTGTGTGGGCTGCCGCACGCCTGGGGCCGAGACTCCTGCGCTCCGGGTGGCGGACCGGTCTAGTATCGGGCTCGCATGGCTGAACAGCTCGGAGCGCATCTGGTCCGCAAGGGCCTCATCACGCAGGCGCAACTCGATGAGGCGCTGAAGTCGCAACTCATCTACGGCGGCAGCCTGGGGACGAACCTCGTCGAGCTGGGTCTGCTCGACATGGCCACGTTGGGGCAGGCCCTGGCCGACACGTACCACTTCCCGCTCGCGCCGGACGGGGAGCTGGAGGCGGTGACGGCCGAGACGATCGCCCTGCTCAAGCCCGAGCAGGTGCGCAACCACCTCGCGTTCCCGCTGGCCCTCGAGGGCCGCCGCCTGCGCGTGGCCATGGTGAATCCGCAGGATCCCCGGCACGTGGACGCGCTCGGCTTCGCCACGGGCATGCGGATCGTTCCCGCCATCCTTCCGGAGCTGCGCCTCTTCGATTTGCTGGAGAAGCGCTACGGCATCCCCAAGCCGGTGCGCCCCGTGCGCCCCGGTCAGCCCAAGCCCGCGGTGGGGCAGGGGGCTCCCGTCGCGCAGCGGCCCGCGCCCGTGGCTCCTCCCGTGCAGACGCCCGCTTCGGCCCAGCCGGCTCCGGTGGCTCCGCCACGGCCTGCTCCCACGGCGGCTCCGGCTCCTGCGCAGCCTCCTCCCGCGGGTGCTCCCGGGGCGGTGGCCGCCGCCCCTCGGCCCGGAGGGGCTCCTCCCGTGGCTTCCGCTCCTGGCACCAACCCCGGGATGAATCCCCAGGCGCAGCCTCCGGCGTCCGCCGCGGGCCAGCCCCCGGGCATGCGGCCCTCGCCCGCCGCGCCTCCTCCCGCCGCGGGTGTTGCCGCGAAGCCTGCTTCCGCTCCGGTAGCGGGTGCTCCGGGCGCTCCGGGTGCTCCGGGTGCCGCGCCCGCTGGTGCCGTGGCTCCGAGGCCTCCGGCGCCCGTGGCGGGTGCTCCAGTGCCAGGGGCTCCTGGGCCTGCTCCGGCCGGAGCCGTGGCGCCTCGTCCGCCGGTTTCGCCCGCGGCGCCGGGGAGTGCACCGGCTGGCACCGCGCCCGCTCAGCCTTCCGCCGCGGCGGCTTCCGCCGGGCCGGGCTCGCCCGCTGGAGCCCCGGCTGGCGCCGCGTCTCCGCAGGTCGCTGCCGCGCCGAGAGCGCCGGGGGTCCCGCCCTCCGCGACCGTGCCTCCGCGTCCGGCTCCCGCTGGCATGCCCGGGACTCCTGGAGCCCCGGGCGCACCCGCTGCGGCTCCCGCCGGAGCCGGAGTGCAGCAGCCCGTGGTGGCGAAGGCGCCTGTCGCACCGGCTCCCGCGAGTGGTGCACCGCCGTCCGCGATGCCTTCCGCGCAGGGCGCGCCCGTGGCCGCGAAGCTCGCGGGCGCCACACCGGGCGCGGCCGTCTCCGCGCAGCCCGGGCAGAGCCTGCCTCCGGGCATGATGCCTCGGAGCGCTCCGGGGACGTCTCAGCCGGGCGCCGCGGGTGCCGCCGCGCCTGCTCCGGGCCCGAGCGCGGGACAGGTTCCGCCCCAGGCCGTGCGACCGCCAACTCCTGGCGCGTCGCCCGTTCCTCCTGGCGCCCAGGTTCCTCCCGGAGCCCCCGCGGTGGCGCGTCCTCCCGTGGGTGCTCCGCCTCCGGGCGCTGCGGCTCGTCCCGCTCCGGTGGGCGCGCCGCCTCCCGGGGCTCCTGCTCCCGCGCCAGTGCAGAGCGGGGCGGTGCCTCCAGCTGGGGCGGTTCCGGCAACGGCTGCCTCGGCCACCGCTCCGGGCGCGTCGCCTCTGCCCGTGCCGGCTCCCAAGGCGGCGGCTCCGGGTGTGGCGGCTCCACAGCCCACGCGCGCTCCCGTGTCTCCGTCCGCGGCTGTCGCGCCTCGGGCTCCGGCCGCTCCCGCGCCCGCCGCGCCCCAGGCCGTGACGCCTGGAAGCGCGCCGTCCGCTCCGGCGCCGGGGCCCGTCCAGAGCGCGCCTCCCACTCAGCCCTCGCCCGCCGCACCCGCGCCCGAGGCCAGGCCCGCAGCGGCTTCTCCGGACCTCGCGCGCAAGCCCGAGGCTCCCTCCACGCCAGCGGCGGTGGTGGCTCCTCCGGCGGCTCCTGCCCCCGCGCAGGCCATGGCTTCTCCGGCGCCTGCTCCCGTTCAGGCAGCCCCTTTCCCCGTCACGCTCAGGGACGCGCCTTTCCCAGACCTGGACGCCGAGCCGTCGCAGGAGAATCGGGCGGCTCCTCTGATGGCGGAGGAGCCCCCCACGGCTCCCTCCCTGGAGCCCGCCGCACCCGCGGCCAGCGCGCAGCCGCCTCCGACGGTCGAGTCCACGCCCGCCGCTCCGTCTCCCGCGCAGGAGCCGAAGAAGGCGGAGCCCGTGGCCGAGGCACCTGTGGCGGTGCCTCCTTCGTCCGGGACGTCTGCCCCGCAGGCCCGCGAGCCCCTCGCGGCCAGTCCGGCGCCGCTCGCCGGGGACACGGCCTCCGCGTCTCCCGAGCGCAAGCCCCGGAGCGTTTCCGTGCAGCCCGTCGAGCTGCCCTCGGAGCCCGCCGGTGACATGCAGGTGGCGTCGCACCTGGAGCTCATGGACTGGCGCCAGTCGGAGACGGCGGACGCCGGTTCTGGCGCCGAGTCCGCGTCTCCCTGGGCGCGGCGGGCCATCGAGGTGGACTTCTCGTCGGAGGAGGCCAGCCCCGCCGAGGCGGGCGTCTCCGATACGGAGGGGGAGATCCCCTTGGCGTCCGTGCACGAGTTCATCCCGACCTGGGATCCCTCGGCCGAGCCGCCCCCGGCGGAGACGGACGCGGGTGCGCCGCCCGCGGAGGACTTCACCGGGTGGCAGGCCGCCGGGACGGGCGTGCCGGAGACGGCTCCCGCCGAGGACTCGCAGCGCATCCAGTTGGTGCAGTTCCAGGAGGCGCTCGAGGCCCTGCGGCAGGCGACGACGCGGAACGAGCTGGGCAAGGTGCTGCTGGACTACTGCCAGGGTCGTTTCCCGCGAGGCTTCCTGCTGGGCGAGACGTTCGGCTTCGCCCGCGTGGGACGTGCGTACGGCCCCGGCAGCGACAAGCACGAGGTCTCGGCGTTGCAGGTGGACCTCGAGGCGCCCTCGTTGCTGGCCATGGCCGCGGCGGGCGGCAGGGCCGTCGTCTCCAGCGTGCCGGAGAGCCCGGTGGACGAGCAGCTCTTCTCGGCCCTGGGCGAGTCGTTCTCGCACCTGATGGCCGCGCCCATCCGGTTGCACCAGCGTACGGTGGGCTTCGTCGTCCTCGACAGCGGGCCCTCTCCGTTCGGCGCCGAGGAACTCGATGAGCTGGAGAAGCTCCTCTCGGTGGCCTCCGAGACCTACGGCCGGCTGCACGACGCCTCGTCCTGACCTGGGGGTGCTTCGTGCCCGTCCTGCTGCTCTCGCCGAGATTCAGTGACGATTCGATCGCACTCGCCACGGAGGCCTCGCGCCTCTCGTGGCGCATGCTCCGGTTGCATGATCGCCGCCCTCCCGCGCGGCTGGCCGAGGAGGACCTCGTCTTCTACGGCGAGTCGTTGCTGGCGGACACCATCGGGAAGGCGCTGGGGCTGGCGCTGCTCGAGCCCGCCGCCGACACGTTGTCCCATCTGCCCGCGGAGCAGGTGCTCCGGGACGTGCGCTTCACCACGCTCGGCGCGGCCCGGAGCGAGCGGTTTCCCCGCTTCGTCAAACCCGCGGATGAGAAACAGTTCCGCGCGGCGGTCTACGCTTCCGCCGAGGCGCTTCTCGGCTCAGAGATTCTCGAGGACGGCCTGCCCATCCTGACGGCCGAGCCCGTGCGCTGGCTCGACGAGTACCGGTGTTTCGTGCTCGAGGGCCAGGTCGTCACCGCGAGCCCCTATGCCTGGATGGGCGAGCGCGAGGAGCATTCATCGGCCGCGTTCGACCTGGATGCGGCGAGGGCATTTGCCTCGGAGGTGCTCGCGAGGGCAGGGGAGTTGTTTCCTCCTGCGGTTGTCCTCGACGTGGGCCGGATTGAGGGCCGTGGATGGGCAGTGGTGGAGCTGAATCCCTCCTGGAGCTCGGGCCTGTATGCGTGTGACCCGGCCGCTGTGCTGCGCGTGCTTCGGCGCGCCTCGGGGACTCAGCGGATATCCGCGCCTCGTGACGCACGGTGGCTGCGCCCGCTGCCTGAGATCGAACGGTAAGCATGGCGGCGTTCCGCCAATGCGCCAAGTCGATTTGTTGTAAGGCTATTTTCTTATGATTGGTTTGTTCTGCGTCTGCGGGGCACTGTTTTTCGAAGGCTAGATGGTTCTGGCGAGTAGGCGGTTAGCGCAATAGCAACAACAATAGTTGTGGAGGCCCCGTCAATTCCTTGCTTTGGCGGCACAGCCCCCTGTCTGGAGGTTACCGCGAAAACGCGCACTTGGTCTCGCAGATGCGGTTGATGATTAGCCCCTTGTGGGTAATTGTGAGTATCCAAAACCAGTAGCGCAGCTACCGATTGATTTCTACGACTTGCATACTCGGCTGCTTGCTGGGTGTGCATTTCAAGAGTTTCGTAGGGTCTTCCCTTTAGATCCTGGACTTTGAGTTCGACAGGCGTGTTTCGGAGCAGGAGATCAATGCGGCCATTACCGGCTTCAGGTTCCCTTATCACTCCTTTGTTTCTTGTGCGTGCACGCACAAACTTCTCGAGTTCGTCCTGAAATTTTTCTTCCTTGGCGTCGGCGTTGAGTTCGGGAAAGGATGCTTGTCGATGCGTGCTTGCAAAATCCAGCAGGTTGAGCAGGCTATCCCAGAGTTCTTCTGGGGGTTTGGTGCGCACGGCGTGATTTTGAATTTCAGTGTTTATGTTGTGGAAAACTTCTTGTGCCATGCCAGTGACGTCGTCGTCGGCGGCGTGGATGTTGATGTGGGTTCTTGATAATTCAGTGCGAATGTTGTGGAGTGTGTCGATAAGGTCGCTGAGTAGCCTGTGCCGATCGGTTTGATTCGCTGAGTTGATTTCAGTTAGTGGTTGAAGTGTTTTGCCTCTGAGTTCTGGGTCCGCTTTGAGTGCTTCCGTAATGTCGCAGCGGAGCTGGGTCGTGTTCGGCGGGCGGCCAATGGAGTCCAGCGCAAGGATTTGATGTGCTTCTGCGATAGCGTCGTCTAGGCGTCTGGGGGCTGCTGGGAGATCTGACAACCGAAGATTGGCTCGGATTTGCTCCGGACTGTCTTCAGTCGGGGTGAATCTCCATGTGGCGGTTCTGCTTGTTTTCTGAAGAGCGGCTTCAGCTGAAAGCGCACGGCAAGGGTCTGTCTTGGGAAATATCACTGTTGCTCTGACTTCCACACGCTGCGGGTCGAGCGGGCCCATCGACAAATAGCCAATAGGGTCATTGAAAGTTGCTTCGGATGATAATACCTCAGCGCGCTTTCGACGTATTGCGTGCAATCCAATGATTCGTACTTCGTTGGCTGGCACGTATCCGTTGAGCGCGGCCCTGATGATGTATGTTCCGTACTCAGTGGTGGCTATCCATTCTTGGATAGTGTCGTTTGTGGCGCTATCCCAGACGGTGCGCGCCTCTGATTTACAGTCAGTGAGAGGGAAGGTCAGTGTGCAATTTTCCGGGATGTCCACGTGTTCTGGGCTGGTGTTTTCTAGGATCAAGGCGATGTAGTCGTCGATGTCTCCGTTGGATTGGATGAATGATCTGCGTTCTAGTGTGATGTCTAGTGGAAGGGGCATGTGGCTATTTCTTTTTTGGAGACGCAGTTGGGGGAGGGGGCTTGCTGCTTGGTTTTGAGGCGGGTGGTTTGCTTGGTGGCGGACGCCCGCTTCCGCTTGCTTGTACGGGCGCGGAGGTGGTGGTTTTTTTTGTGGTGGCTCCAAAGGAGAAGCCATCGAACCGAGGTGTTTTGGGAGGGGGATTATTGCTCATTTTTTGCTCTCCGGGAGTTTGAGGCAATTGAGGGGGATTCGTTGTGGTTGAGGAAGTTGGTTTTGCTGGGTTCGATGGCGGAGGTTTTCCTTTCCCTTCAGCGACAATCAGGCCTTGTTGAGTGCCCGAAATGGAGTCGACTCTCTTGGCGCCGAACAACATGCCAAACCCTTCGGCGTCAGAGGAGTCCACAACAAGTAGTGTTAGTCTTTTGCTGTTCATTTTTTTGGAGGGGATTTAGGGGGTGGTGTGCCAGAGCCACCGGTTTGTGGAAGTGAGGTGTTTGTTCGTGGTTGTGGCGCTGAAGTTGCTCCAAAACCGAGCCCTCGTCGGGGCTCCGAAGTCGCTCCAAAGGCAAACCCTTTGTTGATTACGCCGCTTTTGCTGATTGGCCGGTTTGCGGACCTCGATGCTTTTGTATTTCGCATGCGCTTCTCTTTTGGGGGTAGGGAAAGGGTGTTCAGTGGTCTGGGCCCTTAAAAAGCCCTAACGCTTGAGCGTTAGGGCTTGGTGCTTCAAGAGAGGCGGCGCCACATCATGCGCCGCCTCAGCTTCTAGTGGCTCAGCTGCAGCCGCTCGTGGTGCCGCAGTTGCTGCACTTGTAGCAGGCCCCGTTGCGCACCATGATCTCGCCGCACGTGTGGCACGGCGGTGCGTCCGCCTGGTTCAGGTACGTCTTGCGCGGCGTCGACATCGGCAGCGCTACCGCCGTCACCTGCACCGGCTTCGCCGCGGGCTCGGCCAGCACCTGCTTCTCCACCGCCTCCACCACTCCCTCGGCCTCCTGCTCGCTCGGCAGGAACTTCAGCGACAGCCACCGGAAGATGTAGTCGACGATCGACTTGGCGATCGGCACCGCCGGGTTGCCCGTGAAGCCGCTCGGCTCGAAGCGCGTGTGGCTGAACTTGTCCACCAGCACCTGCAGCGGCACCCCGTACTGCAGCGCCAGCGACACCGCCGTGGCGAAGCTGTCCATCAGGCCGCTCACCACCGAGCCTTCCTTCGCCATCACGCAGAAGAGCTCGCCCGGCGTCCCGTCCTCGTACATGCCCACCGTCAGGTAGCCCTCGTGGCCCCCAATCGAGAACTTGTGCGTGATCGCCTGCCGCTCGTCCGGCAGCCGCCGCCTCATCGCGTTGGCGTCCTTCACCGCCGCCAGCGCCGGCTCGGCCACCGCCGCCTTCGTGTCCTTCACCTTGTCCTTCGAGGTGTTCAGCGGCTGCGTCCGCTTGCACCCGTCGCGGTACACCGCCACCGCCTTCAGGCCCAGCCTCCACGCCTCGATGTACGCCTTCTCGATGTCCTCCACCGAGGCGTCCGACGGCATGTTCACCGTCTTCGAGATGGCGCCCGACAGGAACGGCTGCGTCGCGCCCATCATCTTCAGGTGGCCCATCCACTGGATGCTGCGCTGGCCCTTCGCCGGCTTGAAGGCGCAGTCGAACACCGGCAGGTGCTCGGGCTTGAGGTGCGGGGCGCCCTCGATCGTCTCGTGCTTGTCCAGGTAGGTGATGATGTCCTGCGCCTGGGTCTGCGGGTAGCCCAGCTTCTCCAGCGCCTGCGGCACCGTCTGGTTGACGATCTTCAGCATGCCGCCGCCCACCAGCTTCTTGTACTTGATGAGCGCGATGTCCGGCTCGATGCCGGTCGTGTCGCAGTCCATCATGAAGCCGATGGTGCCCGTGGGGGCCAGCACCGTCACCTGGCTGTTGCGGTAGCCGGACTCGGTGCCCAGCGCGAGCGCCTCGTCCCACGCCTTCTTCTGCGCCTCGAACAGCTCGGGGCTCACGCCATCCGGCGACACGTTGTAGGCCGCCTTGCGGTGCTTGCGGATGACGCCGAGGAACGGCTCCTCGTTCTTCGCGTAGCCCTGGAAGGGGCCCATCTTGCCGGCCATGCGCGCGCTCATCGCGTACGCCTCGCCGCACATCAGCGAGGTGATGGCCGCCGCGTAGTTGCGGCCCGCGTCCGAGTCGTACGGCAGACCCGTGGCCATCAGCAGCGCGCCCAGGTTCGCGTAGCCCAGGCCCAGCGGCCGGTACGCGTGGCTGTTCTGGGTGATCTTCTCCGAGGGGTACTTGGAGAACCCGACGATGATCTCCATCGCCAGCAGCACCACGTCCACCGCGTGCTTGAACGCGTTGACGTCGAAGTCGCCGTCGATGGTGCGGAAGTGCATCAGGTTCAGCGACGCCAGGTTGCAGGCCGAGTCGTCGAGGAACATGTACTCCGAGCACGGGTTGGACGCGTTGATCCGGTCCGTGTTCGAGCAGGTGTGCCAGGTGTTGATGGTGGTGTCGAACTGCAGGCCCGGATCACCGCACAGGTGCGCCGCCGAGGAGATCTCCCGGAACAGCTCGCGCGCCTTGTAGGTGTCCATGGGACGCCCGTCGCGCACCGCCCGCGTCGTCCACGCGCTGTCGTTCATCACCGCGCGCATGAACTCGTCCGTCACGCGCACCGAGTTGTTCGAGTTCTGGAAGAACACCGACGAGTAGGCCTCGCCATTGAAGCTCGGGTCATACCCGGCATCGATGAGCGCCCAGGCCTTCTTCTCCTCGCTGGACTTGCAGCGGATGAAGTCCAGCACGTCCGGATGGTCCGCGTTGAGGATGACCATCTTCGCCGCGCGCCGCGTCTTGCCGCCGCTCTTGATGACGCCGGCGAACGCGTCGAAGCCCTTCATGAAGGACACCGGGCCGGACGCCGTGCCGCCACCGGCCAGCAGCTCCTTGCTCGAGCGGATGGTGGACAGGTTGCTGCCCGTGCCCGAGCCGTACTTGAAGAGCATGCCCTCCGTCTTCGCCAGCCCGAGGATGGACTCCATGGAGTCCCCCACCGAGTTGATGAAGCACGCCGAGCACTGCGGGTGCTCCTCCACGCCCACGTTGAACCAGACGGGGGAGTTGAAGGCCGCCTTCTGGCGCAGCAGCAGGTGCGTGAGCTCGGCGTGGAACGTGTCGCGGTCCGTCGCCGTGGCGAAGTAGCCGCCCTCGGCGCCCCAGCGCGTCAGCGTGTCCACCACCCGGCCCACCAGCCGGCGCACGCTCGTCTCGCGCTCCGGCGTCCCCGGCGTGCCTCGGAAGTACTTCGACGCCACCACGTTGGTGGCCAGCATCGACCAGGACTTGGGCACCTCCACGTTCTTCTGCTCGAACACGGACTTGCCGTCCTCGCCCGAGATGGAGGCCGTGCGCATCTCCCACGCCAGCTCATCGGCGGGATCCACGCCCGGTGTCGTGAAGAAGCGCTCCACCGTCAGACCGCCGGCCGGGCCTCTCGTCTTCAGCCCCGCCACCGTCTCCTTACCGTCCAGTACTGCCGCCGTGGCGCTCAGGTCGCGTTCCATGGTCCCTCCCACACTGCTTTCACTCAGCGTATGACTGCAAAATTTGCAAAAAGCCAAGCCCGCGAGATCTCTCAGGATCGAGGGATCTCGATTCGACACGCCTCCTGCCGGTGGGCAGAGGTGCGTGGCGCTGGGTCAAATTCTTGTTTTTTGGGATGCCGCCTGCTCGCTCGTCCAGCAGACAGGTAGGCAAAGGTACGATCTTCGTTCCGGATTCGTCAAGGTTCTCGGCCCCCCAGATCTTGTGTCCGCTGACATGGCGCCACCTATGGATAGGGGAGTGTGACCGATTGGACGGTCCACATCCGGGTGCCCTCCCGCGGTCCGGGACCGGGTCGGGGGAGCCGATCTAAAGCCTGCTCGGCTGGCGATCAACTCTCTTGCGCAGCCCTTTGTGCAGTGGATCGTCAATGGGTGACGAGTCATGTATTGTCACTCCCGCCGAAAGGCCGATGATCACTAGCGGATGTTTGCTGTGAGTCTGTGTACGGATCGTCCGGTCGTCTAGGCCCCGAGGCAAGAAAGGGGCAGGAGGCTCACGGACCGGTTAGTCGCTTTCGAACGAAAGCCGCGTTAAGGGGACGACATGCCCCCCTTCAAGCGTCATGTATTCGTCTGCACCAACCGCCGCCCGGATGGGCACCCCAAGGGCTGCTGCGCCACCAAGGGCGCCGAGGACGTCCGCGCCCGCTTCAAGGAGGAGCTGGAGAAGCGGGGCATGAAGGGGCAGATGCGGGCCAACGCGGCCGGGTGCCTGGACACGTGCTCGTTCGGCGTGTCGGTGGTCGTCTACCCCGAGGGCACCTGGTATGGCGGGGTGAAGCCCGAGGACGTGCCGGCCATCGTCGAGGAGCACCTCGTGGGAGGCCAGCCCGTGGAGCGGCTGCTGATGCCGTTCTCGCGCAAGAAGGCCGAGGAGTAGGCCCCCGCGGCCAAGAAAAAAGGCGGCGGGCCCGGGAGCCCACCGCCTCGTGCTCATCCACCGCGGAGCCGTGCTAGCGGCGCGAGCCGAACAGGCGCAGCAGGGCGATGAAGAGGTTGATGAAGTCCAGGTACAGCACCAGCGCGCCGGAGATGCTCAGCGAGGCGGCCGACTCGTAGCCCGCCTCGGCGTGCATCTCACGCAGCTTCTGCGTGTCATACGCGGTGAGGCCCGCGAAGGTGATCACGCCCACGCACCCCAGCACGAAGTTGAGCATGGAGCTCTGCACGAAGACCTGCACGATGCTGGCGACGAACACGCCGATCATGCCCATGTAGAGGAAGGTGCCCCAGGGGCTCAGGTCCTTCTTGGTGAAGGTGGCGAAGGCGCTCATCGCCCCGAAGGCGCCCGCGCTCATCAGGAAGACGCTGGCGATGGAGCCCGTCGTGAAGACGTAGAAGAGCACCGAGAAGGTGAGCCCGGTGAGCACCGAGTAGCCCAGGAAGAGCGCTCCGGCCACCGCGCCGGAAAGCCGGTGGACCCTCGACGAGAGGAACCACACCAGGCCGAGCTGCGCGAAGAAGAACAGCCAGCGGAACTGGGCGATCTTCATCACCAGCTGCGGGGAGGCGGCCGTGAGCAGCGCCACCATGCCCGTCACGGACAGACCGGCGAACATCCAGCCGTACACGCGCGACATGAAGGCGCGCCGCGACTCGGCGATGAGGGCGTCATTGACGCCTCGAGCCACCTGAAAACCGGGAGTCTGCCAAGACATGGAATCGAGTGTCCTTTCCGATGAGACAGGACGGAGTCCCCCCCGCCCGACGTCTCCGTTATAGCGTGCCTTCAACCCGCGTGCCGAACATCCCTTCCCGGATGTTCCGTACCCGGGATCAAATCGCCTTCCAGGCCATGAGGAGCTTCTGGGCCACCTCGGTGGTGATGAGCGGCAGCACGCCGCCCCCGCCCACGATGTTCACGATCTCCGAGGTGGAGCCCCGGCACACCCCGCCCCAGGCCGGCTGCTTCGCCAGTCCCACCGAGGCATACGCGGAGTAGTCCACGTGCAGCGACAGGGGCGTCACGCCGCTCTCCTCGCACAGCAGGTGCTCCTCGGGCGTGGTCTCCACCACCTCCTGCACCACGAAGCCACCGCCCGCGGGGTCCGTGGCGGCGCGCTCGCACAGCTCCGCCCACGTGGGCACGATGCCGTAGGCGGCCCGCGCCCGCTCCTCGAACGCCGGAGTGCCCACCGAGCGTCCGAGGTACACCGCCCGGCCGCCGTAGTCCCAGGAGCGCTTGAGGACGAAGCGCTTGGGCTCCGCCACCACGAGCGCTACCAGATCCTCCACCCGCTGCCCGTCCGGGCCCACGCCGGGGCCGCGCCGGAAGGGCCTCGTCCAGGGCACCGACGTGCGCACCGCCTCCAGCTCCTCGGGCGTCAGTCCGGCGGCCTCGGCGCGCGCGGGCTCCACCAGCGCCTGGGAGAGCAGGGCGAACGTCGCCTTCACCTCCACCGGCGAGGCTGGCGGGTTGAGCAGCACCGCCTTGCGCCCCGGCACCGTGCCGAAGAAGTCCTCCACCCACGGGGCCGGCGTCTCCTCCAGCCGCCGCGTGAATAGGTGCCGGTACACCAGATCATAGCGCTTGCCGCGCACCTCGAAGTGCTCCTCGCCGGAGACCTCGTCCGGGTGGACGACGTCCGCGTCCGCGCCGAACTCGCGGAAGCGCTCGCACAGGTAGCGCTGCTCGGTGATTTGCGCGTCGTTGCGGCGGCAGAGCAGGGCGATGGTCTCCGGCATCTTCCCGTCGCGCTCGGCGGCGTAGCCGTCCAGCAGGGCACGGTAGAGGGCCAGCGCGTTGCTGCCGTTGGCGGAGATGACCGCGTACAGGGCCTTCTCGGGGTAGCGGAAGTGCCGGGCCACCACCTCGATGAAGGTGCGCGCGGCGATGTCCGAATAGCCCTGCATGGCCGGGATGGTGGCGTTGACCTCCAGGGCGCGCGGCTTCGTGTCCACGAAGTAGTCCACCCGCGTGGTGGCCAGCCGCTCCACGTTGGCGAAGGTGCGCTCGGTGAGCGCGCGCTCGAGCGGGGAGAGGCCGCCGAGCACCAGCTCCTTCTCCTCGCTGGCGAGCACCGCGCGCGTCACCTTCACGGTGGCCGAGGCCAGGTGCGCCGAGAGGGTGGCCCGCCGGCGGATCTCCGCGGCCTCGAGGATGACGGGGGTGGCGGTGACGGGAATGGGCCGGGTGGAGCCGTCCTTCTGCGTGACGGCCAGTCCACGCTTGTACGCGGTGCGGGCCAGCTCCGGCCCGAAGTGGACTGCCTGTCGCCGCAGCACTTCCAGGAGTTCTTGCACGGGGATTCCTTCGACGTGTCTCTCGGGCGCCCTTCCTACTCCGCCCGGGGCACCCGGGGAATGCCCTAGACATGACGCCGGGGCGCTTCCGGCGCCGGTTCCTGGGGCTGGCGAGCGTCCAGGGGCTTCCCGGGCGGCCCGATTCGGGGATGATGGCCGGACTTCCGAGGTTCCCACATAGAGAGGAAGCACGGCATGGGCATGGTCACCGGAGGACAGCTCGTCGGGCGGATGCTGAAGAAGGAGGGCGTCCGCCACATCTTCACCCTCTCGGGGCTGCACGTGGCCCCCATCTACGCGGGCTGCGTGGAGGAGGGCATCCAGGTCATCGACACGCGCCACGAGCAGGCGGCCGCCCACGCGGCGGATGCCTACGCCCGGGTGACGCGCGGCGTGGGAGTGGCGGTGGTGACGGCCGGCCCCGGCGTGACGGACGCGCTCACCGGCGTGGCCAACGCGTACGCGGCCAGCTCGCCGATGATTCTGCTGGGCGGCGCGGCCCCCATCTTCAACCAGAGCCGCGGCTCGCTGCAGGAGATGGAGCAGGTGGACCTCTTCCACCGCATCTCCAAGTGGTCGGATCGCGTGCCCACGCCGGACCTGGTGCCGGCGTACCTCGCCAAGGCCTTCCGCGTGGCGCTCTCCGGACGGCCGGGGCCGGTGTTCCTGGAGCTCGCCTGGGACGTGCTCTGCAACGGCGTGGATGAGGACACGCTGCAGATTCCCAAGAGCTACCGCACGGACGCGCGGCAGGCGCCGGATCCGCGCAAGGTGGACGAGGCCATGGCGCTGCTCAAGTCCGCCGAGCGCCCGGCCATCATCGCCGGCTCGTCGGTGTACTGGGACGGGGCGTGGGACGCGCTGCGGCGCTTCGCGGAGACGGCGCAGATCCCCGTGTACCTCAACGGCGCGGGGCGCGGCTGTCTGCCGGCGAGCCACCCGCTCTTCTTCCAGCACACGCGTAAGGAGGCCGTGAGCGGGGCGGACCTGGTGTTCGTCATCGGCACACCCTTCGACTTCCGGCTCAACTACGGCGCCGAGCCCACCTTCAGCGCCGAGTCGAAGATCGTCCAGGTGGACATCGATCCGGTGGAGGTGGGGCGCAACCGCGTGGTGGACGTGGGCATCATCGCGGACAGCTACAGCGCGCTCACCGCCTTCGCGGACGCGGCGCCCAAGGGCAAGCGCGACGCCTTCGTCTCGCAGTTGCGCGAGCGCGAGCAGAAGAAGCTGAGCGGCCTGGAGGCCTGGACGAAGGACGACAGCTCGCCCATCCACCACTACCGGCTGGCCAAGGAGATGTCGGACGTGGCCAACGGGCCCGGGCAGGATCCGGTGTTCATCGCCGATGGTGGCAACTGGGTGGCCATGGCCGCCAAGGTGATCGAGCTGCGCCGGCCGGGCCGGTGGTTGGATCCAGGTCCGCTCGGGTGCCTGGGCGTGGGCGCGCCGTTCGCCCTGGCCTCGAAGGTGCTGCACCCGGAGCGCACGCATTGGATCATCCAGGGTGATGGCTCGTTCGGCCTCAACGGCATGGACTTCGAGACGGCCATCCGCTTCAAGCTCCCCATGGTGTGCGTGGTGGGCAACGACGCGGCCTGGGGGCAGATCCGCCTGCCGCAGGTGCAGATGTTCGGCGAGGACAAGTCGCCGGGCACGCTCCTGGCGCCCACCCGCTACGACAAGGTGGTGGAGGCATTCGGCGGCCACGGCGAGTTCGTGACGGAACCGGCACAGATCCGGCCCGCGCTCGAGCGCGCCCTGGCCAGCGGCACCGTGGCGTGCGTCAACGTGATGTTGGATCCGGACGCTCCGGTGAAGGCGGGCGCCATGGGTTACGCCGTCTGATTTGCCGCGTCATCCGAGGCGCGCCATGTCTGTGCTTGCACATGCGCGCGTCCTCGCGTACAAAATACAGAAGCAACTGTATTTCCCCTGAAACCGTGATTCCGTGAGCAGCCTCCACCGCCAAGAGCCCGCGCTGTACCGACGGCCCCGCCTGCTGGCGCTGCCGCTGGTGCTGCTGTGTGCGCTGGCGTACCTGGGGAGCGCGGCTCACTTCTTCCTGGTGCAACACAACACGTGCGTCGAGCACGGGGAGTTGCTGCACGAGGCCGGAGCGGAGCAGGGGGAAGCGCAGCTGGAAGCGCGCGAGTCCTTCGAGGACGAGCGTTTCACTCGCACGGATGCGCAGCAGGTGTCCGTGCACGGCGCGGATGCACACTGCGCCCATGTCTTCCTCCGCCGGGTGGTGCAGCCACCGGCTGGAGTGATGCTGCCGCCGGAAGCGCCCGTCCAGTCGGGACAGGTGCTGGAGGCGGACAGCGTGGCCGTGGAGCCCCAGGTCGCGTGGCTCCATCTGGCTCCCAAGTCTTCACCGCCGCGGGTCTGAGCGTGGGTTGAGGGTGCTTCGGGCACCCGGCGCGCGCGTCCTCCCTCTCCCTCTGGGAGAGGGGCGGGGTGAGGGTCTTCTCTCTCCTTGGGCCGCGTCTCCGGTCCTTCCTGGCGCCCTCGGGCATCGACAACGCATCCAGACGCATCCCCGCGCCTCATGTGAGGCTTCAGGGACGTGATCCGTGCACGCATCCGGAGCCTCCAATTCCTGGCACCGGTGCGCGAGGCGATGCCCACCCCCGCCGTGTATCCGCGCGCGCGCCTTCCCCACGTTCCTGGCGTCCCAAGCCGTCTCCCGGGACGGGAGCGTGGGGGCATTGCAGCACCAACACGTCAACACCTGGAGTCACACGTCATGATGAAGAAGTTGCTGTCTGTCTGTCTTTTGTCGAGCGCGCTGCTCGCGGGTTGCGGTGGCGAGAAGAACGAGGCCGATGTCGAGGGATGCGAGCACCTCCAGGAGGGCCCCGGCGCCGCCGTGAGCGCGAGTGCTTCGGCCACTGGCACCCTCCCCGCCGTGAGCAACGATCACAAGCGCTACGACATCTCGCTGCCGGCGGGCAACGGGGGCAACGTGGGCTCGGTGTCGTTCGCGGCGGCCGAGGCCTCCGACTACGTCTTCTTCCTGGGCTCGAACGTGACGCTGAAGGTCACCAACTCCTCCGGCGAGACGGTGTCGTTCGAGGAGTCCGCGACAAGCTCGACGGAGTGCACCAACGTCAAGGGCCGCTACGTGGCGCCGCTGCAGGTGGGCTCGTACACGCTGACCTTCGGCCCCACGTCCGAGAGCAGTGTCTCGCTGGTCATCGAGGAGACGGCCCATGCGGACGAGCACTGAGCGCAAGCTGCTGGCGGCGTTTGCCTGCGGGGTGCTGGCCCTGACCGGGTGCGCGAAGTCCTCCACGGCGCTGGAGCCCGAGCTGGCCGCCGCCCACCAGAAGATGGAGGCCGAGCACCAGGAGATGGAAGCGGCCCACCAGAAGATGGAGGCCGAGCACCGCGAGTGGGTGGCGGAGCACGACCGCCTCAAGGGCGGCGCGGCCGACGCCGAGCACGACGCGCTGGAGGCCCAGCACGAGCAGCTGCTCTCCCGCCACCAGGCGGTGGTGGAGCGCCACCAGAAGCTGGTGAGCGACCACGGCCAGCTCGAGGCCTCCCACGGCGAGGACAAGCCCGCTTCCTCCGAGCACGGCCGCATGGAGGACGAGCACCGCGACATGCGTGATGAGCACAAGTCCATGGTGAGCGAGCACGAGCGCCTGGGCCAGGAGCACCGCCGGATGCTCGGCGCGCACGCCACGAAGTAACGGCAGCCGGAGCGGGAGGCCCGCGAGTCCTCCCGCTCCTCTTCCTTCCACCTGATTCCGCAGGAGATGACCATGGGGACCTTCAAGCAGTTCCTGGACGAGAAGCAGTTGAATCCCGAGACGCTGGTGCGCCTGTCCGGCCAGCTCGAGGCCCGCGCCGAGGACGACCGCAAGCTGGCGAAGCAGCGCTCCGACAAGCGGCGCGACAAGGAGGCGCAGACGAAGCCGTACGCGGAGCTGGGCATCGGCAAGCCGAAGAGCGGCCGGGGCGTGAGCGTGCAGCAGGTGACGGCCGCCTTGGAGGACAAGCCGCTGCCTCCGAAGGTGCGCGGCAAGCTGGTGCGCGCGGTGAACGCCGTGCTGTCCAAGAAGGGCGGCCAGCGGGTGGACTCCCAGGCGCTGTTCGGCGAGGTGCCGGTCCGCAAGGGCACGGCGGCCAAGGCGAGCTGAGGAGACACGCGGATGGGCTCCTCCCTTCTCCACCCCCTCCCGCCAGAGCTGCGGCGCGACGGGGAGCGGCTGTTCGAGGTCTCCATGTGGTGCATCGGCCGCGATGTCTCCCACGCGGACAACCTGCTGCTGCGCCATGGCTTCACCCGCGAGCGCATTCCGGCGGGGCAGCCGGGCACCAGCGCCTACTCGGGTGCGTTGCCCGGGGGAGGGGCCCTCACGCTGTGGGGCTTCGGTGCGCTGTGCCGCGTGTGCGGGGAGTCCATCTACGTGCCGCGCGATGGTTTCTCGCCGGCCGTGGTGGAGGAGGAGCGCGTCACCTGGCCCGTCTTCCTGGCGGCGGGGCTCGGCGGCCCGCGTGAGCCCCTCACGCCGTGCGAGCACTCCGCCGCACGGGCCGCGGTGGTGGCCCTGGCCGGGTGGATGGCCGGGTACGAGGAGTGGGTGCGGGGACTCATGGGCGCGGAGTGGCGGCACGCGTGCTTCGCGGCGCGGCCCAAGGTCTCGCCCGTGCCCGCGGAGTTGTTGGCGGTGGAGTGGCGGCGTCTGGCTGGGCGCATCGAGGCGCTGGAGCGGCCTGTGGTTGTGAACGAATCCTTTGCCCCGCTCGCCGGGGCGTGAGTGAGGTCACCATGCTTGCGCGACACCTTCGAGCCGAGGAGCCCTCCATCTTCCCCTCCACGCCCTGGGACGACGTCCCCGACCTGGAGCTGCCCACGCCTCCGCTGCGCGAGGGGCTGGGACGTGCGCACCTGAAGGTGAGCACCGAGGTGCCCCTGGCCCAGGCGTATTTCGATCAGGGGCTGCGCCTGCTGCACCTCGGCTGGGGCGCCGAAGCGCGGCGCTCCTTCGCGGAGGCCGCGCGGCTGGATCCACGGCTCGCCATGGCGCACTGGGGCCTGGCCCTGACGCGTGGGGCGGGTGCGCGCTACGCGGTGGCCCGGGCGGAGGCCATCCACAAGGCGCTCGGCCTCAGCCAGGGCGTGACGGACGTGGAGCAGCGCTACATCGTCGCGGCCACCTTCCTGGCCGACAAGGGCCCCGCCAACGGCCGCCATGGCTTCGTGCGGGAGATGGAGGCGCTCGTCGACCGCTTCCCCGAGGACGCCGAGGCGCGCCTGCTGCTCGCCGGCTTCCTCTCGGATGGCTACGAGACGGATGGACGCCCCAGCGCGGGCCAGCCCTATGCGCAGGCCCTGCTGCGGGAGCTGCTGCGCACGCACCCCCACCACGAGGGCGTCCACCACGCCTGGGTGCAGGTGATGGTGGAGAGCGGGCGGCCCGAGGCGGCCCTGGAGAGCGCCCGGCGGCTGCGGTTGCTCGCGCCTCGCGCGGGGACGGCCCTGCTCGGCTCCGGCCGGCTGCTGCTGCGCACCGGCCACACCCGCGAGGCGCGCGAGGTGCTCGAGGCGGTGGTGGCCGCGGACGACGCCTGGCTCTCCCAGGAGTCCCTGCCCGAGTCCGCCGCGCCCGCCGCGGGACTGGCGCTGCGGCTGCTCGTCCAGGCCTGTGCCGACGCGGGGCGGTATGGCGAGGCCCAGTCCTGGGCACGCCGCCTGCGCCACCGTGTGGAGCAGGTGTCGCCGCACCTCGGACAGGCGCTCGTGTTCGCGGCCGGTGCGCTCTCCAGCGTGCACCTGCGCTTCGGCTTCTGGCGCGCGGCGGCGGACCTGCGTGTGGAGCTGGCGCCGGAGGCGAGCGTGGCCGAGCGGGGGCTGCTCACCGGCATGGCGGCGTATGCCCGAGGGCTGCGCGCCCTGGAGGCGGGCAAGTGGGTGGAGGCGGAGCGGGTGTGTGACGAGCTCGATGCGATGCACCCGCCGCTGTCCGAGGAGCGCAAGGCGGACCCCCGCATGCTCTGCCCGCGCGACGTTGCCCGGGTGGTGGAGCTGGCGGCGTGTGAGCTGCGGGGTGCACTGGAGGCGCGTCAGGGAGACTTCGCCCGCGCCGAGGCCTCGCTCATCCGGGCCATGCGGTTGGAGCGGCGGCTGCGCGCGGCGGGCCCCTCCGCCTTCTCCCGCCCGGCCCGTGAGACGCTGGCCCGCTCCCGCGTGCGCGCCGGCCGCGAGGACAAGGCGCTGGAGCTGGCCGAGTCCCTCGTGAAGGAGCGGCCCGGCAGTGGCCATGCCTGGTTCCTCCTCGCCGAGGTGCACGTCTCCCTGGGCGCCTACGCCGAGGCGGCCTCGGCCTTCGCCTCCTTCCTGGCGTGCTGGCGTGACGCGGATCCGCAGCTGCCGGAGCTCCGGCGTGCCCGGGCCTTCATCCTGGGCCGTGGCGGGGTGAGCGAGGACGCCGCGCTGCCCGCCAACGTCGCCTGCTGAGGGCCCACGCTCACGCCCGGTGCGGTGCCGCCTCGTCGAGGAACGTGAGGAGGCGCCGCCCGCACTCCTCCGGGTGCTCCAGGGGGAAGAGGTGCGTACCGGGCAGCTCCTCGGCGCGGGCTCCGGGGATGGTCCGCCCGGCGCGGGCCAGGGCCGCCGGGAGCAGCGTGTCCGAGTCGCTCCCGCGCAGCACGAGCGTGGGCACCTTCACCGAGCGCAGCTTGCGCCAGACGCCGTGCGGCGAGGTCTCGAAGACGCGGGCCTCCCAGGCGGTGGGGATGGTGAGCCGGAAGCCGCCGCCGGGGGCCTCGGTGAGGCCGTGGGTGAGGTAGTCCTGGAAGCACTCGGCATCGAAGCGCCGGAAGAGGGGCTTCTTGCGGTAGCTCGTGGCGGCCTCCTCGCGCGAGCCCCAGGTCTCACGGCGGCGGCGGGCGAGGCTCGCGGGGGGCACCCGGCTCCGCATCCCGAGCAGCGTCAGCGCCTGGAGAGCCAGCTGGCGCGTGCCCGTGAACAGCACCGGGTCCAACGCCACCACGGCCCGGAAGAGGCCCGGGTGCTTCACCGAGGCGAGCAGGGTGGCCACGCCCCCCATGCTGTGGCCCACGCCCGTCACCCCCTCCAGGCCGCGTGCACGCAGGGCCTGGGCGAGATCATCGGCCATGTCCTCCCAGTCGCGCAGCTCCCGCGGATCCGTCCCCGGCACGAGGGCGCGGCTGCGCAGGGTGAAGACGTGGTAGCGCGGTTTGAGCAGCTCGATGAGCTTGCGGTAGCTGCCCGGGGGGAAGCCGTTGGCGTGCGCGAGGTGCAGCACCGGGCCGGTGCCGCCCCAATCATCCAGTTGCAGCGGGTCGCTCATCGCGCTCCCGCATACCGCACGAGGCCCGCGCTGTCCCGCGCCTCGCGCTTGCCTGGCTCCTACGGGGCGTTGGGCGCGCCGGGGACATACCCGGGCCGCCGATGCTGGGCGGGGGCGGGGCAGAAGTGCCGGAAGTCACACGCGTCACAGGTGGGCTCGTCCCCCTCGGCGGGCCAGTGGCGGAGGATGTCGCCGTGGGCGGCCTCCTGCGCGACGCAGGACTCGATGCGCCGCACCACCTCGTCGAAAGCCGCGATCGCCGCGTTCATGCTCGGCTCGGTGATGGGGACCACGCGAATCATCCGGGCCATGCGGAAGTCCAGGCTGAACGTGGGGACCTCGGCCCCGGGCCTCCAGGTGTTGAGCTGGTAGGCGTCCGGAGAGCCGGCGGCCGGGACGATGTCGGTGCCGCCGTCCCGCATCTCTCGCAGCAGGGTCGTGAGGTCATCGGCGGCCGGCGCGAGCTCGTTGATGTAGAGGAGCACGCCGGCGGCCACGGGCCGGGTGTTGGACTGCCTGGAGCGCAGCCACGCATACGTCTGGAGCTGCCAGCCGCCCTGCTCCCAGTAGGGATGAGCCGTCGGCGGGCGGCGGGAGCCCTTGTAGTCCACGATGATGTCCGCATCGGGCGGGAGCTGCGTGCAGACGCGCCGCACGGCCTCGCGGATGACGTTTCCGGCGGCCGACGCCACCGACACGGATGAGAGCACGTCCATGATGCCGTGCAGCTCGTACATCCGCGCGCGCATCGGGGCGCCCGCCACCGGCTGCAGCTCGCGGGTGCCGATGACCTTCTCCTCCGCGGCGACGATCAGCGGGAAGAGGTGCGGCCCCACGTGGTTGACCGCGAGCTCCGCGCGTTGGTAGGCCGACTCCCGGAGCGTCCGGCTGCGTGGCGTCTTTCCCGCCGCGCTCAGGGTGGTCTCGACGAGCTCTCCGATGCTGCCGATGTCATGCGGCGCCCTCCCTGAGGGCGGGGGCTGGAGCGGGGAGGACGGGTTGCACGGCCAGGGAAAGGTCCGGGCGCCCTCCAACCACATCCGGTACGCCGTCTCCATGACGCCGTGGATGAACTCCCCGAACCACACCTGCACCGGACGCGAGGGCGGGAGCGCACTGCCGTTCTGGTAGCGGTACAGCAATCCGCACCGCAGGAACGACAGCAGATCTCCGGTGAGCGAGTACCGGGGGACGAGCTCCGGAATGCGCCGCTTCTCCAGCATCAGATGAGCCTCAGGGGATGGTTGTTGACGAGGCCAGGCGGGCGCTTGCCCGTGTAGGGGGCCGCCCAGGGCCAGGTGCCGTCGCGCCGCCAGGACGTGGCCACGTTGCGGATCCTCGTCCGTTGCTGCAGGCACTGATCCAGCCCGACGAGCAGCAGCACCGACTGGGGCCGGCTGTAGGCCACGTAGTAGAGCCGGAGCAGATCCTCGAACGTGCGCTGCATCCCGTTGCGCGTCTGCCGCAGCGGGCCGATGGGCGTGGCGCTCGCGAGCTCATCCTCCAGCTCGGCGACGTTGCTCGGGGCCTCCGGGAAGCGGCGGAAGCGCTGGCGGTGATGATCCCTCGAGAAGTCCGAGGCGACATCGACGATGACGAGCGGGAACTCGAGTCCCTTCGCCTGGTGGATGGTCATGAAGCCGAAGCGGTCCCTGGGGACGTGGGGCATGATGTCCTCGTCCACGTCGACCTGCCCCTCGGCGAGGGGCGCGAAGATGTCGCGGATGGCGCTCTCGACGCTGCGCCCATCGTGAAGGCCCTGGCCGTGCATCACGAGCGCGCGGTACGTCGAGAACGTGGTGGACTGCGCGATGGCCCGGGAGATCGCCTCGAGGTGCACCTGGCCCTCGGGGTCGCCGCGCAGCCGGGGGAACCAGGTGAGCAGCTTGAAGCACAGCTCGAGCACCGGCCACTCCAGGGGCCACCCGCCGCCCGCCTGGTTCCGCCGCTGGCCCCAGGCCGCGACGAAGCCCGACAGCTTCTGGGAGCTGTTGGGCGGCGGATGGGTGCTGGCGAACTGCCGGTACGCGGCGCGGAACGTGTTGAGGTGGTTGGCGGCGTCCGTCCGCAGCAGCATCGCGTTCTGGCGGGCGGCTCCCGGGTCCAGGCACTCCAGCATGGCGCCGAGCAGCTGCTGCACGTCCTCGATGTCCCGGAGCGCTTGTCCGCGCGGGTTGAAGACGCGGACGTCCCGCTTCTGCAACTCGTGGCGGAGCAGGTAGGGGAGGCGGGGGCGCGGAGGCTGTCCCATGTAGGGGGCCGTGAACTCGTTCACGGTGTGGGCCAGCAGGACGGCGTCGCCGAAGTCGCCACCGTGGGGGTCCGCGCGAATCGTCTCCTGGGTGTCCGGGGCGGCGCCCGGTACCACCCGGCCCGGTCCCCGGAAGACGTCGCACAGGAAGGTGGCGAGGTCCGCCGCGAGCGCGTCCGCGTTCGGGCGGAACAGGCCGAGCACCGGGATGTTCGCCGAGGGCAGCTGCGCGTTGATGAGCGGCTTGGGCGGCTGCACGCGGGCGGGGACGAAGTCCGGGTCGTTCTGGATGAAGCTGTTGAAGAAGGAGACGATCTCCGGGGTCGAGCGGTAGTTGGCGACGAGATCCAGCCGCGAGGCGGACGCTCCCGGCAGGGCGGTCTGGAGCCGGGTGCGGAAGTCCCGGAACAGCTCCACGGTGGCGCCACGGAAGCGGTAGAGCGACTGGTCGTCATCCCCGACGACGGTGAGCGAGGCCCCGGTCTGCCGGCACAGCTCGAAGTAGATGCGCTCCTGCAGCAGGTTGGTGTCCTGGTACTCGTCGACGAGGATGGCCTTCAGGGGACTGGTGAAGCGCGAGAGCCGGCCGGCGGCGAGCCGCTCGTGGAACAGCTTCTCGAGCAGGGCGAAGTCGAGGCGGTTGGTCTCGGCGAGGTGCTGGCGATAGGCCTCGTAGCCGCGCGCCAGCAGCTCGCGCGGCTCCGAGGGGTCGAGCCGGCGGAAGACGGACAGGTCCACCTCATCGTGGCTGAAGCGGTCGAAGAGGGGCCGGACCAGCTTGATGAGACTCGCGGCGTTCGCGGGAGGCTGTTGATCGGAGGCGAGCCGGGCGAGGTAGCTGGCGACGCCGGGGTTCAACGTCCCGTTCTCGTAGAGGTGGGGGCCCAGGCCCCGGCGCAGCAGGAGCGCGTCCGCCGCGAAGCCCTCGAGCAGGCTGGGAGCTGGATCGGTCGCGGCCCGGAGCGAGCGGAGCGCCTCCTCGCAGATGCTGTCGAGCGTGCCGGTGACGAACCGGTTCACGTCGACGTGGGCCAGATGGGCCCGGAGCGCGGGGGCCCCGTTGCGCCGGAGGAAGCCGATGATGTCCAGGCCCCATTCGATGAGGCGCGTGCGGATCTCATCCGCGGCCTTCCGGGTGAAGGTCGCGAGGAGGACGTGCTCGGGCAGCCGTCCATCGACGACCACGGCGCGGATGGCGCGCAGCACGAGCACGGTCGTCTTGCCGCTGCCCGGTCCGGCGACGATCTGAAGAGGGACCCCGAGCGGGTGCAGGATGCAGGCTTCCTGCTCCGGGTTGGGCGGAGGCGGCCGTCCCGGTTGCGGCCGGAACTTCGCGATGGCCTGCCGGAGGACCGGGACGAACTCTTCGAGGGGCAGCACGTTGGGCTCTCCCGTGGCTTTTCCCTTGGCCTACGTGACGGGTCGGGTAGGGAGGCAATCACCCGTCCCGCGTACAGCTGGATGGCCGCGCAGCTGTACCACAAGGGTCACCCCAGGAAAAGCACCACTCACGAGGTAAGCCGACTCTCGCGGTCGAGTGCCTCAGCCCACCCGTCCGGTCTCGGGAAGGTCCTCGGCCAGGAAGCGGATGACGTCCGCGGGGGTGATCATCCCCAGCAGCTTCTCCTCGCGCACCACGGGCAGGTGGTGGATGCGGTGCTTGCGGAAGAGCGCAATCACCTCGTCGGTGAGATCGAACTCGTCCACCGTGTGCACGGGCGAGGTCATCACCTCCTCCACCGGGGTGCGCAGCGGCCGGCCCTCGAGCAGGGCGTTGAGGATGTCGGCCTCGCTGATCATGCCCAGCACGCGCCCCTCGTCGTCCGTCACCGGCACGCCGCTGATGCGCTCCTCGGCGAGCAGGATGGCGATGTCGGACAGCGGCATCCCCAGGGAGACGGACTTCACCGGCGTGTTCATCAGGTTTCGGGCGTGACCCTTCATGCCAACGAGCTTGGTCACGCGTTGGAGGGGCGTCAATCTCGCAGGGCAACGAGTGCGGCGTGCTTGACGAGTGGGCGTGGCTCCGGAGAATCCCCCTCATGCCCACCTTCCGCCTCAAGAAAGACCAGGCCTCGCTGCTCGTCGTGGACATCCAGGAGCGCCTGACCGCCGCCATGGAGCGGGACTCGCTGGACCGGATGCTCAACCGCACCAACGCCGCCATCGAGGGCGCCAAGGCGCTCGAGCTGCCCATCATCGTCACCGAGCAGTACCCCAAGGGCCTGGGGCCCACGCACTCGCTGGTGAAGATGCGGCTGGGCAACTACTCCGCGGTGGAGAAGATCGACTTCACCGCCTGCGTGCCGGACGTGGCCGCGCGGCTGGGGGCTCGCAAGCAGGTGCTCATCGTCGGCATGGAGACGCACGTGTGCGTCTTCCAGACGGTGCGCGACCTGGCCGAGAAGGGCTTCACCCCGTTGCTGTGCGCGGACGCGGTGATGTCGCGCAACCCGGAGGACCGCCGGGTGGGCCTGGAGATGTGCCGCGAGGCCGGGGCCCACCTCGTCACGGTGGAGGCCGCGCTGTTCGACATTCTCGGGTGCGCGGGCACCCCCGAGTTCAAGAAGGTCTCCGCCGCCGTCCGCTAGCGGCCGCGGACCACGAGCTGCCTCACGCCCCGGGCGAGCAGCGCCAGCACCACCAGCGCGCTCGCGAGCACCGTCTGCGAGCCGCCCACCGGGAAGTTGTAGAAGTAGGCGAAGAGGTAGCCGCCCAGGCCGGAGATGGCGCCCGCGAGCGTGGCCAGCAGGAAGGTCCACGGCAGCCGCAAGTCCAGCACCAGCGCGGCGATGGCCGACAGCGTGGAGAAGGCGAACACCGGCAGCGCGCCGAGCGCCCGCGCCGACACGCCCACCATCAGCCCGATGGAGATCATCAGCACCGCGTCGAGCGCGCGCACCGGCAGCCCCTGCACCATGGCCCCGGTGCGATCGAAGCTGGCGAAGGTGAGGCCGCGGAACCACCACAGGTGGAAGAGCAGGGTGAGGGCGCCCACCACGGCCACCGCGATGAGCTGGGGCTGCTCCACCAGCACCGCCGTGCCGAAGAGGATGCCCTGGATGTCATGGGCCTCCTGCGAGATGCGGTCTCCCACGAGGATGGAGGCGCCGCCGGTGAGCGCGTAGGCCAGGCCGAGCAGGCTCTCGCGGGAGATGCGCAGCCGGGTGGGCTCCATCATGAGCAGCAGCGTGGCCAGCAGGGACAGGCCCACGGCGCCCACGGTGGGGGCCACGTGCAGGCCCAGGTGGATCTCCGCGTAGAAGGCCAGCGCGACGCCCAGGCCGGCCGATTGCGTCACCGCGGCGCTGACGAACACCATGCGCCGCAGCACCACGTACACGCTGAGGAAGCCCAGCACGCTGCCCGCGATGAGCGCGCAGAGCATCGGGTCCCTGAACAGCTCGTAGGCGTCCCAGAACTGTGCCCAGGTGGTGGTCTCAGCCAGTTGCGGGTCCAAGGGTGTGTCCTGAAGAAGGATGGCGGGGGCAGTAATCGTCGCCGTACTGGTGCCGGAAGGCAGGATGGCAGAAGACCGTGTTGGCGTCCCCAAGAACCACGGCCGGGGCCTCTCTATCCACGAAGAGCAGCTGATCCGCGAACTCGGCGGCCACGCGCAGGTCGTGGCTCACCACCACCACCGCCAGGCGCCGCTCGCGCGCCAGCTCCGCCAGGCGCCGCATGGTCTCCCGCTCGGCCACGGCGTCCATGGCCGCGGTGGGCTCGTCCAGCAGCACCAGGTCCGCCTCGGTGGCCAGCACCCGCGCGAGCAGGGCGCGCTGCTTCTGGCCCTCGGACAGCTCGCGGTAGGGCCGGTTGGCGATGGGGCCCGCCCCGGCCGTCTCCAGCGCCGAGTCCACCACCTGGCGATCCTCCCGCTTGGAGAAGGGCCGCAGGAAGTTCCACCCGGTGAGCCGTCCCCAGTGCACCAGCTCGCGCGAGCGCACCGGGAGCATCGCGTCGATGGCGGACGTCTGCGGCACGTACGCGCTCTTCACCTGCGGGCTGGAGCGGTACACGCGGCCGGACACCGGCGTCTGCAGGCCCAGCAGCGTCTTGAACCACGTGCTCTTGCCCGAGCCGTTGCGGCCAATGACGGCCAGGAAGGTGCCGCGGTGCACCTGGAGGTTGATGGGCGGCAGCAGCGCCTGCCCCTGGTAGCCGATGACCAGGTCCTCGCAGCACAGGAGCAGATCCGGCTTGTGGGGATGCGTGGCATGGGATGGGGCCTGCTCGGGGCCGTGCTCACCGTTCGCCACGGGTCACCTCCGCTTCCGGTGAGAACCGGGCCAGCCGCTCGAGCAGCGCCTTGCGCGCTTCCGCGTTGGCCGGGTCCGGGTCATTGAAGTCCACCACGCCGTCCGGGTCCTGTTTCAGCTTGCTCCAATCCACGGGATCGAAGAGCCCGGCCGTCAGCACCAGCTTCAGGTCCAGCTTCGCCCGGGGCGGAGTGGAGCGGTCCGAGGGTAGCTCCACCGTACCGTCGAGCACTGACACCGGCTCGTCGCTGCCCGTCGCTGGCGTCAGGTCCAGCCGGAAGCGGCGCTCGCCGGGGAAGCGCGGGGTGGCGCGCCCGTCACGCACGGTGCCCTCCAGGCGCAGGGCCTCGACGCCCCAGCGGCCCTGGGCCACCTGCGTCTCCGGCAGCGCGCACTCGGGCCGGCAGTCCACCGCGCGCGTCTCCGGGTCCAGCAGGTTCATGGGCTCGCCCACCGGGAGCGTCACCACCGCGCGGGCACCACCGCCTCCGCCCGCATCCGCGGCCACCTGCTCGTAGGGGATGAGCGCCCCGTCGTCGCGGTGGCAGTGGCCGCCGTGGCACAGCGAGTAGCCCGGGGGCGGGTTGGCCGGGTTGAAGGCTCCGGCCGGGCCGCTCGCGCTGGAGATCAACTCGATGGTGGACACCCGCATCGACCCCGAGTCCATGCGCACCTGGTAGTCCGAGCTCAGCCGCTGGTAGCCGTCACTCGCGGCGCGGTCGGCGAGGGGCTCGTACGCGGCGCGCACGGTGGGCTCCACCACCGCGAAGCCCTGGCCGGGCTCCCACGCGCAGCCGCCGAGCGCCAGTCCCAACAAGAGGAGAAGAGGCCGCCGCATGGCTCAGAGCCCCTTTCCCTTCAGGCCGTTCTCCAGGCGCGTCACCAGCTCCTCGATGTGCTGGGTGTACGTCTGTCCGGCGCGGAAGTCGGTGCCGCCGGGGATGACGACGAGGGGCGCGGGAACCTTGCTCGCCACCAGCTTGGAGGTGGTGGTGGGGTAGTACTCCTCCTGCAGCACCATGCGGGCCTTCTTCTGGCGCGCGAGCCCCAGCACCTGGGCCACGTGGGCGGGGTTGGGGGGGATGCCGGGCTTGGGCTCCAGGAAGGCGATGGTGTCGAAGCCCAGCCAGTCCACGAGGTACGCGGTCGTCCGGTGGTAGCCGACGACGGGCGCGCCCTTCAGTCCGGCCAGCCGCTGCTGCCAGCCGGGGATGGCCTTCTCCAGCTCGGTGGTGAGCTTCGCCAGGTTGGCGCGGTAGGTGTCCGCGTTCTTCGCATCCAAGGTGCTCATCCGGTCGGCGATGCCCTTGGCCACCATCAGGCCCGCGCGCGGGTCATAGAGGAAGTGCGGGTTGCCGCCCGCGTGCACGTCGCCATGGCTGCGGTCCACGGCGGTGGAGGGCACCTCCAGCGTGCGGACGAACTGGGACACCTCCAGGTAGCCGGGGCTGCCGGAGAGGATGCGCGCGTTGCGCGAGCCGTTCTGCAGCGTGGGCAGCCAGCCCACCTCCAGCTCCAGGCCGATGGCGATCAGCAGGTCCGCGCGGTTGAGGTCGAGGGCCAGGTTGGGCTTGGCGTCCACGAAGTGCGGATCCTGCGTGGACAGCGCCAGCGAGGTGACCTGCACCTTGTCGCCGCCCACGGCCTTGGCGAGCGCGGCGAGGTCCGGCACGGAGGCGACCACCTTCAGGTCGGCGCGGGCGGGGAGGGCGAGGAGGACACAGAGGGCGGCGCTCAGGGCCGCGAGGTATCGGAAGGGGCTCATCGAAGACTCCGGAGCAAAAGGGTTCAGAAGGCGTGAGCGCCGTGCGCGCCCATCACTACTTCGAGTGCGAGGAAGACCGAGTAGTCCGGGCGATCGCGCCAGCCGACGAGGTCGGTGGCACCCTGCAGGCGCAGGCGGGAGAACTCGGTGGGCCAGAAGGTGACGTTGGCGGAGATGCGCTGGCGGTTGTCGGCCCACTCGGTGTCGAGCGGATCCTCCGCGATCGCGCCGTTGAGCGCACGTGCCGGGGAGCCGAACTCGTAGCGGCCGCCCGCGGCCCAGCGCTGGTCGAAGCGCCAGAGGACCTGGCCGTACCCGTTGAAGTCCGACAGCACGTCCTCGGGCACCTGACGGCGCCGGTAGAAGAGCTCGGCCTGGAGCGTCACCTGGGTGGTGCTGCCCGCGGAGAGGGGCCGGTACTTGAGGTACACGTCCGTGCCGAGCACGTCGGTGCGGTTGTGGTAGCCCGTGGGGTTGGGGCCATTGGCGCCGGACAGGCCCCACATCAGCGACAGGTCATCCGACAGCGGGAAGAACTGCTTCACCGCCCCGGTGAACTGGAAGTCGAAGGGGGAGGTGACTCCGCCGCCCCCGGCGCCGAGGAAGCTGCGCGCGGTGGACTCGCCGCTGGCGTCGGTGACCGAGCCCACCACCTCCAGGTACCAGGGCAGCGGGGAGAGCCAGGAGGCCTCCACGCCCAGGCCGCGGTTGCCCTCGCCGCCGAAGATGCGGCCCACGGCGAAGGGCTGGTCCGCGAAGTCCCAGGCATGCGGGTGCGTGGGGTTGAGCCGGCCGAAGCGGGTGAGGAACTGGCCAGCGCGCAGCTGGAGGCTGGCGGGCAGGTCGGTGGTGGTGGCGTAGGCCTCCTCGACCTCGACGCCGAACTGGCTGAAGACGATGTTGCCGGTGAAGCGGAAGTACGGGTCCACCGCCGTGGTGAGCGACATCTCCAGCTGCTGGAAGTTGAAGCCGCTGGCGGTGGGGTCATGCCCGCCCGTCTGCAGCGGCTCCTTGGAGGTGAAGGCGGCCGCCGCCACGTCCAGGACGAAGGACAGGTTCAGCCCGTGGAAGTCGACGTTCGTCGGGCTGAGCGTCACGCCGCTGGAGGCCGGAGCCGCCGGGATGCTGTCGGGGGGCGTGCCGGCCTGGGGAGCCTCGGCGGCGTCCTGGCCGAGCGCCTCTTGAATCTCCTTCAGATCCTCGGCGGACAGGCCCGCGTCCGGAGGGGGCTCCTGGGAGGGGGTACCCGCGTCCGGCGGCGTCTGGGCCGAAGCGGGCAGGGCGAGACAGAACGACAGGCAGACAGCGAGGCCGGCGAGCCGGCACGATGTGGGGGACACAATGCACTCCGCGAACCGGACGTCCGGACACAGACGGACGTCGACCCAAACACTTCGCTTCGACAGCGCTAGACGCGCGCGGGAGGCGAGGCCTTGGGGGCGGTATCGAGGACGGACAGCGAGGACTGGGGCCGGGGCGGCGCGGTGGCCGGGCGGCTCACCTCGAGGCACGCCTGGATGACGGGCTGGACCTCGGGGCTCGTCACTTCATCCCGGGTGCTGGCCGAGACGAGGGCGCACGCCTCGTGCTTGAGCGAGCCACCGGGAGCGGCGGGGGGCAGCTTCTCGAAGGCCTTCGCGTCCCGGAGCTGCGCGGAGAGCGCCGAGCCCTTGCTGGCCGAGCTCTCCTCGAAGGCGCGGTGCGTCGGGCAGTAGCGGTGGACGTGCTCCTGCGCGTGCGCGATGGCGATCAGCGGCTGCGCGACCCAGAGCACCACCAGCAGGGTGGCGATGAGGTGACCAGCGATGTGGGCGCGGATTCTCATCGGGCGGGAGGACGGTAAAACGGTAATTATTTGGTCTACTGGCCCCCTGGAGGGGTGTCAAGGGTGCGACGAGGGCTCCCCCCGGTATTCACGCGGGCAGAGGCGGCTCGACGCGGGGCGTTGAAGGAGACCGATGAACGGACAGGGGGACGAGCACTTCATTCCCGTGGCGCGCCTGGCGGACCTGGACGAGCGGGGCCGGGCGGTGGTGCGGGTAGGGGAGGACGAGGTGGCCCTGGTCCGGGTGGACGGACGGCTGCATGCCGTGCAGCAGGCCTGCCCCCACCGGGGGGGGCCCCTGTCGGAGGGAGACCAGGACGGGTGCCTCCTCTATTGCCCCCTCCACGCCTGGGCCTTCGATGTCCGCACGGGCGCCAGCCCGACGCATCCGGACGCGCGCGTGCGCATCTACGCTGTACGGGTCATTGGAGACGAGATTCAGGTGGCGGCTTCGGGTAGGTTGCCCGCCCCCTGAGGTACCGGACTGGCAACGAGGAAGACACGCACCATGGCCGCTGCTCGAAGGACCCGAGGCGCTCCGTCCGTGAAGCCCGACCGGGTGGCCATGGCCGCCGCCATCCAGGAGTTCCTGCGCGCGGCGGGCCTGCCGCTGGACAGCGATCCCAACCTCGTGGGTACCCCGGAGCGGGTGGCCGAGGCGTGGGCGGGCGAGTTCCTCGACGGCTACGGACGTACGCCCGAGGAGGCGTTGGGGGAGACGTTCCCGGGGCCGCCGGACTCGTCCGGGGAGCTGGTGGTGGTGACGGACCTGCGCTTCCAGTCCATGTGCCCGCACCACCTGCTGCCCTTCGAGGGCCGGGCGCACGTGGCCTACGTGCCGCGGACGCGGGTGGTGGGTTTCGGCCGGCTGGGGGCGCTGGTGGACTGCTTCGCGCACCGGCTCATCCTCCAGGAGGACCTGGCGCGCGAGGTGGCCTCGTCGCTGGCGCGCGTGCTGAAGAGCCCGGCCACCGCGTGCATCATCGAGGCCGAGCAGGCGTGCCTGCGCATCCGGGGCGACCGGCAGCGCGACGCCCGCACGCACGCGGAGGCCTACGAGGGCCGGCTGCGCAAGGACGGAGCCCTGCGCCGGGAGCTGTGGGCGCGGTTGGGCACCCTGAGACGTTAGTGGCGAGGCGTTGAGTAGCGAGGCGTTGAGTGGCGAGCCGTTGAGTGGAGCTGTCCGGATGACCCTGCCCGCGGAGCGTACCTTTCCCCGAGTTTCCCCTGCCCTCCTGGAGCGTGCGCAGGCCGCGCTGGTGGAGGTGCTCTCTCCCGGCCAGGTGCGCCGCGACGCCTCCACCCTGGAGAGCTACGCCGAGGACGAGTCCGACTCGGGCGTCTACCCGCCGGACCTCGTGGTGTTTCCCGAGAGCACCGAGCAGGTCTCCGCCGTGTTCCGCACCTGCCAGTCGCTCGGCGTGCCCTTCACGCCCTGCGGGGCGCGCAGTGGCAAGAGTGGCGGCTCACTGCCCCTGCTGGGTGGCGTGGCGGTGAGCTTGGAGCGGATGAACCGCATCCTCTCCGTGTCCGGGGAAGACCTCACCGCGGTGGTGCAGCCGGGCGTCATCACGGGCGAGCTGATGAAGGCCGTGGAGGCGCAGGGCCTCTTCTATCCGCCGGACCCCAACTCGTGGGAGTTCTGCACCCTGGGCGGCAACGTGGCGGAGAACGCCGGTGGCCCCCGGGCGCTCAAGTACGGCGTCACCCGCGACTACGTCATCGGCCTGGAGTGGGTGCTGCCGGGCGGCGAGGTGCTCCGCGTGGGCCGCCGCACCATCAAGGGCGTGGCCGGCTACGACCTGGTGGGCCTCTTCGTGGGCTCCGAGGGCACACTCGGGGTGGCCACGGAAATCACGGTGCAGCTCATCCCCAAGCCCCGGCACGTGAAGACGGCGCTCGTCATCTTCGACTCGGTGCACACCGCCGCGCACGCCATCACCGCCGTGCTGAAGGCGGGGATTCTGCCGCGCACGCTCGAGCTCATCGACGACGTGGCCCTCAAGGCCGTGGATGGCCGGGGCTTCAACTTCCCGGTGGGTGCCGGCTCGGCCGTCATCGCCGAGGTGGACGGCAACATGGAGGAGGGCCTGTTCGCCGAGCTCGCCTGGCTGGGTGAAATCTGCGAGCAGCACGGCGCCCGGGAGGTCCTCGTGGCCCAGGACGAGTCCCAGCGCGAGAAGCTCTGGGCGGCCCGCCGGGTTGTTTCAACCGCGTTGCGCTCCCTCCGTCCGCACAAGATCTCGGAGGACATCGCGGTACCGCGGTCCCGTATTCCCGACATCATCCTGGCCCTCAAGAAAATGGGAGAGGAGCTGGGGTTGCTCGTGGCCACGTACGGCCACGCGGGGGACGGCAACCTGCACGCCAACATCCTCTACGAGGGCCCACACCAGCGCGCCCTCGTGGAGACGGCCATCCAGCGCATGCTGGAGCTCACCGTCTCCATGGGCGGCACCATCACGGGCGAGCATGGGGTGGGACACGCCAAGCGGGAATATCTGGCGATGGAGCAGTCCGAGGCCGTGCTGGAGCTGCAGCGCCGTCTGAAGGGCTTCTTCGATCCTTCAGGAATGCTCAATCCCGAGAAAATCTTTCCCGCGCCCAAGTGTTCTTAGTCCTCAGCGGACACACTCGTTCCTCGGGGGCGTCGTCATCTCCCACCCTGTACCGCGGACCGTCACCGGGTTGTGACGTGGCTCCGGTCTGCTTGTCGCCAGGGTAAGCGGGTCAAATACCCCCGAATGGAAATGAGAAACGCTTCGGCCCGTTGTGCGTCCTAGAGATGTGGACGCGGGAACCGGGGGGCGAGCGCGTCCGTCACACAGAGGAACTGGAGACGCGAAACATGGCGAACAGGACGATGAAGTACGGAGCCGAGGGCCTGTCGCACTACCTGCGTCATCTCGGGGATCATTCGCAGTTGACCCGAGAGCAGGAGTACGAACTGGCCGGGCGCGCTCGCAAGGGTGATGAGGCGGCGCGGCAGACGCTCGCGCAGTCCAACCTGGCCTTCGTGGTGGCGGTGGCGAAGAAATTCTCCAACCGTGGCGCCCGGCTGGATGACCTCATCCAGGAAGGCAATGTGGGTCTGATGAAGGCCATCGAGCACTTCGACCCCAAGAAGAACGTGCGCTTCGCCACCTACGCGGTGTGGTGGATCCGCGCCTACATCACCCGCTACCTCAAGGACAACCGCAGCCAGGTGCGCGGCGGTGAGGCCGAGCGCGGCAGCATGACGGACTTCTCGCTGGACGCGAGCATCGACGAGGACGGCGAGACGACCTTCCTGGATCGCCTGGAGGACGGGGGTCCCTCGCCTCAGCAGGTATTCCTGGCTCGCGAGCAGAACGAGGAAGTGCAGGAGGCGCTGGCCAAGGTGCGCAAGCGCATTGGCGACCTGGGGTGGGACATCCTCACCGAGCGGCTCACCCAGGACAAGCCGCGCACGCTGGAGGAGCTGGGCCAGCGCTGGGGCGTGTCGCGCGAGCGCGTGCGGCAGGTGGAGCTCAAGACGAAGAACTTCCTCGAGCGCTACCTGGCGGCCTTCAATCAGGACGAGGAGCAGCAGGACGCCTCCTCCGCCGACGCCGCCTGATCCCCAGGACAGGCACCATGTCGGCTGACAAACCGGGCGGTACCTGAGGTGCCAGGCGCACCGCGGGTACCGCCTTCGTCGTTTCCGGGGGCCCGGTTGCCGGTGGCGGAAAACGCGTGCTAACACGCTCCGTATGCGCTCGATTTCACTTGCCCTTTTCCTCCTGGCGGCCTTCCCCGTGCTGGCCGCGACCCCCGAAGAGCTGTCCGCCTGGGATGCCCAGTACGAGCAGAAGCGCGGTGACGCCGCCGCGGTGAAGCAGCTGGACGAGTCCCTGAAGAAGGCCCTCGAGGCCACGCCCGACGACTACGAGGTGCTGTGGCGCGCGGCGCGCATCCGCAACTGGCAAGCGGATGGGACCACGGACGCGAAGGTCAAGAAATCCCTGGGAAAGCAGGTGTGGGAGCTGGGGGACCGGGCCCGGAAGGTGGCGCCGGACCGGGTGGAGGGCCACTACTTCGCGGCGCTGGGCATCGGCGCCTACTCGGAGGCGGTGGGCATCCTCTCGGCGCTCGGTGAGGGCCTGGAGAGCAAGTACAACGAGCGCCTGGACGCCGCCCTGAAGATCGACGGGATGTACGGCCGGGGCGGGCCGCTGCTGGCCAAGGGGCGCTACTTCTACAAGCTGCCCTGGCCCAAGAGGGACCTCGGCAAGTCCACGTCACATTTCCAGAAGGCCCTCTCTAAACATCCCGAGACGCTGCGGGGCTGGCTGTACCTGGCCGAGACGCTGCTCGCCGACGGTGAGGAGAAGAAGGCGCACGAGGCCATCCTCAAAGTGACGCAAGGAAGTGTGGGATACGACCCGGCCGAGGGTCGGCGCGTCCAGGAGTGGGCGAAGCCGGTCCAGGCGGCCATCGAGGAGAAGCTCAAATGAGAGCGGAACCCCAGCTAGCCACCCCGGACGCGCGCAACCTCGTCGAACTGCTGCTCCAACGGGCACAGTCTCCCACGAAGGTGGCGGCGAGCTGGAAGACGGGGGGCCGCTGGGAGGACGTGACGTGGGGCCGCATCCTGGAGGACGTGAAGGCGCTGTCCGCCGGCCTCATCGCCCAGGGCGTGAAGCCGGGGGACCGGGTGGCCATCTACGCGGACACCAGCCTCCAGTGGGTGGTGTGCGACCTGGCCATCTCCGCCGCGCACGCCATCACCGTCCCCATCTACGCGTCCAACACGCCGGACGAGGTCCGCTACATCCTCAACCACTCCGAGGCGTCGCTCGTCTTCGTGGACCATGACGAGCGGACGCCCAAGCAGGCGGGCCGTGCCACGCGCCTGCGGCAGAAGCTCGCCGAGTGTCCCGGTGTCCGCAAGGTGGTGCTCTTCGAGGGCGCCACCTCGGGCGATGCGGAGCTGACGCTCGCACAGGTGATGGAGCAGGGCCGCGCGGCCCACGCCGCAAGTCCGGAGTCCTTCGCCGAGCGGGCGCGGGCCATGGGTCCCGAGGACGTCTGCTGCATCATCTACACCTCCGGCACCACGGGGGACCCCAAGGGCGTGCTGCTCACCCACGGCAACTGGGCCTACGAGGCCCAGGGGCTGAAGGGCACCGCGTTGATGCTGCCCAACGACGCGGTGATGATGTTCCTGCCGCTGGCGCACTCCTTCGGGCAGGTGGTGAAGGCCGGGTGGCTGGCCATGGGCTTCCGCATGGTGTTCGCCGAGTCGACGGAGAAGCTGCTGGGCAACCTGGTGGAGACGCGCCCCTCCATCCTCCCGGCGGTGCCGCGCGTCTTCGAGAAGGTCTACAACGGCGTGGTGGCCAACGGCTCCGCCGCGCCGGGCGTGAAGGGCCGCCTGTTCCGCTGGGCCTTCTCCCTCTTCGACGAGTACGTGGAGGCCAGGCTCCAGGGCCGCGAGCCCGCCCACGTGGGCCTGGCCCTGGCGCGCAAGCTGGTGTTCAGCAAGGTGCGCGCCTCGCTCGACGAGAAGCTGGGCGGCAACATGCGCCTGTTCATCTCCGGCGGCGCGCCCCTGTCCCGGAAGATCGCCTACTTCTTCGATCTGCTCGGCTACAAGGTGCTGGAGGGCTACGGCCTCACCGAGACGTCCGCCGCCGCCTGCGTCAACCGGCCGGACCGCATCAAGCTCGGCACCGTGGGCCCGCCGCTGCCCGGCACCGAGGTGAAGATCGCCCCGGACGGGGAGATCCTCCTGCGCGGCCCGGGGGTGATGAAGGGCTACTACAAGAACCCGGAGGCCACCGCCGAGGTGCTCAAGGAGGGGGGCTGGTTCCACACCGGGGACATCGGCGAGGTGGACGTGGACGGCTACGTCACCATCACCGATCGCAAGAAGGACATCATCGTCACCTCCGGCGGCAAGAACGTCTCGCCGCAGAACATCGAGAACACGCTCAAGACGTTCCCCCTCATCAGCCAGGCGGTGGTCCACGGCGACAAGCGCAAGTACCTGGTGGCGCTCGTCACGGTGGCCGAGGAGCCCGCGCGCAAGCTGCTCACCGGCAAGGGCGTGACGCCCGGCGGCTACGCGGAGCTGTGCCGCCGGCCGGAGCTGCAGGCCGCGGTGCAGGAGATCCTCGACAAGGTGAACGCGGAGCTGCCGTCCTACAGCACCCTCAAGCGCTTCGCGGTGATGGAGGCGGACTTCAGCCAGGAGTCGGGGGAGCTGACGCCGAGCCTCAAGGTGAAGCGCAAGCACGTCAGCCTGAAGTTCAAGGCGGTGCTGGACGGGCTCTACGACAAGGACGACCGCGCGGACTGACCCGCACGCGACGACGCCCGTGCCAGGCTCCCGGGGACGAGAGGCCGGCGCGGGCGTGGCCCTGCGCGCAACGGCGAAGCGGAAACCTCAGCCCTGGTGGCTGGAGCTGCGGGCGCTGGCGTCCTTCTCCACCGTGCCGCTGCTGGCGAGCGTGCCGGACGGCTTCTTCTCGTCGGCGGGGGCGTCCTCCCCCCCGAAGCCGCGCTTGAAGTTGCGGATGGCGCTACCCAGCGAGGAGCCGAGCTGCGGCAGGCGCGAGGCTCCGAACAGGAGCAGCAGCACCGCCATGATCAGCAGAATCTCCGACATCTTCAGACCCATCGCGCACTCCTCGAAGAAAAGGCCCGGGCAGGATAGCCCCCCGGGGCGCGGGTCGCCAGCACGACGACGGGAAGGCTCAGACCTGAACGCCCGCCGAGGAAGCGAGGGCGATGGGGAGTGTAAGGTAGAGCGTAGTGCCCCCCGCATCCGCCGACACCCCGACAGAGCCGCCGAGCGCCTCCACCTCCTGCCGGGCCAGCCCCAGCCGCAGCGGATCCTCCAGCTTCTTCTCCCGGAAGGCCCGCTCCTCGCGCGAGAAGGTGAGGGCGAGCTCCTCCTCCGACAGGGGCACGCCATCCCGCCGCACCTCCACCCGGAGCAGCCCTCCCTCGTCCGGCCGGGCCCTGACCCGGATCTGCTCCCCGGCCTGGGCCCGCAGCAGGTGGTGGCGGATGAAGGCCTCCACGGCGTGCTGCACCCGACCCCCATCCACGTCCACCTCGGGCAGGGCGCCTCCGGGCAGCTCCAGGCTCAGCGCCACGCTCGCCGTGCCCGCGGCCTCCAGGTGGTGCTCCACCGCGTTGGCGAGCAGGGGCTCGAGCGGCTGCCGCTCCTGCTCGCACGCCAACATGCCGAGGTCCGCCCGGCTCGCGTCGAAGAAGTCCTGGGCGAAGGCCAGCGCCTTGTCCGTGTTGCGCAGGATGGTCTCCAACCCCCGCTTCGCCTTGGGCTCCAGGGGGATGCGGCCATTGAGCAGCAGGGCGGCGTAGGAGCGCACGTTGGCCAGCGAGCCCCTCAAGTCATGCGAGGCCAGCCCCAGGTAGCGGACACGCCGGCGCACCAGCTCCTCGTCCCCCTGCGCGGGCTGCGTCCACACCAGCCGCGTGCCGTCCTCCAGCGGGCGCTCGCCTGCCCGCACCAGCCGCCCCTCGTGCTCCCACGAGTCCAGGCCCGGCCGCCGCTGGAAGCCCACCGCCTCCAGCAGCTCCACCAGCGTGCTCGCGCTCTCGGGAAGCCGCTCCACCCCCAGGTGGGCCCGCATCCGGCCGTCCACCTCGCGCACGAGGCCCCGTCGCGAGAGGAGGGCGAACCCGGGCTCGTCCTCTCCGGCCGCCGCCTGCCTCCATTCCCCCTCGTGACTCACGCCTGCCGTCTCCTCGTCCATGGGTTAGGAGAACGGTGGGGAGGCAATGTCGATTTTGCAACGTGCCTGCCTTGCTGCCCTACGAGCCGGTTGAATTCTTCCTCACCTTCCCGCCCCTTGAGAGAAAATCGAGGGTGCGCGCCACTCAGGAGAAGAACCTGTCTTCCGCCAATCTTCAGCACCAGGGGTCCAACGTCGTGCTGGTGGTCGATGACGACCCGGACATCCTCGAGGCCCTCTCGGAGATTCTCGAGGCCGAGGGCTTCGAGATCCGCCGCGCACGCAATGGCAAGGAGGCTCTCGAGCGGCTCGAGCCGGATCCGCCCCAGCTCATCCTCCTGGACTTGATGATGCCGGTGATGGACGGCTGGGAGTTCGCCCAGCGCATGCGCCAGCGGCCCTCGGTGGCCGGCATCCCGCTCATCGTCCTCAGCGCGGACCGCAACGTGGGCAGCAAGGCCACGGACATTGGCGCGGTGGGCCACCTGGCCAAGCCCTTCGAGCTCAACGACTTGCTGGACATGGTCCGGCGCTCGCTGGGCCAGGCCCAGGCCTCCAGTGCCGGCCGTTGAGTCACTCGTTGACTCACCTCACGGCGAGTCACCTCACGGCTTGACCCGCCCGGGCACCCTCATTACGGTGCCGGCCGGACGTTGATTCACCAGTCAATCCCTCAAATCAATCCCTCAAAGGAGAGAGCGATGGCGAGCGCACAGGACATCATCGAGACGGACATTCCGGACGTGCTGAAGCAGAAGCCGGAGCTGGCCAAGGACATCAACGCGGTCATCCACTTCAACATCACCGGCGACAACGGCGGCACCTGGACGCTGGACTGCACCAAGTCCGAGGGCTGGGTCACCAAGGGCGCCGAGGGCAGCCCGAAGATGACCGTCACCGTCAGCAACGACGACTTCGTGAAGATCCGCGCCAAGCAGCTCAACGCGCAGATGGCCGCCATGCAGGGCAAGCTCAAGTTCAAGCCGATGGACATGGGCCTCGCCATGAAGCTGGCGAAGCTGCTCGGCTAGCATCATCGGAGCCGCGCCCTCGGGCGCGTGGCTTCTCGGGCGGCGTGTGCTCCTCTTCTCGGGGCCGCGCCGCTTCTTTTTTGTCTCCCCCCTCAGCGCCTCCCCCCCCCACCATGAACACGCTTCCCCTGTCCGGACTCAAGGTCCTGGATCTCTCCCGTCTTCTGCCCGGCCCCTACGCCACGCTGGTGCTCGCCGACCTGGGCGCCACCGTGGACAAGGTGGAGGACCCCCAGGGCGGTGACTACCTGCGCCAGATGGCGCCGCTGCGCGACGACGAGAGCGCGCTCTTCTACGGGCTCAACCGCAACAAGCGCTCGCTCACGTTGGATCTCAAGTCCCCCGAGGCGCGCGAGGCCTTCAAGCGCCTGGTGCGCGGCTACGACGTGCTGGTGGAGAGCTTCCGGCCCGGCGTCATGGACAAGCTGGGCCTGGGCTGGAGCGTGCTGCACGCGGAGAATCCGCGGCTCGTCTACTGCGCCATCTCCGGCTACGGGCAGACGGGGCCGGACCGGCTCAAGGCCGGGCATGACCTCAACTACGCGGCGCGCGCGGGCGTGCTCGGCTACGGCGGCGAGGCGGACGGCGCGCCGGCCTTCCCCGGCGTGCAACTGGGTGACATCGGCGGCGGCAGCCTCTTCGCCCTCGTGGGCATCCTCGCGGCGCTCCACGAGCGCGAGCGCACCGGCCAGGGCCGCTTCGTGGACGTGTCCATGACGGACGGCTCCACGGCCTTCCTCCACATGCACCTGGCGGCCCGGCTCTTCATGGGCGAGCAGGGCCAGCCGCTGCGCCGCGGCCGCGAGACGCTCAACGGCGGCTTCGCCTGCTACGGGCTGTACCGCACGAGCGACGGCCGCTACCTGTCCGTGGGCGCGCTGGAGCCCAAGTTCCTCGCCGGCGTGTGCCAGGTGCTGGGACGCCCGGACCTGCTCGCGGAGGCCTACGACACAGGTGAGGCCGGCGCGCGCGTGAAGGCCGAGTTCTCCCGCATCTTCGCCGCGCACCCCTTGTCCTACTGGATGGAGCGCTTCTCCGGCACGGATGTGTGTGTTGAACCCGTACTGGAAGGCGATGAGGTGCTGGAGGATCCCCAGCTGCGTGCCAGGAATCTGTTCGTGGAGTCTGAAGACACCCAACGTGGGAGAAGAGTGACCCACCTCCTCACGCCGCTGCGCATGGGCGAGACACCGTTGCGTCCTCCTCCCGCTCTTGGACAGCACACACATAAAATTCTTTTCGAGGCAGGATTTAGCCCGGAAGAAGTTGAAAGACTGGTCAAATAAGTTCTGTCTGGAATTGGCGGGGACTTCGCGCGGGAGAGCCGGTGCGTCATGAATCCCGGATCTCCCGTGAAATGTGGGGGTCTGCCTTTACCCGCTACCCACGCAATTTGAGACATGCGATTTTGGGGCGTGTCGAGGCAGGCCCTCGCATTTCTCTGCGAGTGAGGATTGGCCGCAAGCTGTGGGGGGAAGCATCCGTGAGAGGAACCAACGTGCCGGGACCGCAAAACCAAGCGAAACCCGCGAGAGACGCAATTCATTGACAGTCGGTCGGTTGACATTCACCGACAGCGCAGTGGACCTTTGACGGACACAGGAAGGCAACATCAATGACGGATAGCGAGAGCCAACTGGGGCCGGGCACCGGAGCCGCCACGAAGGCGGAGCAGGAGCAGGGGGGCGCGGACGCAGGGGCCACGCAGGGCGGAAGGGAAGCGGAGCCCATCGCGGTGGTGGGGCTCGCGTGCCGTCTGCCGGGTGCCCCGGACGCGGAGGCCTTCTGGCGTCTGCTGTGTGAGCGGAAGGATCTGCTGCAGGAGGTGCCCGAGGACCGGTGGGACAACGGCACCTGGTACGACGCGGATCCCCAGTCGCCGGGGAAGATGAACACCCGGCATGGCTACTTCCTGGAGCGGGTGAGCGGGTTCGATCCGCTCTTCTTCGGCATCTCCCCGCGCGAGGCCGCGGAGATGGATCCGCAGCAGCGGCTGATGCTGGAGGTGTGCTGGGAGGCGCTGGAGGACGCGGGCGTGCCGGCGGTGGGCCTGAAGGGCTCGCGCACGGGCGTGTTCATGGGCGCCATCTGGCACGACTACGCGGACCGGCACCTGAGTGAGCGCGCGGCGGTGACGCTGCACAGCGCGACGGGCCAGTCGCTCAACATCGTGGCCAACCGGCTCTCGTACTTCCTGGGCCTCAAGGGGCCGAGCCTCACCGTGGACACGGCGTGCTCCTCGTCGCTGGTGGCGGTGCACCTGGCCTGCCAGAGCCTGCGCTCGGGGGAGTCGCGGCTGGCGCTGGTGGGCGGCGTCAACCTGATGTTCTCGCCCGAGGCGAACGTGCTGCTGTCCAAGTTCGGCGGGCTGGCGCCGGACGGGCGCAGCAAGGCGTTCGCCGCGGGCGCGGACGGCTTCGGCCGCGGGGAGGGCGCGGGGCTGGTGGTGCTGCAGCCGCTGTCGGCGGCGCTCGCCTCGGGCGCGCACATCTACTGCGTCATCCGCGGCAGCGCGGTGAACAACAACGGTACCGGCAACGGGCTCACCGCGCCGAGCGTGCCCGGCCAGGCGGCGCTGCTGCGCGAGGCGTACGCGCGCGCTGGCGTGCCCACCAACCGCGTGCACTACGTGGAGACGCACGGCACGGGCACGGCGCTGGGAGACCCCACCGAGGCGAGCGCCCTGGGCGCGGCGCTCGGCGAGGGCAGGGCCATCGACCGGCCGCTGCTCATCGGCTCGGTGAAGGCGAACGTGGGCCACCTGGAGGGCGCGGCGGGGATTACCGGCCTCATCAAGGTGGCGCTCTCGATTTCACGCCGGCTGGTGCCGCCGCACATGTTGCACGGGGAGATCAGCACCCGCATTCCCTTCGGCGAGCTGCGGCTGAGCCTGCCGCAGCGGGTGATGCCGTGGCCCAGCGAGGACGAGCCCGCGACGGCGGGGGTGAGCGCGTTCGGCTGGGGCGGCACCAACGCGCACGTGGTGCTGGAGGAGTCGCCGGTGGGCCGCGAGGAGCTGCTGCCGCTGGCGGCGGACAGCGCGGAGGAGTTGCTGGCGCAGGCGGCGAAGGCGGAGGAGCTGCTGCAGCACGACGAGGAGCCGGTGTGCGTGCGCGACCTGTGCCGCACCTGGGCCCTGTACGCGGGGAGGGGAGGGCACCGCGCGGCCTTCACCTTCCGCACGCGCGCGGAGCTGGCCACGCTGCTCAAGTCCTTGCGGCAGGGCAAGAAGCGCACGGGGCTCCTCACGGGCGAGCCCGGTGAGCCGCCGCGCGTGGCCTTCGTCTGCGCGCCCCAGGGCTCGCAGTGGCCCGCCATGGGCCGCGAGCTGCTGGCCACGGAGCCGGTGTTCCGCGCCGGGCTGGAGGCGCTGGACACCACCTTCATGCCGCTGGCCGGCTGGTCCCTGGTGGAGGCGCTGAGGGATCCGCACGCGCGGGTGCTGTCGGATGAGGACGCCGCCGAGCCGCTGACGCTGGCGGTGCAGGTGGGGCTGGCGGCGCTGTGGCGCGCCTGGGGCGTGGAGCCGGAGGTGGTGGTGGGCCACGGGGTGGGCGAGGTCGCCGCCGCATGTATCGCCGGGGGGATGGAGGCCGCGGACGCCGTGTGGAAGGTGTACCGCGCCAGCCGCCTGCGCCAGTGGGAGCCGCTGCGCGACGAGCTGGAGGCGGCCCAGGAGCGGCTGTGGGAGCGCAACAGCGGCGTGCGCTGGGTGTCCACCCTGGCCCGCGAGGTGGGGCCGGACGGCCGCATGGGAGATGCGCGCTGCCGCACCCTGCGCCAGCCGGTGCGCTTCGCCCAGGCCGTGGAGCGCATGGTGGCCGAGGGCGTCGACTCCTTCGTGGAGCTCAGTCCGCACCCGGTGCTGTGCCGCCCGGTGGAGCAGCTGCTGCGCAAGGCCGGGCGCACCGGCGTGGTGGTGGCCTCGCTGCGGCGCGACGAGGCGCGGGCCGCCCTGCTGGAGGCGCTCGGCGCGCTGCACGTGCGCGGCGTCCAGGTGCGCTGGGAGGCGCTGCCGCCGCCGGAGACGCCGGTGGCCGTGCTGCCCTCGCCCAAGCCGCCCCCCCTGGTGCCGGGACGCACCCAGTTGCTGCCCCTGTCCGCGCAGACGCCCGAGGCGCTCGCCGAGGCCGCCCGCCGCGTCGTCGCCCGCCTGGAGTCGCATCCGCTGTCGCTCCATGACGTCTGCTACTCGGCGTCCGTGACGCGCAGCCACCTCAACCACCGCCTGGCCCTGCTGGCCCACACGCCCGCCGAGGCCCGCGACGGCCTCTCCGCCTTCCTGCGCGGCGAGGTCCGCCCGGGGCTCTCCGTCACCCGCCACGCGGATGGCCGCCACCAGCCCGTGGTGTTCGTCTTCCCCGGCCAGGGCTCGCAGTGGCTCGGCATGGGGCGCCGGCTCATGGCCGAGGAGCCCGTGTTCCGCTCCGCGCTCGAGCAGTGCGACGCCGCGCTGCGCCGCTTCGTGGACTGGTCGCTCATGGAGCTGCTGGCCTCGGACAACGGGGCGTGGATGGAGCGCATCGATCAGGTGCAGCCCGCGCTCTTCTCCATCCAGGTGGCGCTGGCCCGGCTGTGGCGCGCCTGGGGCGTGGTGCCCGACATGGTGGTGGGCCACAGCATGGGCGAGGTGGCCGCGGCGCACGTGGCCGGCGCCCTGGATCTGGTGGACGCCGCCCGCATCATCTGCCGCCGCAGCCTGCTGCTGCGCCGGGTGAGCGGCCAGGGCGGCATGGCCATGGTGGAGCTCACCCTGGACGAGGCGCGCGTGGCCATCCGCGGCCTGGAGGACTGGCTGTCCGTGGCCGCCAGCAACAGCCCCCGCTCCACCGTGCTCTCCGGCGAGCCGCACGCGCTCGCCCAGGTGCTGGAGAAGCTGGAGGCGCGCAACGTCTTCTGCCGCCGGGTGAAGGTGGACGTGGCCTCGCACAGCCCGCAGATGGAGCCGCTGCGGGAGGACTTGTTGCGCGCGCTGGAGGGCCTGGCGCCCCGGCGCGGCGAGGTGTCGCTCTTCTCCACCGTGACGGGCGAGGTGACGGACGGCGCGGACCTGGAGCCGGCCTACTGGGTGCGCAACCTGCGCGAGCCCGTGCTGCTGGCCCCCGTGGTGGAGCGGCTGGCCAACGACGGGCACTCGCTCTTCGTCGAGGTGAGCCCGCACCCGGTGCTGCTGCCCGCCATCGAGCAGACGATCGCCCACCTGCGCATGGAAGCCACCGTGCTGCCCTCCGTGCGGCGCGAGCAGCCCGAGCGCGAGGTGATGCTGGAGACGCTCGGCGGCCTCTACGCCGCCGGCCGGGACGTGGAGTGGAAGGCGCTGCACCCGGAAGGCGGCCGGCTGGTGCGCCTGCCGGACTACCCCTGGCAGCGCCAGGACTGCTGGTTCCAGCCGGGCGCTTCCCCCGTGCCCAAGGCGGGCCGGGAGGAGCGCGCCCAGTCGCTGCTGGGGCCGGTGCGCCGCTCCTCGCTGCGTCCCGGGGCCTTCTTCTGGGACGTGGAGGTGGGTGTGCAGAACCTGCCCTGGCTGGGAGACCACCGGGTGCAGGGCACCATCATCCTCCCCACCACCGCGTACCTGGACTGGGTGTCCACGGCGGTGCAGTCGGCGCTCGGCCCGGGGCCGTGGACGCTCGAGGACGTGCGCATCCACGAGGCGCTGGCGCTGCTCGGTGACGGCACGCGCCGGGCCGAGCTGCTGGTGGACGTGGGCTCCACCGGCGCCATCTCCTTCAAGGTGTCCAGCTTCATCCCCACGCCGGGCGGCAGCAGCGCGGAGATGTGGACGGTGCACGCCCAGGGGCGCGTGCGCGCGTCGGACTCCAACGGGCGCGGCGTCATGCCCTTCGTGCTGGTGGAGGACGTCCAGCGGCAGTGCTCCGAGGTGCGCCTCACCGAGGTGCACTACCTGGACATGGAGCAGCGGGGGTTGCAGTACGGGCCCACCTTCCGGGGACTCAAGGAGGTGTGGCGCAAGGACGGCGAGGCCCTGGGCCGCATCTCCGCGCCCGAGTCGCTCGCGCAGCAGGGCGAGCTCCACCCCGCGGTGCTCGACGCCGCGCTGCAGGTGCTGCTCGAGGCGCTGCCCGAGGGCGACACCACCTTCGTCCCCGTCCGCCTGCGCCGCTTCGAGGTGCTGCGCAAGGGCACGCCGAAGTGGGCCCATGCGCGCCTGCCTCCCCCGGAGACCTGGCGCAAGGGCGTCCCCCTCGAGGGCGATGTCGTCCTGCTGGACGGGCAGGGCATTCCGCTCGTGGAGGTGGAGGGCCTGGAGCTCACCGCGCTGCCCACGCGCTACGGCCGCGCCCGCTCCGAGCAGGATCGCTCCCTCTTCGAGCTGGCCTGGCGCCGCATGGGCCTGCCCGCGGTGTTCGAGCCCGGCTCGGACGACGCGCCCTGGCTCATCTTCCAGGATGCGTCCGGCGTCGGCTCCGCGCTCGCGGACATGCTGGAGTCCTGGGGTGGCCCCTGCATCCGCGTGGAGGCGGGCTCGGGCCTGCGCAAGCTGGGGGCCCGTCACTTCGCGGTGACGCCCGGCTCGCGTGAGGACCTGCGCGCCATGCTGCAGCAGTGCCTGCCGTCCGGCTCGGCCTGCGCGGGCGTGGCGTACCTGTGGGGCCTGGACATGCCAGCCCCGGACGTACCGGGTGAGCAGGCCGTGGACGAGGCGGTGCGGGCCTGCGGCGGCGCGCTGCGCATCGTCCAGGAGGTGCTGCGGCTCGGGTGGAGGGATCCGCCGCGCCTGTGGATGGTGACGCGCGGTGCCTACCCGGTGCTGGGCTCGCCCGCGACGGGAGCGCTCCAGGCGGCGCTCTGGGGCCTGGGACGCGCGGTGGGACACGAGCACCCGGAGTTGCGCTGCACGTGCGTGGACCTGGACCCGTCCTCGCCCCTGGTGGACGTGGAGGCCCTGGGCCGCGAGCTGGCGGCGCGGGCCGAGGATGAGCAGGTGGCCCTGCGGGCCGGGGCGCGCTTCGTGGCGCGGCTCGTCCGGCGCTCGGGCACGAAGGAGATGTTCATGGAGCCGCTGCTGCCCGCGGCGGGACGGCCCTTCCAGGTGGAGACGCCCCCGGCGGGCTCCTTCGGCGGCGTGTCGGTGCGCATGTCCGAGCGGCGCAAGCCCGGCCCGGGCGAGGTGGAGATCGCCGTCGAGGCCTCGGCCCTCAACTTCATCGACGTGATGAAGACGATGGGCCTCTACGTGATGAAGGGCAAGGGCGGGGCCCCCGGGGTGCCGCTGGAGGGCCTGCCGCTGGGGCTCGACTGCTCTGGCCGCGTGGTGGCGGTGGGCGAGGGCGTGACGACCCTGAAGGCCGGGGACGAGGTGGTGGCGTTCACCCCGTCGGCCATGGCCTCGCACGTCGTCACGGATGCGCGCTTCGCCGTGCGCCGCCCCGCGGGGATGAGCGCGGCCGAGGCCAGCTCCATCCCGAGCGTCTTCATGACGGCGTGGTACGCGCTGCACCACCTGGCCCGGCTGCAGAAGGGCGAGCGCGTCCTCATCCACTCGGCGGCGGGCGGACTCGGCCTGGCGGCGGTGCAGATCGCCCAGTCGATGGGGGTGGAGGTGTTCGCCACCGCGGGCACGCCGGACAAGCGCGAGCTGCTGCGCTCCATGGGCATCCCGCACGTGATGGACTCGCGCACGCTGGCCTTCGCCGACGAGGTGATGCGCCTGACGAACGGGGAGGGCGTGGACGCGGTGCTCAACTCCCTCTCCGGTGACGCCATCACCCGGAGCATGGAGGTGCTGGCGCCGGACGGCCGCTTCCTGGAGGTGGGCAACCGGGACATCCACGCCGGACGCGCGTTGGACCTGTCCCAGTTCAGCCGCCGCCTCATCTACGCGGCCATCGATCTGGTGGGCCTGCGCGAGCAGCGTCCGGCGCTGTGCGCGCGGCTGCTCACCGAGGTGGTGGAGCAGATGGCCTCGGGCAAGCTGAAGCCCGTGCGCCACCGCGTCTTCCCCGTGTCGCAGGCCTCCGAGGCCTTCCGCGAGATGGCGCAGGGCCAGCACGTGGGCAAGCTCGTCGTCACCATGGAGGACCCGGAGCTGCGCGTGGTGCCGCCGCGGCCGGGCTTCCGGGTGCGCGACGATGCGACGTACCTCATCACCGGTGGCCTCGGCGGCCTGGGCCTGGAGGCGGCCCGCTGGCTGGTGGGGCATGGCGCGCGGAACCTGCTGCTCACGGGCCGCAGCACTCCCTCCGAGGCCGTCCAGAAGGAGCTGGAGTCGCTGCGCTCCCAGGGCGCGCGCGTCGAGGTGGCACGGGCGGACGTGGCGGATTCACGCCGCCTGGCCGAGGTGGTGGCGCGCACGCGGGGGGACATGCCCCAGCTGCGCGGCGTGCTGCACTGCGCGGGCGTGCTCGATGACGGCATCCTGGAGCAGCAGGAGCCGGCGCGCTTCCGCACGGTGATGACGCCGAAGATCCAGGGCGCCTGGAACCTGCACATGCTCACCCGGGGCGAGCCGCTGGACTTCTTCGTCCTCTACTCGTCCATGTCCGGACTGCTGGGGCTGCCGGGCCAGGGCAACTACGCGGCGGCGAACGCGGCCATGGATGCGCTGGCACACTACCGGCGCCAGCAGGGCCTGCCGGCGCTGAGCGTGAACTGGGGGCCCTTCTCCGAGGTGGGCCTGGCCGCGGCGCACGCCAACCGGGGCGAGCGGCTCGCGGGCCAGGGCATGGCGAGCTTCACCCCGCGCCAGGGAGAGATGCTGCTCGAGCGCCTGCTGTCGGAGGGCGCGGTGCACGTGGGCGCGGTGGCGCTCGATGTGCGCCAGTGGCTGGAGTTCTTCCCCAGCGCGGCGTCGCTGCGCGTCTGGGATGAGCTGGCCGCCGAGCGCCATGGCGGCGCGGGCGGACGCTCCGGCTTCCTGATGGACCTGCGGCGGGCCAACGCGGCCGAGCGGACGAACCTGCTGGAGGGCTACCTGCGCGACCGGCTCGCCCAGGTGCTGCGCATCGATCCCTCGCGCGTGGGGAGGCATGAGCCGTTCCGCGGCCTGGGGCTCGACTCGCTGATGAGCCTGGAGCTGCGCAACCGGATTGAAGCCGCGCTGGAGTTGAAGCTGTCGGTGACGCTGCTGTGGGCCCACTCCACCCTGGCGGCGCTGGCGGTGTACCTGCTGGAGCAGCTGGGCCTCACGCCCAAGCAGCACACCGATGCCGCACCGGCTCCAGCGGCCCCGACGGAGCAGTCGATCATGATGAACCGGCCCTCCGCGTCCGCGGAGCCAGAGGCCCACCAGCTCGCCGAGCTGTCGGAAGGGAAGTTGCTCGAGATGGTGGATGACGCGCTGGCGGGTTGGGAGGACGCGAAGTGACTGATGACGTGAAGGACGAGCTCAAGCAGCGCCTGGCGCGCGCGGTGATGGCCATGCAGAAGATGCAGGCCCGCATCGACTCGCTCGAGCGGGCCCGCACCGAGCCCATCGCCATCATCGGGATGGGGTGCCGCTTCCCCGGCGGTGCGGACACGCCCGAGGCGTACTGGGAGCTGCTGGCGGCCGGGAGGGATGCCGTCCGCCGCGAGCCCGCCTCACGCCGCGTCAGCGCGGATCCGGGGGCGCCACGTTGGGCTGGCTACCTCGAGGACGTGAGCGGCTTCGACGCGGACTTCTTCGGCATCTCCCCGCGCGAGGCTTCCAGCATGGACCCGCGCCAGCGCCTGCTGCTGGAGGTGGCCTGGGAGGCGCTGGAGCACGCGGGGCAGGACCCGGAGCGGCTGGTGGAGACGTCCACGGGCGTCTTCGTGGGCCTCACCGGTGACGACTACTACCGGCTGCTGCCCACCGAGCCGGAGCGCATCGACGCCTACTACGGCACCGGCAACGGCCACTGCTTCCCGCCCGGGCGCGTCTCGTACACGCTCGGGTTGCAGGGGCCGAGCCTCGCGGTGGACACGGCGTGCTCGTCCTCGCTGGTGGCCATCCACCTGGCCAGCCAGAGCCTGCGCTCCGGTGAGTGCTCCGTGGCGCTCGCCGGTGGCGTGAACCTCGTGTTGGACCCGTCCGTCACGGAGACGCTCCTGCGCATGCAGGCGCTCTCCCCCAACGGCCGGTGCAGTGCCTTCGACGCCCGCGCCAACGGCTTCGTGCGCGGCGAGGGCTGCGGACTCGTCGTGCTCAAGCGGCTGTCGGACGCGCAGGCACAGGGTGACACCATCCTCGCCGTCATCCGCGGCTCGGCCGTCAACCAGGATGGACGCTCGCAGGGACTCACCGCGCCCAACATGCTCGCCCAGCAGGCCCTGCTGCGGCAGGCGCTGGCGAGCGCGAAGGTGGACCCCGCCGCCCTCGGCTACATCGAGGCGCATGGCACCGGCACGCCGCTCGGAGACCCGATCGAGGTCGAGGCGCTCGTGGACGTGCTGGGCAGGCCGAGGCCGGATGGCTCGCGGTGCGCGCTCGGCTCGGTGAAGACGAACATGGGCCACCTGGAGGCGGCGGCGGGCATCGCCGGCCTCATGAAGACGGTGCTGGCGCTCCAGCACGAGGCCATCCCCAAGCACCTGAACTTCAGCCGGCTCAACCCGCGCATCCGGCTGGAGGGCACCCCCTTCTTCGTCCCCACCGAGCTCCAGCCCTGGAAGCGCTCGGCGGTGCCCCGGCTGGCCGGCGTCAGCGCGTTCGGCATGAGCGGCACCAACGCGCACATCATCCTGGAGGAGGCGCCTCCCCCGGCCCCCGCCACGCGGACGCCCGCTCCTCGCCCCACGCACCTGCTGACGCTCTCGGCCCGCGCCGAGCCGGCGCTGATGGACCTGGCCCGCCGCCAGGCCGAGCACCTCACCGCCCACCCGGAGCTGGACGCGGCGGACGTGTGCTTCACCCTCAATACCTCCCGCACGCGCATGCCGCACCGGCTGGCCCTGGTGGCCGGCTCGACGCAGGCGCTGGCCGCGAGCCTGTCGGCGTTCGCCTCGGGCACGAAGCCGGAGCAGGTGGCCGAGGGCAAGGCGGGCAACGCTCCGCCCAAGGTGGCCTTCCTCTTCACCGGCCAGGGCGCGCAGTTCGCCGGCATGGGCCGGAAGCTCTACGACACCTCCGACGTCTTCCGCGACGCGCTGGACCGGTGCGCCGCGCGGCTCAAGCCGAGGATGGATCTGCTGTCCGTGCTGTACCCGAGGGACGGTGCGCCGTCGCCCATCGACCAGACGGGCTACAGCCAGCCGGCGATGTTCGCCCTGCAGTACGCGCTGGCCGAGCAGTGGCGCGCGTGGGGCGTGGTTCCCGACGCGGTGATGGGACACAGCGTGGGTGAGTTCGCCGCCGCGTGCGTGGCCGGCATCCTCTCGATGGAGGACGCGCTGGACCTGATCACCGAGCGCGGCAGGCTCATGCAGGCGCTGCCCCCGGGCGGCGTCATGGCCATGGTGTTCGCCACCGAGGCCCAGGTGGCGCCGCTGCTCGCGCCGTACCAGGACCGCGTGTCCATCGCCGCGCACAACGGGCCGGGCCAGCTCTCCCTGTCCGGCGCCGCCGAGGCCGTGGAGCGCATCACCTCGGCGCTGGAGGCCCAGGGGATTGCCACGCGCAAGCTCAACGTCTCGCACGCCTTCCACTCACCGCTGGTGGAGCCGATGCTCGAGGCGCTGGAGGCGAGGGCGTCGCGGATGGCGCGGGCGCCCGGGAAGCTGCCGCTCATCTCCAACGTGACCGGCCGGCCGGTGGGCCCCAACGAGCTGGGTGCTCCGGGCTACTGGCGCCGCCACGCGCGCGAGGCCGTACGCTTCCAGGAGGGCATGGAGTCCCTGCGCGGGCTGGGCATCGACACCTACGTGGAGGTGGGCCCGCACACCACGCTGCTGGGGCTCGGCAAGGCGTGCCTGGGCGAGGGGCCCGAGTGGCTCTCCTCGCTGCGCAAGGGCAAGGATGACGTGGAGCAGTTGCTGGGTGTCCTGGGGCGCTTGTTCGTCCGGGGCCAGCCGCTGGACTGGCGCAAGGTGGACCCCGAGCCCGCGCGCCGCAAGCTGGTGCTGCCGCGCTACCCCTGGCAGCGCCAGCGGTACTGGGCCATTCCCGAGGTGGCCTCCGCCGCGAAGTCCGCGCAGTCCACGGCGGGCCAGGACTCCGCTGCGGAACTGGAGGACGGCACGAGGGGCGATCTCTTCGGGCTGGAGTGGCAGCCCGCGGCGCGTCCGGCGTCCGCCCCCGCACCGGCGAGCGGCTCCTGGCTGCTGCTGTGCGATCGCGGCGGAGTGGGCGCGCGGCTCGCCACGAGCATCGAGGCCCAGGGCAGTGCCTGCGTGAAGGTGGACGCGGGCGATGCCTCGGCCCTGGAGCGGGTGTGGCGCGAGCGCTTCTCCGCGGCCTCGCCCTGCGCGGGCGTGGTGTACCTGGGCGGCCTGGATGTGACGAGCGTGGAAGGCTCGGGCATCCGCGACGCCTGCGCGGACGTGGCCACCGTGCTGCGCGTGCTGGAGGGCACGCCGGAGGTGGCGGGACGGCTGTGGGTGGTGACGCGGGGCGCGCAGGCCCTGGGCCTGGGGACGGAGAAGGTGGAGCCCGCCCAGGCGCCGCTGTGGGGACTCGGGCGCAGCGTGGCGCTGGAGAGCCCGGGCCGCTGGGGCGGGTTGATCGATCTGGCCCCCGAGGTGGGCTCCGAGGACGGTGCGCGGCAACTCTGGGAGGAGCTGCGCGCGGCGGAGGAAGAGGACCAGGTGGCGCTGCGCGGCGGCCAGCGGTACGTGGCGCGGCTGGTGGAGCGCGAGGCTCCGGAGGCGCGGCCCGTGCCCGTCCAGGCGGAGGCCACGTACCTCGTGGCTGGAGGCCAGGGGGCGCTCGGGCTCGAGGTGGCGCGCTGGCTGGTGCGCCGGGGTGCCCGGCATCTCGTGCTCACCGCGCGCAGGGCCTTCCCCGAGCGTTCTCAGTGGGAGGCGGCCCTGGCCGAGGGCGGCGAGCTGGCCGAGCGCATCACCGTGGTGCGCGAGCTGGAGGCGGCGGGCGCGAAGGTGCTGCTGGCCCAGGCGGACGTGGCGCTCCGTGAGAACATGGCGGCCCTGCTCGAGCGGGTGCGCGCCGAGATGCCCCCGCTGCGCGGCATCGTCCACGCGGCGGTGGTGTCCTCGACGTCGCGGGTGCGTGACCTGGACGCGGAGACGATCGGCCGCGTGCTGGACCCGAAGGTGGCCGGCGCCTGGAACCTGCACACGCTGACGCGGGACGAGCCGCTCGACTTCTTCATCCTCTTCTCGTCGATTTCCTCCGTGTGGGGCTCGTCGGGCGTGGGGCACTACTCCGCGGCCAACAGCTTCCTGGATGGGCTCGCGGCGTACCGGCACGCGCTGGGACTGGCTGCCACCAGCATCAACTGGGGCCTCTGGAGCGGCCGGGGTGCCGCCTCCGAGGAGCAGGGACGCTGGCTGAGGAACATGGGCGTGGAGGTGCTCGACCGGGAGGCCGCGCTGAGCTGGATGGAGCGGCTCGTGGGCGCGCGCGTGCCCCAGGCGATGGTGGCTACCATCCGCTGGGAGCGCTTCCTGCCCATCTTCGAGGCCCGCGGCCCCCGGCCCCTGCTGTCGCGGCTGCGCGCCGAGATGGCTCCCCCGCCTCGCGAGGCTCCGGTGGCGAAGACGTCCGCCGCCCCGGCCCCCTGGCGCGAGGCCCCCACACCCGCGGCCCGGCGCGAGGCGCTGCGCAAGCTGGTGCAGGACTCCGTGTCGCGCATCCTCGGGCTGCAACCCGGCCAGGCGCTGGATGCCGAGCGCGGCTTCAACGAGATGGGGTTGGACTCCATCATGGCGGTGGAGGTGAAGGAGCGCTTGCAGGCGGCGCTGGGCATGCCGCTGCCGGCCACCCTGGCATTCAACTTCCCGACCGTGCAGGCGCTCACGGAGCACCTCTCCTCGCTGCTCGAGACGGAGGCGCCCCGCGCCGCCGCGCCCGAGGTGCACACCCCGACGGCCTCGGACGAGCCCATCGCGATCGTCGGCATGGCGTGCCGGCTGCCGGGCGGAGCGGACACGCCAGAGGCCTACTGGCGGCTGCTGCGCGAGGGCACGGACGCCATCTCGGAGATTCCGGCGGACCGCTGGGACGTGGACGCCTGGTACGACGCGGACCCGGAATCGCCGGGGAAGATGTACGTGCGCGCCGGAGGCTTCCTGCGCGAGGTGGACCGCTTCGAGCCGCAGTTCTTCGGCATCTCCCCGCGCGAGGCGGAGAGCATGGATCCGCAGCAGCGGCTGGTGCTGGAGGTGGCCTGGGAGGCGCTGGAGCGGGCCGGGCAGGACGCGGGCGCGCTGCGCAACACGCGCACGGGCGTCTTCGTGGGCATCACCACGGCGGACTACTCGCGCGTCATCCTCCAGGGCGCGCCGGAGGACGTGGATGCGTGGTACGCCTCGGGCACCTCGCTGAACGTGGTGGCGGGCCGCCTGTCGTACACGCTCGGGCTGCAAGGGCCGAGCATGGCGGTGGACACGGCGTGCTCGTCCTCGCTGACGGCGCTGCACCTGGCCTGCCAGAGCTTGCGCAACGGTGAGTCCACCCTGGCGCTGGCGGCGGGCGTCAACCTCATCCTCTCGCCCGAGCCGATGATGGCCGTCTGCAAGGCGCGGATGCTCGCGGCGGACGGGCGGTGCAAGACGTTCGACGCCTCGGCCAATGGCTTCGCGCGGGCCGAGGGCGCGGGCGTGCTGGTGCTCAAGCGGCTGTCGGAGGCGCGGGCGCAGGGGGACAACATCCTCGCCGTCATTCGCGGCACGGCGGTGAACCAGGACGGGGCGAGCAGCGGGCTCACGGTGCCGAACGGACTGGCGCAGCAGGCCGTCATCCGCCAGGCGCTGGGGAGCGCGGGCGTGAAGCCCTCCGAGGTGAGCTACCTGGAGGCGCACGGCACGGGCACGTCGCTGGGAGACCCCATCGAGGCGGAGGCGATGTGGTCGGTGCTGAAGGAGGGGCGCCAGGGCGGCGAGTCGCTGTGGATGGGCTCGGTGAAGACGAACCTGGGCCACCTGGAGTCCGCGGCGGGCGTGGCGGGCATCATGAAGGTGGTGCTGGCGATGCAGCACCGGCAGCTCCCGGCGCACCTGCACCTGAAGAAGCCCAACCCGCACATCGACTGGAAGTCCCTGGGCGTGAAGGTGCCGGTGGAGCTGACGGCGTGGGAGCCGACGCAGGGCCGGCGCATCGCGGGCGTGAGCTCCTTCGGTTTCAGCGGGACGAATGCCCACGTGGTGCTGGAGGAGGCGCCGCCGGGGCCCGTGCGGACGCGGGAGGTGGAGCGGCCGGAGCACGTGCTGGTGCTGTCGGCGCGCAGCGCGGAGGCCCTGCGGGCGCAGGCGGGCCGTTACGCCCAGGCGCTGGCGGAGGGCGGCTCGGAGCTGGGAGACGTGTGCTTCACGGCGGCGACGGGCCGCGCGCACTTCGAGCACCGGCTGGCGGTGGTGGGCGGCAGCGCGCAGCGGATGGGCGAGCTGCTGTCGGCGGTGGAGGCGGGCCGCGAGGTGGAGGGCGTGGTGCCGGGGCGTGCGGTGGGCGCGGCGCCGAAGGTGGCCTTCGTCTTCGGCGGTGAGGCCGGGGCGGAGCGCTCGGTGGCCATGGGACGCGAGCTGTACGAGACGCAGCCCGTCTTCCGCGAGGCGATGGAGCACTGCGCGGCGGCCCTGAAGGGCACGCTGGAGAAGCCGCTGGTGGAGGTGCTGTACGGCACGGACTCCGCGCTGTTGAAGGAGGAGACGTACGCCCGGGCCGCGGTGTTCGCGGTGGAGTGGTCGCTCGCGCGCATGTGGAGGGCCTGGGGCGTGGTGCCGCAGGCGATGGCGGCGCGGGGCATCGGCGAGTACGTGGCGGCGGTGGAGTCCGGAGTCCTCGGCCTGGAGGACGGGCTGCGGATGGCGGTGGGCAACCTGCCCTGGCTGCATGCCGAGACGGGCACCACCGAGGGCATGGAGGTCCTCCCCCTGCACCCGGGCGAGGCGGAGTGGCCGCGGCTGTTGAAGACGCTGGGCGCGTTGTACGTGAAGGGCGTGGAGGTGGACTGGGCGGCCTTCGACGCTCCCTACGAGCGGCGCCGGGCGTCCCTGCCCACCTATCCCTTCCAGCGCCAGCGCTACTGGTGGCGGAGCGCGGCGCCTCGCACGCTGCTCGCGCCCCGGCACGAGACGGAGAACCTCCCGCACTTCGGCCGCCGGTTGCGCTCCCCGGCGCTCGACGCGCTCGTGTACGAGACGACGTACGGGCCCTCGCGTCCGGCGCACCTCAACGACCACCGCCTCAACGGGACGCTCGTGGCGGCGGGGTCCTCGCACGTGTCGCTGGTCCTGTCCGTCATCGAGGACACCTACGGCTCGCCCGCGTGCACCCTGGAGAACCTGGCCTTCCCGCAGGCACTGGTGCTCGCCGAGGACGAGGAGCGCACGCTCCAGGTCATCCTCTCGCCCCAGGGGCAGGGCCACGCGTTCGAGGTGAAGTCGCTGGGCGACGCCAGCGGCGCGGAGACCTGGGTGCTGCACGCCAGCGGTGGCGTGCGCGTGGGCCGGGCGGAGCAGCCCGAGCCGTGGACCTCGCGCGAGGAGCTGCTGGCCCGCTGCCAGGAGCGCATCTCGGGAGAGGATCTCTACCGGGGCATGAGCGAGAAGGGCTACACGCTCGGCTCGGGCTATCAGTGGATCCGCTCGGTCGCCCGGGCGGGGGATGAGATCCTCGGGGAGATGCGGCTGCCTCCGCTGCCGGACGAGCTGGAGGATTACGCCCTCTACCCGGGCTTCGTGGACTCGTGCTTCCAGGTGGTCACCAGCTGGACGCTGGAGCTCCAGGCGCGGCATCCCGACGCGATGCTCATTCCCTTCAGCGTCTCGCGCTTCACCGTCTACCGCAGGCCGCGGGGGACGGTGTGGTGCCACGCGCGCATCGAAGGGGGCGGGCGGGCCGAAGCGGGCGAGCCCATCGGCGGCGATCTGCGCATCTTCGACGACCAGGGTCTGGTGGCGGAGATCGTGGGCTTCCGGGCCCGGATGGCCAACCGCGAGGCGGTGCGCCTCAGCACGCACGCGCGGCGGGAGGAGGGGCGCTACGAGGTCTCCTGGAAGCCCGGGCCCGAGGTCCGGCCCGTCCCGGCCTCCCTGGCGGACAAGCGGCCCTGGGTGCTGCTGATGGACGCGCAGGGCGTGGGCGAGCGGCTCGGGCGCATGCTGGAAGAGCAGGGCGCACCGGTGCTCCGCGTGCGTCCGGAGGGCTTCGCGCGCGTGCCCATCGACACCCTCGTGCCGGCCCGTTGCGCGGGCGTGGTGTACCTGTGGGGTATGGACCAGCGGGTCGAGGACGACGCGTCCGCGGAGGCGGTGCAGTGGGCCGCGCTGGTGGCGAGCGGTGGTGCCCTGCACCTCCTGAAGGGGCTCGCGGGCCGAGAAGAGGCGCCCCCGGTATGGATCGTCACCCGGGGTGCTCAGGCCGTGAAGGACGCGCGCGAGGGCGTCGCGGTCGCGCAGGCGCCGCTGTGGGGTTTCGGCCGGGTGGTGGACCTGGAGCAGCCGGAGCTGCGCTGCACGCGGGTGGACCTGGACCCCGAGGACCTCGAGGGCAGCGTCCGGCTGCTGTACGCCGAGCTGGGCAGCGGCGGTCACACTCCCGAGCGGGAGGTGGCCTTCCGCGGAGGCGTGCGCCTGCACCCGGTGCTGCGCAAGGACACGGGCTCGCGCGGCGGCTCCATCCCGCTCCAGGCGGATGCCACCTACCTCGTCACGGGCGGGCTCGGTGGGCTGGGCCTGGAGGTGGCGCGGTGGATGGTGGAGCAGGGCGCGCGTCACCTGGTGCTGGTGGGGCGCCGTGCTCCCTCGGCCCAGGCCTACGAGGCGGTGCGGACACTCGAACAGGCGGGCGCCCACGTCACCGTGGCCTCCGTGGACGTGTCCAACGAGGCGGACGTGGCGCGGCTGCTCCAGCGGCTCGACGCGGACTCGCCGCCCCTGCGCGGCATCGTCCATTCGGCGGGCGTGCTCGATGATGGGGCGCTCCCGCAGCAGGACCTGGAGCGCTTCGAGCGCGTGATGGCGCCGAAGGTGGCGGGGGCGTGGAACCTGCACCGGCTCACCCTGGGCCGGCCGCTGGACTTCTTCGTCCTCTTCTCCTCGGCCTCCGCGATGCTCGGCTCGCGAGGCCAGGCCAACTACGCCGCGGCGAACACCTTCCTGGACGCGCTCGCCCACGAGCGGCGTGCCCGGGGTCTGGTGGCGCAGTCGCTCGACTGGGGCCCCTGGGCCGAGACGGGCATGGTGGGTGGGCCGGATGGCGGCCTGGCGCGCGCGCTCGAGCGCCGGGGCATCCGTCCCCTCGCGACGAAGCAGGCCCTCGCGCTCTTCGGCGAGGCGCTCGCGAGCGGCCGGCCGCAGGTGGCCCTCATGTCCGTGCAGTGGCCGGTGTACCTGGAGGTGCTCGGGGCCAAGGGGCGCTCGTCCTTCTACGAGGCCGTGGCACCGGCCCGCGCCACCACGCCGAACGCGGCCGTGGCCTCCTCGCAGCCGCGCCATCCGCTCGCGGAGCGGCTCAAGCTGGCGCTGCCCCACGAGCGTCCGCAGGTACTGGCGGACAGTCTCCAGGCGGAGGTGGCGCGCGTGCTCCGGTTGGAGCCCTCGCAGCTGGACTGGCGGCAGGGGTTCGCCGAGCTCGGCATGGACTCGCTGATGGCCATCGAGCTGCGCAACGTGTTGCAGAAGGAGCTCGGCGTGTCCGTGCCGGCGACGGTGGCGCTGGACCATCCCACCATCGACTTCCTGGTGCACCACCTGCTGGAGAACGTGCTGAAGCTCGAGGTGCAGGAGCCACGGGGGAAGGCGCCGGAGACGAAGCCCGCGCCCGAGCCCGAGGGCCAACTCGCGGAGTCGCTCGACGCGCTGTCCGACGCCGAGCTGGCGCGGCTGGTGGCCGAGGATCTCGCCAAGGATTCGTGAGGGGCCGTCCATGTCCGAGGAGATCAACTACCGCCAGTTGCTGCAGCAGCAGTTGGTGAAGATCCGCAAGCTGGAGGCCCGGCTGGAGCAGGCCGAGGCCGCGCGCCGTGAGCCGATCGCCATCGTCGGGATGGCGTGCCGGCTGCCGGGAGGCGTGGAGGGCCCGGAGGGCTTCTGGGACCTGCTGGTGAAGGGCGTGGACGCCACCAGCGAGCTGCCACCGGACCGCTGGGACGCCGACGCCCTGTACGATCCGGATCCCCAGGCGAAGGGGAAGATCCGATCGAAGCGCGGGGGCTTCCTGAAGGAGGTGGACCGGTTCGACGCGCGCTTCTTCGGCATTTCGCAGCGTGAAGCGGAGAGCATGGATCCGCAGCAGCGGCTGGTGCTGGAGGTGGCCTGGGAGGCGCTGGAGCGGGCCGGGCACGCGGTGGACCGGACCCGGAGGGAGCGGGTGGGCGTGTTCGTGGGGGTGATGAACAACGACTACGGGCAGCTCGCGCTGAACGAGGGGGGACTGGCGGCGATCGATCCCTACTTCATCGGCGCGCGGGCCAACTGCGCCATCTCCGGGCGGCTGTCGTACCTGTTCGGCTTCCAGGGACCGAGCCTGGTGGTGGACACGGCGTGCGCGTCGTCGCTGGTGGGGGTGCACCTGGCCTGCCAGAGCCTGCGCAATGGCGAGTGCACGATGGCGCTGGCGGCGGGGGTGAACCTGATTCTCTCGCCGGAGGCGAGCGTGTACCTCTCGTGCAGCGGGGCGCTGGCGCCGGATGGGCGGTGCAAGACCTTCGATGCCTCGGCGGACGGGTACAGCCGTGCCGAGGCCTGTGGCGTGCTGGTGCTGGAGCGGCTGTCGGATGCTCAGGCGAGGGGCGCCAACATCCTCGCGGTCATTCGGGGCTCGGCGGTGGGGCATGACGGCCCGAGCAGCTCGTTCACGGTGCCGAACGGCGTGGCGCAGCAGGCGGTCATCCGCCATGCGCTGGAGACCGCGGGAGTGAAGCCCGCCGAGGTGAGCTACCTGGAGGCGCACGGCACGGGGACGGCGATGGGAGACCCCATCGAGGCGGAGGCGATGTGGGCGGTGCTGAAGGAAGGGCGCCAGGGCGGGGAGTCGCTGTGGCTGGGCTCGGTGAAGACGAACCTGGGCTATCCGGAGGCGGCCTCGGGGGTGGTGGGGATGATGAAGGTGGTGCTGGCGATGCGGGCGAGACAATTGCCGGCGCACCTGCACCTGAAGAACCCCAACCCGCACATCGACTGGAAGTCCATGGGGGTGAAGGTGCCGGTGGAGCTGACGGCGTGGGAGCCGACGCAGGGCCGGCGCATCGCGGGCGTGACGTCCTACGGGCGCACGGGGACGCTGGCGCACGTGGTGCTGGAGGAGGCGCCCGCGAGGCCCGAGGTGAAGCGGGAGGTGGAGCGGCCGGAGCACGTGCTGGTGCTGTCGGCGCGCAACGCGGAGGCGCTGCGAGCGCAGGCGGGCCGTTACGCCCAGGTGCTGGCGGAGCTCGGCACGGAGCTGGGAGACGTGTGCTTCACGGCGGCGGCGGGACGCGCGCACTTCGAGCACCGGCTGGCGGTGGTGGGCGGAGACGCCTCGCAGGTGCGCGAGAGTCTCCTGGCGGCGGAGGCGGGACGCGAGCCGCGGGGCCTGGTGTCGGGAGGCCCGGTCACGGTGGCACCGAGGGTGGCGTTCGTTTTCGGTGGGGAAGGGGCGTGGCCCGCGAACATGGGCCGGGCGCTGTACGAGACGCAGCCTGTCTTCCGTGAGGCGCTGGAGCAGTGCGCGGCGGCCTTGAAGGGCACGCTGGAGAAGCCCCTGGCGCAGGTGCTGTACGGCGAGGACTCCGCGCTGTTGAAGGAGGATCCGTACGGCCGGGCCGCGGTGTTCGCGCTGGAGTGGGCGCTGGCGCGGCTGTGGCGGGCCTGGGGGGTGGTGCCCCGGTTGTCCGTGGGGCAGGGCGTGGGCGAGTACGTGGCGGCGGTGGACTCGGGAGTGCTGGGCCTGGAGGAGGGCCTGCGGCAGGCGGTGGGCAAGGTGCCGCTGGTGCGCAAGGCGGAGGGCACGCTGGAGGGCACCGAGACGCTCCCCCTGCACCCGGGCGAAGCGGAGTGGCCGCGGCTGTTGAAGACGCTGGGCGCGCTGTACGTGAAGGGGGTGGAGGTGGACTGGGCGGCCTTCGACGCGCCCTACAAGCGCAGCCGGGTGGCCCTGCCCACCTATCCCTTCCAGCGCCAGCGCTACTGGCTCACGCCACCTGGACGATGAGCGGTCCGTGGTGGCGCGGGCTCAGGTGAGGGTGAGCGCGAGCTGGCGCACCTCTTGGCCATTGAAGGGCTTGCGCAGCTCCTTCAGCAACTGGAGATCGCTGAACTCCTGGAGCAGCTCCGCCCACGAATAATCGGAGTAGGCCGAGCAGAGCACCACGCGCAGCTCGGGCGCCACCGAACGCATGCGCCGGAGGGTCTCGGCGCCGTTCCATCCCGGAGGCATCCGGTAGTCGAGGAACACCAACGCGTAGGGGCGGCCCGTCACGAGGGCGTCACGCACCTTGGCCACGCCTTCCTGCCCCTGGAAGGCCGAGTCCACCTCGAACTCTGGATCCACGGGAGCCGGGGCACGGGCGGGCGCCGGGCCGAAGAGGGCCTCTTCCAGCATGTCGAGGTCATCCTGGGCTCGGCGTTGCTCGGGATTGAGGATCCGCCGGAAGTCGGTGTGGATGGCCTCGGAATCATCGATGACGAGGACTCGCTTCTTGCTCGCGCACTGGCTCATGCAACCTCTTGGACGGGTAGATAGGGAAGTTCCAGCGTGAAGGTGGCGCCGCGTCCCGGCCCGTCGCTGTGCACGGTGAGCGAGCCTCCCAGCTCCTGGGCCGCGAGGGCGCTGGAGTGCAGGCCGAAGCCGTGCCCCTCCTCGCGGGTGGTGAAGCCGTACTGGAAGATGCGGGTGAGCATCTCCGGGGCGATGCCCATGCCGTTGTCATGAACTTGGATGCGCACCAGTTCGTGGGCGTTGCGCTCCAGCTTCACGGTGAGGAGCCGCTCGGCCACGGGCACCCCGTCCATGGCGTACTTGGCGTTGCTCACCAGGTTGATCAGGATCATCAACGTCTTGTGCTTGTCGGTGAGCAAGGAGGGCAGCTCCGCCAGGTGGCGCGCCACCTTCACCTGGTGGCGGGTGAGCCCGGCGGCGTTGATGCGCAGCGCGTCCTCCACCAGCCCCGCAAGGTGCACGGGCTCCTGCAGCCGGGGCGTGCGCGCGTAGTTCTGCTGCACCTTCACGATGTCGCCGATGTGCTCGGTGTAGCGGCCCACGTCGTCCAGGTAGGTGACGATCTCCTGGCGCTCGTTGAGCAGGTTGCGGCCGAGCTTGTCGAGGAAGGGCACGACGTTCTTCCCGCGCTCGTCCTGGGAGAGGAAGGTGCCGGCGTCGGACTGGTGCTCCTGGAGGAGGTTGGCCACACGGCTCACGTGCTCCAGGCGCATGCCGGCCATGCGCTCCTTGGCGAGCTGAGCCGAGGTGTAGACGCTGTTGAGCACGTTGCCCACGTTGTGCAGCACGTTGGTGGCGATCTCCGCCATGCCCGCGCGCCGGGCTGACTGCACCAGCTGGGCATGGACGTCCTTGAGCTCGCGGGTGCGCTCCTCGACGCGCTGCTCCAGGCCCTCGTTGGCCTCGCGCAGGGCCTGCTCACGGCGCTGCACCTCGTCGGCCATGAGCCGGAAGGAGCGGGCGAGCTGTCCCAGCTCGTCGTTGCGCGTGGTGTCCAGCCCCACGTGGAAGTCCCCCGAGGTGACGCGGCCGGTGGCCTCGGTGAAGGTCAGCAGCGGGCGGGTGATCTGCCGCCGGAGCACCCAGGCCATGATGGCCAGCTCCAGGAAGAGGGACATCAGGCCGAGCAGCAGCACGTAGCGGGCGGCCGCGAGGGCGGGCTTCGTCACCATGCGCTCGGGGAGCACCGTGACGAAGCTCCAGCCGGGGCCCTGGAGCCGGGCCATGGCGAGGTACTCGCCATACTCCGGCACCTCCAGCACGCTCTTGCCGGGGGGCAGGTTCTTCACCTGCTCCGAGATGCCGCGCAGGTGGGCCCGCCATGTGCCGCCGTGCCGCGGGTCCACGCTCGCCATGTCGGGATACGCGATGACTTCCCCGTCCTGGCGGAAGAGCATGTTGTACGCGCCGGGCAGGCGCTCATTGAGGGTGCGGGTCACGAGCTCCTCGAGGAGCACGTCATGGCTGATCGTCGCGACGTGGCGTCCGTCCACGTCCAGCGGCGTGGAGACCGTGGTCAGCGACTTGTGGCTGATCGGCTCCAGGTAGGCGCCCGTCCAGGCCGTCCTGCGCTCCGGGTTGCTCTCCGGGCGCGTGAGGGGGAAGAACTCCTGGGCGATGACGGATTCAGTGGGACTGGCGTCCTGGCAATAGGTGGGGCGCTCGGGCCAGTAGACGATGTTCGGCCCTTCCGGCAGCGTGATGAAGGTGTCCGTGAAGCGCGTGGAGAAGGCGGGTCCGTACCAGGTGAGCACGTCGTACGAGGCCAGGATCCTCCGGCGCACGTCCGCGTCCACGTTCACGCCGCGGGGGACGAAGACGCCCGGCATCCTCGTGCCATCGAAGCCCTCGGGGCGGTTGCGGACGGTGCCATCCGGCAGGTGCACGAACAGGCGGTCGAAGCGCGCGCTCACGTCCTCCGGGCTCAGCGACTGGAGGTGCGCCGCCAGGGCCTTCTTGAGGACGGTGTGGTTGTCCTCGGCCAGCACGAAGACGGCCTGCTCGCGTTGGCCGCGCTCGGTGACATGTTGCTCCAGCTGCGCGAGGGCCTCGGTGCGCAGCGTGTGGAACATGTGCAGGTAGCTCAGGAGCGTCGTCAGCGCGATGATGACCGCGATGCGCACGCCCATGTGGATGAGCGTGGAACGGGCCAGGGGAGCGCGAGGGCGGGCGGATGGCTGCATGGCGACCTGCCGGCCAGGGAACCGTGCGCATTCCGGTCATTCCGCCGGCATGTCTGAAGCACGTTCCATCAGAGGTCGGCTGTGACGCATGGGACAGCAGAGCCGTGACGGGAATTCCGCCTCGCCCCCCGAGGCGGAGGCTCGCCAGGGTGGCCCCTGGGTTCCAGGTGGGAGCCCCGCTCACCCCTTGGAAGCGGTCTCCTTCGGCGCGCTGAGGGAGAGCGCGAGCTGGCGCACTTCCTGGCCGTTGAAGGGCTTGCGCAGCTCGCGCAGCGTCTGGTGCTCGCCGAACTCCTGGAAGATCTCCGTCCACGAGTAGTCGGAGTAGGCCGAGCAGAGCACCACGTTCAGCGTGGGCGCGAACTCGCGCAGCCGCCGGAGCGTCTCGGCGCCGTTCCAGCCGGGAGGCATCCGGTAGTCGAGGAACACCAGGGTATAGGGACGGCCCGTCGCCAGGGCCTCGCGCACCTTGGCCACGCCTTCCTGCCCCTGGAAGGCCGAGTCCACTTCGAACTCCGGCTCGGCGGCGGTATTGGCGCGGGAGGGGGTCGGTCCGAAGAGGGCCTCCTCCAGCAGGTCGAGGTCATCCCGGCCGCGGCGCTGCTCGGGGTTGAGGATCCGCCGGAAGTCGGTGTGGATGGCCTCGGAATCATCGATGATGAGAATCCGTCTCTTGTCCGTGGGAAGGCTCATGCTGTCTCCGCCGGTAGATGGGGAAGTTCCAGGGTGAAGGTGGCGCCGCGTCCCGGCCCCTCGCTGTGCACGGTGAGGGAGCCGCCCATCTCCTGGGCCGCCAGGGCGCTGGAGTGCAGGCCGAAGCCGTGCCCCTCCTCGCGGGTGGTGAAGCCGTACTGGAAGATGCGGGTAAGCATCTCCGGGGCGATGCCCATGCCGTTGTCGTGCACCTGGATGCGGACCTGTCCGTGGGGGGCCTGTTCCATGGACACGGTGAGGAGCCGTTCGGCCACGGGCACCCCGTCCATGGCGTACTTGGCGTTGCTCACCAGGTTGACCAGGATCATCAGTGCCTTGTGCTTGTCGGTGAGCACCGGGGGCAGCTCCGCGAACTGACGCACCACCTTCACCTGGTGGCGGGTGAGCCCGGCGGCGTTGATGCGCAGCGCGTCCTCCAGCAGCCCCTGCAGGTGTACGGGTTCCTGCAGCCGGGGTGTGCGCGCGTAGTTCTGCTGCACCTTCACGATGTCGCCCACGTGCTCGGTGTAGCGGCCGACATCGTCCAGCAGCGTGGCAATCTCCTTGCGCTCCTCGAGCAGGTGCTGGCCCAGCTTGTCGAGGAAGGGCACGACGTTCTTGCCGCGCTCGTCCTGGGAGAGGAAGGTGCCGGCATCGGACTTGCGCTCCTGGAGGAGGTTGGCCACGCGGCCCACCTGTTCCAGGCGCATGGCGGCCATGCGCTCCTTGGCGAGCTGGGCCGAGGTGTAGACGCTGTTGAGCACGTTGCCCACGTTGTGCAGCACGTTGGTGGCGATCTCCGCCATGCCCGCGCGCCGCGCTGACTGCACCAGTTGCAGGTGCACGTTCTTGAGCTCGCGGGTGCGCTCCTCGACGCGCTGCTCCAGGCCCTCGTTGGCCTCGCGCAGGGCGTGCTCGCGGCGTTGCACCTCGTCGGCCATGAGCCGGAAGGAGCGGGCGAGCTGTCCCAGCTCGTCGTTGCGCGCGGTGTCCAGCTCCACGTGGAAGTCCCCGGAGGCGACGCGGCCGGTGGCCTGGGTGAAGGCCAGCAGGGGGCGGGTGATGTGCCGCCGGAGCACCCAGGCCATGATGACCAGCTCCAGGAAGAGCGACACGAGGCCGAGCAGCAGCACGTAGCGGGCGGCCGCGAGGGCGGGCTTCGCCACCATGCTCTCGGGGAGCACCGTGACCACGTTCCACCCGGGGCCCTGGAGGCGGGCGCTGGCGAGGTACTCGCCATGCTCCGGCAGCTCCACCACGGCCTGCCCGGGCGGCAGGTTCTTCACGCGCTCGAAGATGTCACGCAGGTGGCCCTGCTGCTCCGCGGAGCCAAACGGCGCGGGGGCCCCCCCGGGCTGTGCCTGCTTGGAGCCGTCCAGGATGTTGTAGACGCCGGTGGCGTCTTTCGCCGTCAGCCCGGGATGGGCGATGAGCTGCCCGTCGTCGCGGAAGAGCACGTTGCTGGCCCCGGGCAGGTGGTTGTCGCGGGTGCGGGCCACCAGCGCCTCGAGGAGCACGTCGTGGCTGAGCGTCGCGACGTGGCGTCCGTCCACGTCCAGCGGCGTGGAGACCGAGACCAGGGCGCTGTTGGCTACCGGATCCACGAAGACTCCGGTCCAGGCCGTCTCGCGCCCCGGGTTGTTCTCCGGGCGGCTGATGGGGAAGAAGTCGAACTCGACCATCGAGAAGTCGGGCTCGGCCTCCTGGCACCAGGTGGGGCGCTCGGGCCAGTAGATGATGAGGGCCCCTTCGGGCAGCGTGACGTAGGTGTTCGTGAAGCGCGTGGAGAAGGCGGGCCCGAGCCAGGTGAGCACGTCGTAAGAAGCCAGCACCCGGCGGCGCAGGTCCGCGTCGACGTTCGCGCTCCGGGGGATGAAGACGCCGGGCAGCTTCGTGCCGTCGAAGCCCTCGGGACGGTTGCGGACGGAGCCGTCGGGCAGCCGCGCGAACAGGGTGTCGAAGCGGGCGCTCACGTCCTCGGGGCTCAGGGCCTGGAGGCGCTCCGCCAGGGCCTTGCGCAGCACGGCGTGGTTGTCCTCGGCCAGCACGAAGACGGCCTGCTCGCGCTGGCTGTACTCCACCACGTAGCGCTCCAGCCGGACGAGCGCCTCGGTGCGCAGGGTCTCGAGGATGTGCAGGTAGCTGAAGAGGGTGCTCAGGGTGATGACCACCGCGATGCGCACCCCCATCTTGAGGAGCGTCGAGCGGGCCAGCGGTGCCCGAGGGCGCGCGGGCGGCCGCGGGAGGTTCCCGGGGGGGCGGACCTCATCCGGGGTGGCTTCGGGGGGGTTCGGGGATGGCAGAGCCGCGCTCAAGGGGGAGGGCGCCGGAAATCCAGGGAGTGTCTTGTTTCCGACAGGTGACAGGAGTGTAAAATTTTTGCCCCCTCCTTGCACCACAAACCTCGCCCCTCCCGGCGAGGCCGCCCCTCACGCTGCCTGTTGGGCCGCGAGGTAGGGGAGCTCCAGGGTGAAGGTGGCGCCGTGTCCCGGCCCCTCGCTGTGCACGGTGAGGGAGCCGCCCATCTCCTGGGCCGCCAGGGCGCTGGAGTGCAGGCCGAAGCCATGGCCCTCCTCGCGGGTGGTGAAGCCGTACTGGAAGATGCGGGTGAGCATCTCCGGGGCGATGCCCATGCCGTTGTCGTGCACCTGGATGCGGACCTGCTCGCCAGCGGTGCGCTCCAGCTTCACGGTGAGGAGCCGCTCGGTCACGGGCACCCCGTCCATGGCGTACTTGGCGTTGCTCACCAGGTTGACCAGGATCATCAGTGCCTTGTGCTTGTCGGTGAGCACGGCGGGCAGCTCCGCGAACTGGCGCACCACCTTCACCTGGTGGCGGGTGAGCCCGGCGGCGTTGATGCGCAGCGCGTCCTCCACCAGCCCCTCCAGGTGCACGGCCTCCTGCAGACGGGGTGTGCGGGCGTAGTTCTGCTGCACCTTCACGATGTCGCCCACGTGCTCGGTGTAGCGGCCGACATCGTCCAGCAGCGTGGCAATCTCCTTGCGCTCCTCGAGCAGGTTGCGGCCGAGCTTGTCGAGGAAGGGCACGACGTTCTTGCCGCGCTCGTCCTGGGAGAGGAAGGTGCCGGCGCTGTCCTGGTGCTCCTGGAGGAGGCTGGCCACACGGCTCACGTGCTCCAGGCGCATGTTCGTCATCCGCTCCTTGGCGAGCTGGGCGGAGGTGTAGACGCTGTTGAGCACGTTGCCCACGTTGTGCAGCACGTTGGTGGCGATCTCCGCCATGCCCGCGCGCCGCGCTGACTGCACCAGTTGCAGGTGCACGTTCTTGAGCTCGCGGGTGCGCTCCTCCACACGCTGCTCCAGGCCCTCGTTGGCCTCGCGCAGGGCGTGCTCGCGGCGTTGCACCTCGTCGGCCATGTGCCGGAAGGAGCGGGCGAGCTGCCCCAGCTCGTCGTTGCGCGTGGTGTCCAGCTCCACGTGGAAGTCCCCGGCGGCGATGCGGTCGGTGGCCTGGGTGAAGGCCAGCAGTGGCTGGGTGATCTGGTGTTTGAGCACCCAGGCCATGATGGCCAGCTCCAGGACGAGCGACACCAGGCCGAGCAGCAGCACGTAGCGGGCGGCCGCGAGGGCGGGCTTCGCCACCACGCTCTCGGGGAGCACCGTGACGAAGCTCCAGCCGGGGCCCTGGAGCCGGGCCACGGCGAGGTACTCGCCATGCCCCGGCAGCTCCACCACGGCCTGCCCGTGCGGACGGTTCTTCACCCGCTCGACGATGCTCCGCAGGTGGTCCTCCTCGACCACGGAGCCGGGCTGCGCGACGCCCTCCTTCATCGCCATGCCGGGATGGACGATGAGCGTGCCGTCCTCGCGGATGATGACGTTGTAGGCGCCGGGCAGGCGCTCATTGAGGGTGCGGGCCTGCAACTCCTCCAGGAGCACGTCCTGGCTGATCGACGCGACATGCCGGCCCTCGAGGTCCAGGGGCGTGGTGGACGAGGTCATCGAGCTCCCGCTGACCTCATCCGTATAGACCTCGGACCAGAGCGTCCGCCGCTCCGGGTTGTTCTCGCGCAGGCTGGTGGAGAAGAACGGCTGTTGGGGGACCATGAAGTCGGGCGCGGCGTCATGGACCCAGGTGGAGTGCTCGGGCCAGTAGATGATGATCGGCCCCTCGGGCAGCGTGACGAAGGTGTCCGTGAAGCGGACGTGGAAGGCGGGCCCGTACCAGGTGAGCACGTCATACGAGGCCAGCAGCCGGCGGCGCATGTCCAGGTCCACGTTGACGCCGCGGGGGACGAAGACCCCCACGTCCTTCGTGCCATCGAAGCCCTCGGGCCGGCTGCGGACCGTGCCGTCGGGCAGCTGCGCGAACAGGCGGTCGAAGCGCGCGTTCACGTCCTCCGGGCTCAGGGTCCGGATGCGCTCCTCCAGGGCCTTGCGCAGCACGGCGTGGTTGTCCTCGGCCAGCACGAAGATGGCCTGCTCACGCTGGCTGCGCTCCGCGACATGCTGCTCCAGCTGCGCGAGCGCCTCGGTGCGCAGCGTGTGGTGCATGTGGAGGTAGCTGAAGAAGGTCGTCAGGGCGATGACGACCGCGATGCGCGCGCCCATCTTGATGAGCGTCGACCGGGCGAGGGGAGCACGAGGGCGGGCGGCGGGGATCGGCGGCATGGTGCAGTTGGCCGCACTGACACGGGGCCCGTCACGGGAATTCCGCCTGGAGCGGGCGGGGGCGCTGCCCGCCTGGAGGTGTGCCGGGACTGGCGTGGTCATGTCCTGGACGTGTCCAGGCTGCGCGGGCTCCGCGAAGCAAGGAGGCCGGGCGTGCCCTCGGTGGGGCGCCCGGCCTCCGGCGAAGCACTACATCCGGTAGGTGAGCTTCAGCCCGCCAATGGCGAGGGCGCGCTCGGCACCCAGCAGGGGCAGGCTCGCGCCCAGCTCCGCGCCGAAGTGCTCGCCCGCGCGGAAGCGCAGCCCGATGGCCGGCGCCACGTAGTCGAGCACGGCCCGGTGGCCGAAGTGCACGTTGGCATCCAGCACGGCGGCGAAGCCGCTGCACAGCGCGTACTCGGTGCCCACGTTCATCAGGAAGCCGGCGCGGGGCAGCGCGGCCGCGGCCCCCAGGCCCATGTCCGCGTCCACGCCCGCGTAGCCGTGCACCTCGAAGCGGTTCGTGGGCCGGTACAGCATGGCGGCGCCCACCTCGGCGCCGAGCGTGCGCGTCCTCGGGCTGGCGAAGGACGTGGGCAGCTGCAGCCGCACGCTGGGGGAGAGCACGAAGGGCCCGCGCGTCAGCGCCATATAGGTGCCGCCGACGGTGAGCTGTCCCAGGTGCAGGGTGGTGCCGGTGAGGGTGGCGTTCTGGACGAACTGGAAGCGCGGGGCCTCCAGCGTGGCGAACACCTCCAGGTCCGGGCGCACGGCGTAGCTGCCGGACAGGAGGCCGGCCCCAGTGACGGCGCCGTAGAAGTTCGCCGTCTCGATGATGGCGCCTCCCTGGACGCCGAAGCCCACCTCGGTGCGGGGGCAGGCGCGGCGGCCGGTGGCGACATCGGCGGACTGGAAGCCGAAGGTGATGGGGCCCTCGGCGAGCGCGGGGGCAATCCACTGCTCACACCCTCCCTCCGCGCGAGCGGTGGCGGGCAGCAGCAGCAGGACGGCGAGTGCGGAGAGCAGTCGGGACAGGTTCACGGTGTGCCCTCGATTCACTGGGCGGCCACGCCGGGGGCATCGAAGCGTCCGTTGCCGTTCCGGTCGAGGAGGAAGGGGTTGGTGAAGGACATGGGGTAGCCGCCGGTGACCACCTGCGAGAAGTGGAACTGCGGATCCGCCTCGCTGGTGGGCGGGGTGGGGGTGCGCAGCGGGCCGTAGCTGGCGCCCTCGGCGATGTCGGCGCGGTCCACCTTGCCATCCCCGTTGTTGTCACCCGTGTCGGGGATGCCATCCGGCTTGTCGCCACCGGGGCCGCCGAAGTCTGCGGCGAGCGGCAGGCGGGCGCCCGCCTCCACCACCACCCACGCATCGCCGCTCACGCCGGTGAGCAGCTCGGACAGCGCGAGGCTGCCGTCGTAGCGCACGAGATCGGCGACCGCCGCCGGATCGAGCGGATCCTTCGCCGGGGGCTTGAGCTCCGCGCCGCTGAGCGTCTTCACGACGGTGCCGTTGACGACGATGCGCACCTCGTCCACGGGCACCCAGGGGGCGGCGGAGACCTTGAGGTGGAGCTTCGCGTCGGCCGCGGGGGAGAAGGGGGAGAAGCCGAAGCTGCGCTTCACACCGGGGGACTCCACGGTGGCCTCGATGACGGGGCCGTTGGTGCCGAAGGACTCACCGGCCTTGAGGGCCCTGTTGAAGTCGGCGGTGTTGAACGAGGTGCCCGGCCTGGCGCTGGTGTAGACGATGTTGCGCGGCAGGCCCACGGTGTTGTCGGTGAGGCTGTGCGAGTCGCTGTTGGCGGTGCCCGCGGCGAACTGGCCCTGGTTGAGGGTGTAGAACCAGAAGGCGCGGTAGGGCAGCAGCATGTCGTTCTGCGTGCCGTTCATCACCTCCTGGGCGTTCTGGCCGTTGTTGGCGAAGCCGCCCTTGGGGGTGCGCACGTACATGCCGGCGTTGGTGCCGTCATCGCGCGAGGGCAGGTTCTTCGTCGTGTCGATCGCGAGCGCGCGCGGGTAGCCCAGGTCGCGGCCGAACTCGGCGTCGGACCAGGGGTGGTTGAGCTGCACCAGGAGCTGGTCGCGCAGGGCGGCCGGGGCGCTCTCCTTCACGCGGTCGAACAGCTCACCGGGCTCGACGAGCTCGTCCGCCGGGGCGCCGTTGCGCGGCTTGGTCGGGTCGTACTCGAGCGGCCAGAAGTTGTAGTGGCCCACCACCAGGGGCAGGGTGGAGCCGGGGCGCTTCATCCAGAGGATGTGGCCGGTGGTCTCCAGGCCCACCACGGCGCTCATCTTGTCCTGCAGGCCGAGGCTGCGCACCGTCTGGCCGTAGTCGTAGATGACGTCGTGGTCGGTGGAGACGATGACGTCCAGGTCCGTGGCGGCGAAGGACAGCACGCGATCATACTCGGGGATGGAGCTGTCGAAGCTGGCGGCGCCGTGCACGTGCAGGTCCGCGCCCACGGTGTTCAGGGGCTGGAGCGCCAGCTTGTGCAGGACGAGGTCCACCTTGGTGTCCCCGGCGCCGAGCGTCACGGTCTCCCGGTCGATGGTCCAGAAGGGGCCCTTGAAGGCATAGAGGTGGAAGCGGCCCGCGGGGGCGTCCACGGTGGCGGTGCCGTTGCGCACGAGGAAGCGGTTGCACGCGGGCGAGGGGCCCGGGGGCGGACCCAGCCACGGCGCGCAGGTGCCGAAGCGGCCGTGCAGCGTGCCCTCGGTGTCCTTCTGGGTGGTGGCGTCCACGGGGATGAGGAAGACCTCGGCGTCCAGGCCGATGCCGGACACCCAGTCCACCACGTTCACGGTGAGCCGGGAGTGGGAGGAAACGGCGAGCGTGCCCACGTCCGTGTCCGCCTGCACCTTGTCGAGCTGCCGGTCGGCCACCTTGCGGCCGAAGGCGTGCAGCTCCACCACGTAGTCGCGGCCGGCGGGCACGCGGGCCTGGAAGCGGCCCTCCTTGTCGGGCGTCACCTGGGTCCACGGCACGCGGGTGGCCGGGCCGGCGGTGAGCTGGCCCTCGCTGACGATGACGCTGACCTCGCGGCCCGAGGCGAGCGGCGTCCCGTTGCGGGTCACCACGCCACTGAGCGTCACGTACTTCTCGGCGTGCAGCTTCTGCCGGGCCTCGAGGGCCAGGTCCGCGGCGGCGGCCACGTCCCCGCGCTCGGACACGGCGAGGAAGCGCTCGAAGACGAGGTAGTCGCGCGGCTGCACCACGGTGCGCGGCAGGCCCGAGGAGGAGATCTGATCGCTCTGGAAGCCCTCGAGCAGGTTCGCCTCGCCGCACGCCACGTGGGCGTAGCTGGCGGCCGGGTCCGAGGCCATGGCGGCCGTCAGGTACGGGAACTTCTTGAAGGCGTCACCGATGGACAGGAGGCTGAAGGACGGGTGCTGGTAGCCCGAGCCCTCCGCGGGCGTGAAGGGCAGCGCCTCGCGGCCGCTCCAGTAGAAGCCGTCCGCCAGGGCCCACAGCTGCGGATCCACGGAGGTGTTGAGGACCTCGGTGCGTACGCGGATGCCGGGCTCACACGGGCGCATCTCGTAGATGGTGTGGATGGGGAACTCGGGCTTGCCGTCGAGCGTGCCGCTGAGCTGCACCGCCACGCGGGTGGGCCGCTCGTCGATGATCTTCATCGACGTGTAGTGCGCGGCGTCTCCGGGGAGGATGCCCACCACCTGGAGCACCTGGTTGAGGCCGTCGTTGTTCTTGCCGCGGGCGCTCAGGTCCAGCAGCGAGCCGCCGTTGGGATCCAAGAGGTTGGTGTTGCCGAGGCCGGCGATGACAGCCACCGCCCGGTCGTTGCCCAGGAGGATGTCGCCGCGGGCGCCGAGCGCGTTGAGGCCGCCGGGCACGGTGTCGGGACCGGCGCCGGGGGCATTGCTGCCCACGCGCTTGTCCGAGGGGGTGAGGGTGCGCACCTCGAGCATCGAACCGGAGGCGGCTTCACAGGAGTAGCTCAGCTTCTCGCAGGGGCTGGCGACCCGGCATCCTTCATCATTGCCGAGGCAGCTCTCCTTCTTGCAGCCAGCGAGCGTGAGCCCGATCAGGGCCAGACTCGCGGCCAGGAGGCGAAGGGGGGTGGACATGGTTGACCGTTGTATCAACCTCCGAGGTGGTTCCTCCAGTAGCTCAGGCCGTGAGCGGCGTGGCAGGCATCGCCGATGAGGTCCAGGTAGAGCTGGTACTGGGCCGTCTTCACGGACTCCATGTCCCGGAAGGCGCCTGACGCGTCGAGTCGACGCACCGCGCCATCGAGCAGTGCGCGGGCCTGTTCCACGGCCCGGGCCTGCTCGGGGGTGGGCGTCCAGCCCGTCTCCTCGCGGTAGCGGCCGAGCGTCTCGAGGAAGTGGCCGTAGAACTTCACCATCTGTACGAGCACGGGGAGCCGGTAGGCGGGCGGCGCGGAGGTGAGGGCGGCATCGTACTGGCGCGACTCGGAGCCCAGCCGGTAGACGAGGACGTCCACCTGGGCGTCGAGGCGGGGGCCCCAGGCCTTGCGCACGGCGGGGTGGCGCGCGTGGCTGGCGACGGCCTGGAAGAGGTGCAGCCCGCCGCAGGGGTGCGCGTAGATGCCCTGCTTGCGCTTGGGCACCTGGGGCAGCCCGGCCTTCATTCCGGCCATCAGCTCCGCGTGCTCGCGCTCGAGCAGGGCGAGCGCCTCGTCCATCACCCCGTCGAAGCGGATGCGCTCTGCGGCGCCGTTGGTGAAGGTGGCGCCCGCGGGGAGGGCATGCGAGAGGGCATCGAGCGTCCAGGCCCCGTGTGGCGAGAGGGCGGCGTCGCGGCGGAAGTCGCGCTTGAGGTCCTCCACGAGGGCACCGAGGGTGATGGGCCCCCCGCTCGCGCGGAAGGACTGGGAAGCGGGGTAGCCCGCGAGCAGCAGCGTCTTCACGAGGAGGTTGGGGTGGGGCTCCACGGGCGTGCCGTCGGCGGCGAAGGCGTCGAAGCGGAGGTCGGGGCCCTCGCGGCGCAGGAAGTCCGAGACGATGACGTCCGCGGCGCGGCGGCCATCGCGGGCCTTGAAGGCGCGGCCCTCGGCGGCGATGCCATGGGCGAGCGCCCAGGGGTTCTTCGGATCGGCGGCCCAGGTGCGGCACTGCGTGCGGAGCACCTCCTCGGCCGGGGGGCGTGCGGCCGGAGCGGCCGACAGCAGCGCGAGGAGCGCCAGGGTGACAGATGTCATGAGTGTCCTTGTCCGCGAGGACGACCCTTGTACTATTGACTCCCCAATCAATCACCCCGAGGAGCCACAGCGACCATGCTGAACCCGTTCACCGAGGAGCATGAGGCCTTCCGCAAGACGGTGCGTACGTTCGTGGAGAAGGAGATGACGCCGCATGCCCTGGAGTGGGACCGGGCGGGCATCTTCCCGCGGGAGCTGTTCCAGAAGTGCGGCGAGCTGGGCTTCTTCGGCATCAACCACGACCCCAAGTACGGCGGCAGCGGGCTGGACTACTGGTACGTGACGGCCTTCACCGAGGAGCTGACGCGCAGCCGCAACGCGGGCGTGAACATGGCGCTGCTGGTGCAGAGCCAGATGGCCACGCCGATCATCAACGAGATCGGCACGGACGAGCAGAAGCGCGAGTTCCTCGCTCCGGCGCTCGCGGGCGAGAAGATCGCCGCGCTGGGGGTGAGCGAGCCGGGGGCGGGCTCGGACGTGGCGAACATGCAGACGACGGCGCGCCGGGACGGGGATGACTACGTCATCAACGGCTCGAAGATGTGGATTACGAATGGCACGCGCGCGGACTTCATCACGCTGGGCGTGCGCACGGGCGGGCCGGGGTACGGGGGGATTTCGCTGGTGACGTTCCCCACGGACGTGAAGGGCTTCACGGTGTCCAAGAAGCTCGACAAGGTGGGCAACCTGTCCTCGGACACGGCCATCCTCTACTTCGAGGACTGCCGGATTCCGCGCCGCTACGTGCTGGGCGAGGAGAACGAGGGCTTCTACCACATCATGACGAACTTCCAGGGCGAGCGCCTGGTGGGCGCCATCTCGGCGGTGGGCGGGATGGAGCGGATGATTGAGGACGCGCTCGCGTACGGGAAGGAGCGGCAGGCGTTCGGCAAGCCGCTGCTGGGCTTCCAGGTGTGGAGGCACAAGCTGGTGGAGCACATGGCGGCCATCGAGGCGGCCAAGCGGCTGACGTACCACGCGGTGGACCTCTTCAACGGCAAGGAGAACGCGGTGCGGGAGATCTCCATGGCGAAGCTGTTCGCGGGAGACCTGGCGCAGAAGGTGGCCTACGACGTCCAGCAGTTCTTCGGCGGCATGGGCTACATCGAGGAGACGCACATCGCGCGGGCCTGGCGCGACATCCGGCTCATCACCATCGGCGGTGGGACTTCCGAGGTCATGAAGGAGATCCTCTCGAAGATGTCCGGCTTCTAGGCCGCCAGCGATTTGCTCACGCGCGGGGTGGCTTCCGGTGCCGCCCCTCCGGATCCTCGCGTAGAGTCGGTATCGCTCCGGCCGGAGATGCCACAGGGGGTAGTGGGTCCTTGGGGGTTCATGCATCCCGGCCGGTGTCCCGGACACCGACTCATGCCGCATGACTCCTCCGCTGGCCCCCGCGCCTCGCTTGCCCGCAGGACCCTGCTCAGCATGGGGGTCCGCATCGCGCTGGTCATCGTCCTGACCACGCTCGTCAGCTACGTCTACATCCTCCGCTTCACGCGCACCGAGCACTTCCTGCGGCTCGTGCACTACGTCTCCGAGCGCGGCCAGCGCGAGCAGGCCGTCTTCATCCTGGCCGAGAACAACCACGCGATCCTCAAGAAGGCGTTGGAGGAGCGCATCCGCGCCTGGGGCCAGGAGGAGCCCCACGCCCGCTTCGACAGCCTCTTCACCCGGCTCGAGGATGGCTCCATCCGCAACCGGCCCCAGGGCTTCGACGGGACGCGGATGCCCGGGGTCTTCGTGAACCGCGGGGTGACGGCGGACGTGGACTTCCGCCGCCGGCTGCTGGCCGCCCATGACGTGGTGGCCCAGTTCGGGCCCGCGCTCCGCGCGAGCTTCACCGACACCTACGTCATCCTGCCCGAGGGCGCCGAGGCCGTGTTCTGGCCGGAGGATCCGGACTGGAGCCAGGAGATAGATGCCGGCTTCCCGCTCGTCACCGGCGAGTTCTTCACCCTCACCCAGCCCGGCAACAACCCGCGGCGGCAGACGGCCTGGACGGGCATCTTCGAGGATGTGACCTCGAAGCGGTGGATGGCCTCGGTCGTCACCCCGCTGGACCTGGACGGCCGCCATGTCGCGACGGTGGGGCATGACGTGCTCCTCGACGAGCTGATGGCCCGCACCGTCAAGGAGTCGCTGCCCGGTGCGTACAACATGGTCTTCCGCGATGACGGGCAGCTCATCGCCCATCCCCAGTTGAAGCTGGAGAGCGGCGCGGCTGCCTACAACCTCCTGGACGACGGAAAGCCCGGCGCGCCCTTGCACCTGGAATCGGCCGAGCAGAATGCCCACCTGCGCGCCATCTTCGAGCGGGTGCGCGGCCGCCAGCCCGGGCAGATCCTGCTGAAGCTGGCGGAGTATGACGAGTACCTCGCCGTGGCGCGGCTGGCGGGGCCCGGCTGGAACTTCGTCACGGTGCTGTCCGGGCGCGAGGTGGCCGCGACGGCCTTCCACGCGGCGCGCTATGTCCCGCTCTTCGGCATGGTGTCGCTGCTGGTGGAGCTGGGCATCATGTATTGGGTGCTCCGGCGGCACATCTCCCGTCCGCTGCTGAGCTTCTCCCGGGCAGCCACCCAGGTGGAGGCCGGGGACTTCCACGTCCAGCTGGACACGTCACGCGCCGACGAGCTGGGGCAGCTGGCCCAGGCCTTCCAGCGGATGGCCCACGAGGTCCACCGGCGCGAGGAGGCCTTGCGCCACGCCAACGAGGGGCTGGAGCACCGCGTCGAGGAGCGCACCCGGGAGCTGAAGGAGGTCCACCAGCGGCTGGTGGACACGGCTCGGCGGGCGGGCATGGCGGAGGTGGCCACGCACGTGCTGCACAACGTGGGCAACGTGCTCAACAGCGTCACCACCTCGGCGCTGGTGGCCCGGGAGCGGCTGGACGGGTTGAAGCTCGAACAGGTGGGCCGCGTGGTGGAGCTGCTCGAGGCGCACCAGTCCGGCCTGGCCCGCTTCCTCACCGAGGACGAGCGCGGGAAGAACGTCCTGCCCTTCCTGCGCCGGTTGAGCCGGCACATGCTCGAGGAGCAACAGGAGCTTCGCGAGCTGCTCGAGGATGTCGGCCGGTACACCGACCACATCGCCACCATCGTCCGGATGCAGCAGCGCCATGCCAGGACGCCCCAGGTCCAGGAGCCCGTCTCCCTGGCGCAGCTGGTGCAGGACGCCTTGCGGATCAGCGCGGATGGGCTCGCCCGCTTTCACATCCAGGTGGAGCGGAGCCTGGCGGACCTGCCTCCGGTGATGGCCGACAAGCACAAGGTGCTGACGATCCTGCTCAATCTGATCAGCAACGCCATCAACGCCATGGAGGCCCTGCCCGCCGAGAAGCAGCGGCTGCGCGTGACGTTGGAGCGCCCGTCGGAACGCCTCGTGCGCATCGAGATCCGCGACCATGGGGTGGGCATCGCCCCGGAGCTGCTCACGCGCATCTTCCAGTACGGCTTCACCACCCGCGAGGAGGGCCATGGCTTTGGCCTGCACTCCAGCGCCCTGGCGGCCCAGGAGATGGGCGGCTCGCTGAAGGCGCAGAGCGAAGGGCCCGGACATGGGGCCACCTTCGTCCTGGAGCTGCCCTTCCTCCCGGCCGGGGAGGGCTGAACCGGGGCCCTGCTTTTTTTCGTGCCGGAAAATGAGGGCTCGCGGTCCCAAGGGATGGAACGGGCGGCGGACCCCTGCCGGGTCCTCCCTGGCCCGTTCTCTTGGAGAGACCATGAAGCGCATGCTGCGTTCGTTGTTCGTCACCGGCCTCGCGGGCCTCGCCCTCGCCGCGTGTGGCACGCCCCAGGCAACGCCGGAGTACCCCGGGGAGCCGCTGCTCACCCTGAGCGGCACCGTCACCAGCGAGCGGGAGGTGCCGCTGCCGTCCACCAATGTCGAGCTCGTCTGGCTCGTTCCCAGGCCGGGGAAGAACCTGATCGTCGCGGAGTCGGTGCCCGTGGAGGGCCAGTTCCCCAGCCACTTCAAGCTCTCGCTCCACACCCCTCCGGATGAGGGCTCGCTCGCGCAGACTCCGTATGGGCCGATTGGCATGGCCTATATCGGTGTGTTCGACGAGAACGAGGAGCGCTTCGTCGGGGCCGCCGAGGAGTACGTGATGGCCTATCTCCCCGAGCCCGTGGAGGCGGGCAGCGTCTTCTCGAAGTGGCTCGACGAGGGTGGGGGCGCGCGCGCCATCTCCGCCGGCTACCACCTCATCCACGCCAGGGCCATGACCGAGGGGGAGTATCGCAAGTACCAGGACTGCATCGCGCACGCGACCACTCCGGCGGAGCGGGAGGCCTGCGGCGACATCTACGACACCCTGACCGTGGTCGACGAGAACCTGGACACGAGCATCAAGGTCCGCATCCCCAACGACCCGAGCAAGCTGCGCCTGCCTCAGTTCACCTGAGCGCTCGCGAGGCACGGAGGACCGGACGGCACATGAGGAGCAACGGGGACATCGAACAGCTCTACCGCGAGCACGGCTACCTGGTGCTGCGCCGGGCGCGTCAGGTGCTCGGCGACGAGCAGGAGGCGCGCGACGTGTTGCAGGAGCTGTTCACCTCGTTGCTGCACCGGCCCGGGCAGTACCAGGGCCGCAGCCAGGCCATCACCTTCCTCTACTCGGCGACGACGCACCTGTGCCTCAACCGGCTGCGCAACGGGCGGACGCGGTTGAAGCTGGTGGAGGAGGTGATGGCGCCGCGCCTGTCCGAGGTGGAGCTGCCCCGGGCGGAGCGGCTCGCCGAGGCGCGGAGCCTCCTGTCCCGTCTGCCCGAGGAGCTGCGCGAGGTGGCCGTCTACTACTACTTCGATGAGATGACGCACGAGGAGATCGCCGGCGTGATGGACTGCTCCCGGCGGCACGTGGGCAACCTGCTGGAGCGTGTCCGGGAGCAGGTGCTCCGCCTCGGTGGGGCTTCCGGGAAGGAGAGGTCATGAGCCGCCGCGAAGGGTGCCTGTCGGATCTCCAGTTGGACCTGTTGCTGGGCCGTGCGCTCGCGGCCGGGGAGGAGGGGGCCGTGCGCGAGCACCTCGCCACCTGTCCCGCCTGCACCGCCCGGTATGACGCGCTCCACGCGGACCGGGAGGCCTTCCAGGCCGCGCCGCCCCCGCTGGAGTTGCGCACGCCCGAGCCGCCCCGCCGTCTCGTGCCCCGGCGGGCCGCGTGGCTGGGCACCGCGCTGGCCCTGGCCGCCTCCGTGGTGCTGGTGGTGCTGGTGGGGAAGCAGCCCCGCGAGGTGCTGGAGGAGGGCCGGACGAAGGGCGCGGGCTGGTCCGGGTTCTACGTGCGGCACCAGGACGCCGTGCGCGAGGGCGGCCCGGGCGAGGTCGTCCGGCCCGGGGATGCGCTCCAATTCACGACGTCGTTGAGCGCTCCCGGCTACGTGGCGGTGCTGAGCCTCGATGGAGCGCGGCGCGCCAGCCTCTACTACCCGGCCGAGCCCACCGCCGCCTTCCAGCCCGCGGGCGAGGACGTGCCCCTGCCGCTGTCCACCGTTCTCGACGGCACCCTGGGGACGGAGATCGTCTACGTGCTCGCCTGCCCGGCGCCGATTCCGCTGGAGCCCCTGCTCTCGGCGCTCGAACGGGAGCCATCACGGCCGCCCCCCGCCGAGGGCTGCGACGTGGACGTGGTAGCGCTGGACAAGCAGGAGGGGCCATGAGGGCAGTCCCGTTGTTCCTGGCGCTCGCCGGGGTGTTGAGTGTCGCCAGTCCCGCCGGGGCGGAGGTGGTCCGCTTCGGGCTCGTGATGGGCAACAACTTCGGCGAGGCCGGCGAGGAGCCGCTGCGTTTCGCCGAGGACGATGCCCGCAAGGTGCGCGACGTGCTGGGGGAGCTGGGCGGCTTCGCGCCCGAGAACCTGGTGATGCTGTCCGGCGAGGACTCGGCCACGGCGCGCCGGGCGCTCATCTCGCTCAATGATCGCATCCGCTCGGTGGCGGGCAGGCCAGGGATGCAGGCCATGCTGCTCGTCTACTACTCGGGCCACGCGGACGCGCAGGCGCTCCACCTGGGGACGACGCCTCTGGAGATCTCCGAGCTGGAGCAGCTCGTGCGCGGCTCGGCGGCCGCCTTCCGGGTGCTGGTGCTGGATGCCTGCCGCTCGGGGGCGCTCACCCGCGTGAAGGGCGGCACGAGCGCGCCACCGTTCTTCCTCCGGTTGGATCAGCAACTGGCCGGGGAGGGCGTGGTCTTCCTCACCTCGAGCGCGGCGAGCGAGTCCGCCCAGGAGTCGGAGGCGCTCCGGGGCTCCTTCTTCACGCACTACCTCGTCTCCGGGCTGCTGGGGGCCGCGGACCAGAACGAGGATGGGCACGTGGCGCTGGAGGAGGCCTACCGCTTCTCCTACGAGAACACGATTCGCGCCTCGAGCCGGACGCTGTCGGGCACGCAGCACCCCACCTTCCGGTACGAGCTGAAGGGGCAGGGGGACGTCATCCTGACGGACCTGGGCCGGCGCGCCGAGCGGCGGGGGAGCCTCGCGTTTCCCGAGGGGCGCACGTACCTGCTCTTCACGGACACCCCGGCGGGCGCGGTGGTGGCCGAGGTGGGCGCGCACGAGCGGGTCCGCCGCATCAACGTGCGCGCGGGCCGGTACTTCGTGCGGGGCCGTGGCGCCGACTTCCTGCTCGAGGGCACCGTGGCGGTGACGCCCGCGTCGGTGACGGTGGTGGAGGATGGGAAGCTGGAGCGCTTCGAGTACGCGCGGCTGGTGCGCAAGGGACAGGCGGGCGGGGAGGCCGTGCACGGCGTGCAGGTGGGCTACCAGGTGCACACGGGGCTGTGGCAGGAGGCGACCAACTGCCAGGGCCCCTGGGCCGCGTGGGCCATCGAGATGGAGCACCTGAGCGTGGTGCCCCGGGTGGGCGTCTGCCGGGGGGGCTTCCGCAACGCGAAGCTGAGCGCGCGCATGGACGAGCTGGGCGCCGAGCTGGGGGTGGTGCACGCGTGGGACTTGCCCCGGGTGTCGTTGGGCGTGGGGGCCTCGGCGGGGGCGGCGCTCCTGCATCAATCCTTCGAGACGAAGGGCCTGGCGCCGGACCGGACGGCCCTGGCGGGCACGCTCGCGGTGAGCGTGGGGGCCACGTATGACCTGCCGGTGGGCTTCGCCTTCCTGCTGGAGCTGACCGGGCAGACCTTCCTCTTCCCGGAGCTGACGCCCGAGGGGAAGAGCCGGCCGGCCGCGGCGCTCACCGTGCGCGGCAGCCTGGGCCTTGCCCGGCGGTGGTAGCGCCTACTTCTTCCTGAAGAGGGCCTCGGCGGCGGACAGCGCGGCGTCCTTGCTGTCCTTCACGTGCAGGCCGCCCTCGCCAATCTGGAAGAGCTCACAGAAGTTGGCCTCGTCCTTGTCCGAGGGCACCTCGGCGAAGGGCTCCTTGCACTGCTTGGCCACCGTCTTGTCGAAGTGGCGGCAGTTGCGGCACGAGTGCACTTCCTCGCCGCAGTGGGGGCAGGTGTCCCGCCGCCCCACCTGGTTGCCCACGATGTCGAGTTCGCCTCCGCAGTGCGCGCAGCCCGGCATGCTCCACCTCCCGCTCAGGGGTGAGGCAGTCCATACCAGCGCGCTTCCCGCGCCGCGAGTCCTCTAGGAACGCGAGGGCCGGACGGCGGCTCCCAGGGAGACCGGCTCGGCGGCCTTCGCCTCCTCCAGCCCCTGGCTCGCCTCCTCCAGCTCGCCATTCAGGCGGCGCAGCAGGTTCAGCACCCAGGCGCACGCCGCGGCCACCACGGCGAACATGATCCCCAGCGCCTGGCCGCGCTGCCACAGGTGGGCCCGCTCCAGCACCACCCGGCGCCTGGCGAACGTCTCTAGCTGCTGGGTGGCCAGGGTGTCGTTGAAGCTCTGGGCGAACTCGCTCGCCTGGGCCTTGCTCCGCTCCAGCAGCCAGTCCGCCTCCGAGCGCAGCCCCTCCGCACGGTACCAGCACCCCACCGCGCAGGCCGCCGCCAGCAGGGAGACGCACACCGCCGTCGTCACGCTGAACAGTCGCATGCCCCCTCCGGTCCGCCGTTTCACGGGTCCACGACACCCGTCACCGCTTCGGCTTCCCGAAGACAGTAGCCGATGGTAGGGACCCCCTCTGTCATGGGCAAGCCCTACCGTCCGAAAGACCACTATTTCAAGAAAGCCAAGCAAGAAGGGCTGAGGGCCCGTTCCGCCTTCAAGGTGGATGAGATCCTCAAGCGCTACCCCTTCTTGAAGAAGGGCGCCACGGTGCTGGACCTGGGAGCCGCCCCGGGCGGCTTCCTGCAGATATTGGCGGACGCGGTGGGCCCCAGCGGCCGGGTCATCGGGGTGGACATCGTCGCCATCCGGCCCTTCTCGCAGCCCTACGTGAAGACGGCGGTGCTGGACGTGCTGGCCGACGACTTCGACGCGAAGCTCAGCGAGCTGTACGACGGGCCCTACGACGCCGTCATCTCCGACATGGCGCCCAAGACGAGCGGCATCCGCACCACCGACGAGGCCCGCAGCCTGCGGCTGGCGCGCAAGGCGCTCGAGCTGGCCGTCACCCGGGGCCGTCCGGGCGCGGCCTTCGTGGCCAAGCTCTTCATGGGTGGCGAGTTCGAGGAGTTCCGCGAGGAGGTGCGCGCCAGCTTCGAGGAGGTGAAGCTGGTGCGCCCCGAGGCCACCCGCGGCGCCAGCATGGAGGTGTACGTGGTAGGCCTGCGCCGGAAGGCGCCCGCCGCCCCGGCCCCTGTGGCGCCGTGACGGGCCTCGTCCTACACTGCCGTACGGCGCACGCCGGGAGGTAGGCCCATGTCCGACCAGAAGCCCACACGTGGCAATGCCTCACGCAAGGCGCTCACTTCGATCGATGGCCAAGACGAGTTCAGCGTCTTCTCCGTGGAGCCAGAGGCCCAGCGGCCTCCCGTCGCGCTCGAGCAGGACACCCAGGGCCGGCCCGACGAGACCCCCGTGTCGTTCTCGGTGGTGCGCTTCTTCCGGAAGATCTTCGGCGATTAGACGTCAGACCAGGAGCGTGGACTGGCTGGCCACGCGCTCCACGCAGGCGACGACGTCGTTCATCGGTGAGTTCACCACGCGCCCCACCTCCCAGGCCTCGAGGGGCTCGTCCTCGTTGGGTACCAGGAGGGGCTGGAGCACCGAGGCCTCCTGGGGCTCCGGACGCAGCCAGAGTTCCTGGGCTTCACGCGAGAGGATAACGGGCATCCGGTCGTGGATGGGGGCCATGAGGTGGTTGGGCCCGGTGGTGATGAGGGTGCAGGTGCGGATGAGCTCGCCGGTGTCCGGGGCGGTCCACTCCTCCCAGAGCCCGGCGAAGGCCATGGGCAGGCCATCCTTGCGGCGGAAGAGGTAGGGCGTCTTGGGCTTCGTGCTCTGCTTCCACTCGTACCAGCCATCCACGAGCGCGAGGCAGCGCCGGCGCTTGAGGGCGGAGCGGAAGCTGGGCTTCTCGGCCACCGTCTCGCCGCGGGCGTTGATGAGCTTGTTGCCGATGGAAGCCTCCTTGGCCCAGGAGGGGATGAGGCCCCAGCGGTAGGCATCCAGCATGCGCTCGCCGTCGTTGATGACCACGGGCATGAGCTGGGTGGGGGCGAGGTTGTAGCGGGGGCGCTCGAGGGCGGAGCGGATGCCGGTGAGGGCGAACTCACGGGCGATCGCCAGGGCGGGGGTCTGGATGGTGACGCGGCCACACATGGGCCGCAGTATGCCCCGTGAGGGAGGGGGGCTCCACAGGTCTCACGCCGGGACCGTTCCCGAGTCATGCGTCCGCCCAGCCCCTTCCTGGCATACTCGGCGAGAGAAAGAACTTCACATGTCCCCTCTCATTCTTCGCATCGCCGCCGTGCTGGCTGGCCTCGTTCCGCTCGTGTTCTCCGTACTGCCGGGCCCGGTCCGTGCTCAGGCCTCCGCTACTCCCAGCATCACCTGGAACACCTATCTGGGGGGCACTGCGGCCAGTGGCGGTCCCAGCAATACCGACGACTACGCGGAAGGTGTCATCACGAACAGGGCGGGTGATACCTTTGTGACAGGCAGGACGAACGCCCCTGGTTTCCCCGGGGGCCTGTCCACGCCGCCCCTGGTGACCGGAGGCGAGGACGCTTTCGTCACCAAGTTGTATGCGGACGGAGGCGTGGCGTGGACCCGCGTGTTTGGTGGCACCGGCAATGACACGGGGATGCGGCTGGCGCTCGTTCCCTATCGGGAAAACCGGTTGTACGTCGTCGGGACGACGTCGGCCTCGTCCTCGAACCCAGCCATTGGCAACGTGGGCAAGATTTCCGGTAGCTCCCAGGGGGGCACGGATGCCTTCCTGGCCCGGCTGGAGCTGGACGGGACGGTGAGCTGGTTCCAGTACCTGGGCGGCCCGGGGGATGACGAGGGCCGTGACGTCTACGTCTATGAGAAGGACGGATACGAAGTGGTGTACGTCGTCGGCAAGCGGGGGGGTGATGTCTTCGTCACCCAGGTGGACGATCTCGCAGCCGACCCCCCTCGAACCGTGTGGGACATCACCTTCGGAAGTCCCGGCAACGACGTGGGGTACGCGGTAGCGACGAACGAATACCACCGGGTGTTCGTGGGCGGCCTCGTGAGCCAGAACATCCCTTCGACATCCCTGCCCAAGGTCCTGGGCGAATTTGGCGGAGGAGGCAGCGACGGCTTCGTCGCCCAGCTGAACCCAGATGGCGGCATGAATTGGTTCCAATTCCTGGGCGGCAACGGTGACGATGACGTCCGGGACGTCCTGAACCAGCCGGAATCAGGTGGAATGACTGTCATTGGCAACAGCCTCTCCACGGATTTTCCCGCGGGCTTCACCCGCAAAGGACGGGAGATCTTCATGGTCCGGGTGGTGGGCGACAACGGCGACCTTCAACCGAAGAAGGTACTGATTGGCGAAGGCGGCGAGTTCATGGAAGGCCATGCCTCGGCGGACACCCGTGGCAACATCTACGTCGGAGGAACGACGACCTCCACGAATCTGGCCGTCAATGCCTTCGATCCGTCCTTCGACCCCAGCGGGGGTGGGGTCAAGAACGATGGCTTCGTCGCCATGGTGGATCCGGACCTGACAGGCTTCGTGTGGGCCTCCTACGTGGGAGGGAATGCCGCGGGTTCCGAGTCCGTGATGGGGCTTTCCGGCTCGCCTCTGGGACAGCTCGTGGCGGTGGGGCGCTCCAATGCCGACGCGGGCCTGCTCGTCTCGGATGCGGGCCATGATCCCTCGTACAACGGCGGCCAGGACCTCTTCGTCTTCCGCCTGGCGGTCAACCCGGACGCTGGGCCGGCCACCAGGCCGGATGGAGGCACTCCGGATGCAAGCACTCCGGATGCAAGCACTCCGGATGCGAGCACTCCGGATGCAAGCACTCCCGGGACGACCGACGCGGGCACGGACCCGGAGGAGTTGCTCTCGCCACTGGGCTGGGGCTGTGGCAGCTCGGGCGGTGGCACCCTGGCTGGAGCGGTCGCGCTGATGGCCCTGGCGCTGCTCACCCGGACGCGCCGTTCGAGTCGCTGAGCCGGCGCGCCCGGGGAGTGGCGGAGGGGAAGGGCACCTGCGTCAGTCGCCGCAGGTGGCCCGCTCGTTGGTGGGGTAGAGCGTGGCGATGCCGTAGGTGCCATTGCGCGTCCCGCACCAGATGCGCCATGCGTTGCCGCCGAGGTCCGGCGCCGAGTACACGCCGCCCTCCTTCTTGGCTCCATCCCGTGCGCAGCAGCGGGCGAAGGCGCGGGTGCCCACGGCCACCATGGCCACCGGATCCTCCGCCTGCGCGAATCCGCCGAGCTTCTTCTCGGCGCAGGACCAGGGGGCCACGCCGCGGAAGCGGATGAGGTACTGCGAGCCCTGGAGCGCCTTTCCACCGCGTGCCGGGCCGTCGAAGCAGAGCTTCCCCTCGGACTCGAGCTGCGCGTAGCGGGGCAGGTAGTGCAGCCCGCCGATGTTCTCCTCCAGCCACTCGTCGCCGCAGAAGACGTGGGTGAAGGCGTTGCGCGGCCCCGTGCTCACCCACAGGCCGGTGAGCCACTCGATGTTGCCCTGGCGCGCGCCCGGGCGGCCCGCCACGGACAGGGCCCGCTGGATGCGCGGATCGTCATGGTGCGCGGCCATGAAGCGCTGCACGTCGCCGCGGCTCACCGAGGCGTCCGGGCGCGCCGGGCACATCCCGAGCACCTCGCGGTCCACCGGCTTGAGCGCGGGGGGTTGGCGGAAGAGGGGCGGGTGGTCGCAGCGGGTCGAGCAGCCCTTGGCCTCGGGGATGGTGGTGGGCAGGGCGACGGCCTCGGGGGCCCGGTCCTTCGAGGCCAGGAACTCACCGCTCATCCGGGGCTTGTCCGGCAGCGCCGCGGTGCCGTCGCACTTCACCCAGCCCTCGCCCTTGGCGCCCTTCAGCTTGCACCACTCGCGTCCGGGGCCTCCCTTCTTGAGGACGGGGTAGGCCGTGTCCGGCTCCACGGTGAAGACGACCTGGGTGGACCCGGGTTCCGCCACGGCCTCCAGCCGGGTGCCGGAGACGAAGGCGCCCGAGGCATGGGCTCGGAAGGGGAGGGTACAGAGGGCAATCAGGAGCAGGGTGAGGGTCCGCATGGGTCCATGCAGGATACCCTCACCCCGTCCCTCTCCCAGTGGGAGAGGGGTATTACGCCAGCTTGAGGCGCGCGGACTTGTGCTTGCCCACCTGCACCAGGTACTCGCCCGCGTCCAGCTCGTGCTTCGGGTCCGTCGCCTTCTCCCCGTTCACCCGCACGCCGCCCTGGCCCATCAGCTTGCGTGCCTCCGTCACCGAGGCCACCAGCTTCGCCTCGGCCAGCGCCTTCGCCAGCGGCACCTTCGGTGCCCCGCCCATCGCCACCTCCACCAGTGGCTGGTCCTCGGCGACGATCTTCTTCTGCGAGTAGCGCTCCTCCCACGTCTGCATCGCCTTCTGCGCCGACTCCGCGTCGTGGAAGCGCGCCGCCATCTCCTGCGCGAACCCGGACTTGGCCGCCTTCGGGTGCAACTCCCCGCTCGTCACCTTCGCCTTCAGCTCGCCCAGCTCCTTGAGCGTCCGCGACGACAGCAGCTCGTAGTAGCGCCACATCAGGTCGTCCGTGATGCTCATCAGCTTGCCGTAGATCTGCTCCGGCGGATCGCTGATGCCCACGTAGTTGTCCAGGCTCTTGGACATCTTGTCGCCGGTGATCTTCCCGTCGACCATCTTCGCGTCCAGGCCCTCGAGGATGGGCCCGGTCATGATGACCTGCGGCTCCATGCCCTCTTCCTTCATGAGCTGCCGGCCCACCAGCAGGTTGAAGAGCTGATCCGTGGCGCCCAGCTCCACGTCCGCCTTGAGCGCCACCGAGTCGTAGCCCTGCAGCAGCGGGTAGAGGAACTCGTGGATGGAGATGGAGCGGTTCTCCCGGAAGCGCGTCTTGAAGTCGTCGCGCTCCAGCATGCGCTGCACCGAGTAGCGCGCCGCCAGGCGGATCATCCCCTCCGTGCCCAGCTTGTCCAACCACTCGGAGTTGAAGCGCACCTGCGTCTTCGACTCATCCAACACCTTGAAGACCTGCTCCTGGTACGTCTTCGCGTTGACCTTCACCTCCTCGCGGGTGAGGGCGGGGCGCGTGACGTTCTTCCCGGAGGGATCGCCAATGAGCGCGGTGAAGTCACCGATGAGGAACACCACCTGGTGGCCGAAGTCCTGGAAGCGCCGCATGCGCGTGAGCAGCAGCGAGTGGCCCAGGTGCAGGTCCGGGCGGCTCGGATCGAAGCCCGCCTTGATGACGAGCGGCTTGCCCTTCTCGTACGAGCGCTCGAGCTTCTTCTTCAGCTCCTCGGGCACCTGGATGTCCACGGTGCCGCGGGTCACTTCCTCGAACTGCTCCTGGGGGGTCGCCTTGCGCAGCGCGTTTTCGGACATGGCGCCGCGCAACCTACCCGAAAACGCGGGCAGGGTGACAAGGGACGTCGCTCGCCGTGCGCGCCGCTCAGGTTCCCGGCAGGTGCTCGCGCACGCGCTCGATGCTGCGCGCCTTCCCCGTCTTGTCGTCCATGTCGATGATCACCCCCTGCAGGTAGACCAGGTTCTTGGCCAGCTCGTAGGGAACGTGGCGCAGGGTGATGAAGCGCTCGATGGAGGACTCCTTCTTCATTCCGATGACGGAGTCCATCGGGCCACACATGCCCACGTCGGTGATGTAGGCCGTGCCGCCGGGGAGAATCCGCTCGTCGGCCGTCTGCACATGGGTGTGGGTGCCCACCACGGCGGACACCTTGCCATCCAGGTGCGCGCCCATGGCGTTCTTCTCGCTGGTGGCCTCGCAGTGCATGTCCACCAGGATGCAGGGGGTCTGCTTGCGCAGCTCCGCCACCAGCTCCGGCGCCACCGTGAACGGGTTGTCCAGGGGCTTCATGTTGACGCGGCCCTCGAGGTTGAGCACCCCGAGCTTGCGCCCATCCGGCGTCTGGATGACGGTGTGGCCCCGGCCCGGTGCTCCCTTGGGGTAGTTGGCCGGCCGCAACAGCAGGTGCGGGTTGTCGGCCACCCAGGGGAGGATCTGCTTCTTGGTCCAGAAATGGTTGCCGCTCGTCAGGAGGTTGACCTCACTGGCGAGCAGCGCTTCGGCCGACTCGGGGGAGATCCCGGCGCCGCCTTCGCTGTTCTCCGCGTTGGCGACGACCAGGTCCAAGGAGTGGCGCGCGATGAGCTTGGGGAGAAGGGTGCGCACGGCCGTGACTCCCGGCTTGCCCACCACATCGCCCATGAAGAGTACTTTCACGTGTCCAGGAAGTCCCAGTCGCGGTAGAGCCCGCGCAGTGTCTCCGCCTCGGTGACGACGAGGTCCATGTCCACGTCGTCATTCGTGGTCGGCATGGTGTCGACGATCTGGTCGCTGAAGGCCAGCCCCACCCGGCGGCTGCGCGCGGAGGCCGCCTTCAGGGTGGCGTCGTAGTAGCCGCCGCCCCGGCCCAGCCGCTTGCCGTCTCGTGTGAAGCCCAGCCCGGGCACCACGAACAGATCGATCTGGTCCACCGGGATGAGCTCGGCCGAGTTGGTGGGCTCGCGTACTCCGAGCCTGCCTGGCTCCAGCTCCGCCTCGGACTTGATGGCCCGGAAGGACAGGATACGTCCATGGACGTGGGACAGCGGATAGCAGACGATCTTCTCGTCCTGCAGGGCCGCGATGAGGATGTCCCGTGTGGGCACTTCACCCCGAATGGGGGCGTAGAGCGCCACCGTCCTCGCCTTTTGGTAATAGGGCGTTGCCAGGAAGCGTGCCTGAACCTTCAGCCCGCGCTCGTCGATGATATCCGGCGTCATCGCCTTGCGCCGCGCCGTGAGTTCCTCGCGCAACGACACCTTCCGAGCTGCCCCCTCTTGCGCCACCGTCTCGCTCACCTGCCCCGCTCCCGCCAAGAGTGAAGAAAAAAGTCCCCCGCCGAATGGCCGTGTGCCTAGCGTCCATTGAACCCTAAAAAGCCAGGTGGGGTTCGAAGTCGTGGTTCCGTAGGCTTCCCTCATCCCGCGAGGGGAGGGCTTGCTCATGGAACTCGAAACGGACCCCGTGATGGACGTATCGGTTCGAATTTCTGCTGGGCATCACGCGCCCCGCAGGGGACAGCCCTTCTACCAAACCTCTCCTGACTGCAAAACCTTGAAACTCCTGGAGAAACCCAGGAATGCCTGGAGGAATGATAAGAACGGGGGGCGGATGGGTCAAGCCATTGCCGCGCGTTTACAAGGCAGGCGGCCACCTCCTATGATGGAGGGGCTCCCACTTCCACTCATGGCGTCCGTTTCCAGAACAATCGGCCTCGCGGCCCTCATCGCCGCAGCCCCCGGAGCCGCCAGGGCCCAGAGCGTGCCTCAGGGGAGCTACCAGGCGGACGTGTGGGGCCGGGTGGAGCTGAGCGCCGAGCACGAGCGGCTGGTGGGCTATGCCACCGACGGCGGCCCCTGCCGCTTCAAGCCCCAGAGCCGGGTGCTGGAAGGGCAGCTGCAGGGCGGCGTGCTGGTGGGGCAGCTCACCCTCTGTCTGGAGGGGGCCTCCTGCCCCGCGACGGACACCCTGCCCCTCCTCGCCCTCTACAGCCCGGAGGACCGGTCGCTGACGGCCTATGTGCGGCCGCAGGCGGGGTGCCAGGCGCCGGGGCTGGGCAAGGGCGGTCTGCTGGTGTTGCAGCCGGCCCAGGCGGGGGCCGCGCAGGCCCCGGTGCGCGGGGGGGCGTCCAGCATGGCGCGCCTGCGCATGGACAAGCGCAACCCCGAGGCCGCCAAGGAGGCGCTGGAGCGGGGCAACCAGCTGCTGGGGGCCAAGGACTGGCGCGGCTCGGCGGCCGAGTTCGAGCGGAGCATCACCCAGGACGATCGCAACTGGGTGGCCTTCTTCGGGCTGGGCACGGCCTGGTTGATGAGTGGCCAGGCCCAGGACGCCATCGACGCCCTGAACCGGGCGCGGACGCTCAACCCGCGCGAGGCGAGCATCCATTACCACCTGGCCTGCGCCTACAGCCGGCTGGGGGACAGGAAGCTGGCGCTGGCCCACCTGGGGCAGGCGGTGAAGCTGGGGTACTCCATCCCCGAGGGCACGCAGGATCAGGAGCTGGATCGGCTCCTGGCCTCGGACGCGGCCTCGCTCAACAAGTACGTGGGGCTGCTCCAGCAGGCAGTCGCGAACAACAAGGCCTCTGCCGGAAGGCGGCAACAGACGGGACCCTGAGCGCGTGAGCACCTCTCCCACGCCGCGGATCCCCCGGATCCTCGGCAACTACGAAATCCAGTCGCAGCTCGGTAAGGGGGGCATGGCCGAGGTCTTCCGTGCCCGTGTCCGCTCCGGCCCTCGCCAGGGCTGGACCGTGGCCCTCAAGCGGCTGTTGCCGGCGCTTACCAAGGATCCGGCCTCCGTGGCCCTCTTCGCCGCCGAGGCCCGGCTCACCAAGCAGCTGGACCATCCCAACATCGTCCAGGTGCTCGACGTGGGCGTGGCCGAGGGCCAGTACTTCATCGTCATGGACCTGGTGGACGGCCGGGACCTGGGGCAGCTCCTCCGCCGCTGCAAGCACCGCGGCATCCACCTGCCCCTGGACTTCGCCGTCTACCTGGCGCGCACGCTGCTCGAGGCCCTGGCCTACGCCCACTCCGCCACCGGGCCCCAGGGCGAGCCGCTCGGCATCGTCCACTGCGACATCTCGCCCTCCAACCTGTTCATCTCGCGGTTGGGCGACATCAAGCTGGGCGACTTCGGCGTGGCCCGCCTGCGCGTGGACGGCGTGCTCCAGGGTGGCGAGGTGCTCGGCAAGCCCTACTACCTCTCGCCCGAGGCGCTGCAGGGCGCCATCGCCCCCTCGGTGGACCTGTGGGCCGCCACCGTCGTGCTCTACGAGCTGCTGACGCTGCAGCGCCCCTTCACCGGCACCACCCCCGAAGAGGTCTTCACGAAGATCGTCTACCGGGACTACCTGCCGCCCAGCCTCATCCGCCCGGAGATCCCCGAGGCGCTGGATGAAGTCATCCACCGGGGCTTCGCGGTGAATCCCGAGGACCGGTTCGTCACCGCCGAGGCCTTCGCCGAGGCGCTGGCGCCGCATTACGACGAGCGCGTGGGCACACCGCTGGCCATCGCCGCCGTCGTGCGCGGGCTGTTCGGAATCACCGACGCGAAGTAACTCCGCTTGCTCCGTGATGCTCCTCCCTCGCCCTTCGGGAGAGGGTCGGGGTGAGGGTATCTGGCCCCCCGGGTTGAAATCCGTGTGTGCCCCCTCTCCCTCTGGGAGAGGGCTGGGGTGAGGGTTTGCGCTCTCTTGCCTGCCCCGTCCCTGGATGCCGGTCCTCCGTTCGATGCCGATCTTCCCCTGCACGAGGCAAGCGCCAGCGCGCGAGGGAGGATTCGAGATGGCGACCCAGAAGGAGCAGAAGCCGCAGGAGACCCGCGAAGCGGACACGGAGCGCAAGGTCGAGCGCGGGCCGGAGAAAACCCAGGAGTCCCATGAGGGCATGCCGGGTTATGGCCAGCCCCCGGACGAGGTCCGCGAGAAGAAGCTCCCCGACCAGAAGTGGTAGCGAGGGAAACGGGGGAGGGGACCCAGACCCTCACCCCAGCCCTCTCCCAGAGGGAGAGGGAGCAGACACGGGTTCAACCTGGGAGCCGTGGCACCCTCACCCCGTCCCTCTCCCGGAGGGCGAGGGGAGATTGGGCGGAGTGGGGATTGGAGCGGATTACTCCAGGTTCAGGGCCCGGGCCTTCGGGACGTGGGTGGTCAGGGCCTCTGCCACCCGGGCCACTTCCTCCTCCGTTGCCGCCGGACCCAGCGAGAAGCGCAGCGAGCCATGTGCCTGCGCCGGCGTGAGGCCCATCGCCAGCAGCACGTGGGAGGGCGTCAGGGTCCCCGAGGCGCAGGCCGCTCCCGACGAGACGCAGATGCCCTCCAGGTCCAGGGCGATCAGCAGCGCCTCACCGTCCGCGCCGTGGAAGCACAGGTTGCTCGTGTTCGGCACCCGCGGTGCTCCCTCTCCGTTCACCGTCACGTCCGGGATGCGCGAGCGCACCTCCCGCTCGAACGTGTCCCGCAGCGTCCGCACCCGCTCCGCGTTCGCCGGCTGCTCCTCGTGCGCCAGCTCCAGCGCCAGGGCGAGCGCCTCCGCGTAGGGCACGTTCTGTGTCCCTCCGCGCAGCCCCGCCTCCTGGTGTCCCGGTGTCAGCGCCTGCACCTCCACGCCCTTGCGCACCACCAGCACGCCGGCTCCCGCGGGCCCTCCGAACTTGTGCGCCGAGAGCGCCAGCAGATCCGCGTCCACCTCGCGCAGGTGCGCCGGCAGCTTCCCCACCGCCTGCACCGCGTCCGTGTGGAACAGGATGCCCCGCTGACGGCACGCCCGCGACAGTTCCGCCGCCGGTTGCACCACGCCCGTCTCGTTGTTCGCCCACATCAACGAGCACAGCACCGTCTCCGGCGTCAGCGCCTCGAGCATCGCGTCCAGTGGCACCCGGCCGTCCCGCTCCGGACGCACCCGCACCACCTCCGCGCCCAGCGCCTCCAACTGCTTCAGCGCCGCGAGCACCGCCGGGTGCTCGATGGCCGAGCTCACCACGCGCCGCCGCCGCGTCTCCTTCCGCGCGAGCCAGGCTCCCTTCACCGCCAGCGCATCCGCCTCCGAGCCCGAGCCGGTGAAGCACACCTCCTTCGGCTCGCAGCCCAGTACGTGCGCCACCCGGGCCCGCGCCGCGTCCAGCCGGCCCCGCGCCTCACGCCCGCTCCGGTGCACGCTGGAGGCGTTACCCCAACCTCCCTCGGAGAAGGCCCGCGCCAGCAGCGTGGCCACCTCCGGCCGCACCGGCGCGGCCGCGTTGTGGTCCCAGTAGATCACGGCGAGGGCGCGGACAGCAGCCCCACCGGACGCTCATCCGCGACTCCAAACGCCTCGAGGAACCGGCGCACCAGCTCGCGCTTCACCGCCTTGCGCTGCGTCGCCTTCCCCGACAGCGGAATCCTCGCGCCCGCCATGCTGCCGTGGCCTCCCGACGAGCCGCCGTAGTCCTCGCAGATCTCCCGGATCAGCCGGCCCGCGTTCATCCGCCGATCCTTTACCCGTAGCGACAGGAAGAGCTGGTTGCGGTACGTCGCGTACGCCAGCGACCACTTCATCCCCTCGAGGAACATCAGCCGCTCGGCCACCTCGGCCACCATGTCCGGGGAGTAGACCTCCTCCAGGTCCGTCACGATGGCCGTGTCCCCGTACACCTTCGCCCGCTCGAAGGCCGTGTGGTACAGCTGGAAGTAGCGCGCGGGCAGCTCCGGGTGCTCGATCTGCCCCAGCAGATGCTTGTCCATCCGCGGGAACAGCCACAGGTACGTGTCGATGTCCGTCTGGGTCGTCTCGCGCCCCAGATCCCTCGTGTCCGCCTTCAGCCCGTAGAAGAGCGCGGTGGCCACCTCCGTCGAGGGCTCCATCCCCGCGGCCCGCAGGTACTCCACCAGCATCGTCGAGGTGGCACCAAAGTCGCCGCCCACATCCGCGAAGGGCGACTCGAGGCTCTCGTTGCGCAGCGGGTGGTGGTCGATGACGATGTCCACCTCGCCGCGCAGGCGCGGAGGAATCGCGTGGTTGCCGGTGGGCGGCTGCGTGTCCACGAGCGCCAGCAAGTCGTACTCGTCCAGATCCACCTGGGCGATGGGCACCACGGGCAGGCGCAGCACCTTCACGAAGGCGATGTTCTCCGCCCGGCCGATGATGCCGCCGTAGCCCACCCGGGCCTCCTCCACGCCGGCCCGCTCCTTGAGCAGCTGGGCGAGTGCCACCGCCGAGGCGATGGAGTCCGGATCCGGGTTGTCATGGGTGAGCACGAGGACCTTCTTGTGGCCCTTGGCCACCCGGAGCAGCCGCTCCAGCTTGGCACGTGCCGGCAGGTTCGCGAGGCGTGGCGGTGGGGGCTCCGAGCCCTCTCCGCTTCCGGTCGTCCTGCGGCTGTTGGCTGTCGGTGTAGCAGGCATGGGTGCGCTGTTTACTTCCTCCGGCCCAGCGATTCGAGATGCCGGATGGCATCAGCGTAACGCTCGGGGAACGGAGTCTCCAGGATTCCAATGGTGTTGACGAAGCGGGCGTCCTTCATGAGGCAGCGGAAGGGCGTGAGCCCGATCGCTCCCTTGCCCACTTCTTCGTGGCGATCCACCCGGCACCCCAACGGCTTCTTGCTGTCGTTGAGGTGCACGCAGTGCACCCGCTCCAGTCCCACCACCCGGTCACACTCCTCCATCACCTCATGGTAACCGGTCTCCGTCGAGAGATCGTATCCCGCGGCGAACAGATGGCAGGTGTCCAGACAGATGCCCAGGCGCCCCGCGTCCGCCGTCTGGGACAGCACCTCCGCCAGGTGCTCGAAGCGCCAGCCCAGGCAGTGGCCCTGGCCCGCCGTCACCTCCAGGCAGATGCGTGACTGGAAGCGCGGCGTGCGCGTGTGCACCTCGTCCAGCGCCCGGGAGATCAGCGCCAGCCCGCGCCGCTCGTCCGGGTGTCCGCCAGGGTGGAGGATGAGAAAGGGGATGCCGAGCCGCTCGCACCGGGTGAGCTCCTCGACGACGCAGTCCAGCGACTTCTCGCGCTGCGCCGGCTCCTCGGTGCCGAGGTTCACCAGGTAGCTGCCGTGCGCCACCACGGGCAGCCCCGTGCGCCGCACTTCCTCGCGGAAGGCGCGGCACTCCTCCTCGGTGAGGGGCGGGGCCTTCCAGCCCCGGGCGTTCTTCGTGAAGACCTGCAGGCTGCGCGCGCCATGCTCCTCGGCCCGCGCCAGTGCCCGGCTCACGCCTCCCGCGATGGACTCGTGAGCCCCGACACGCACGGCCTAGTTGATGGCCTTGTAGCGGCGGCTCATGTCCTTGAAGTACTTCACGCCGTTGTCCAGCGAGTTCTCGATGGCGTCCATCAGCAGCGCGCGGAACACGCCCTCGGCGCCCCGCAGCGACTCGTAGTACCGCTGACGATCGATCGAGTGGATGATCGCCGGCATGTACCCGTTGCGCAGCAGCACGAGGTTGGTGAGCATCCGGCCCACCTTCCCGCTGTTCTCCGTGAACGGGAAGATCTGCATGAACTTGTGCTGCGCCACCGCCGCCTGCTTGATGGGGTGGAACTCGCGGAACTCGGCGCTGCCCGTGTAGTCCACCAGCTTCTCCAGCATCGGCTGGATCTTCGCCGGCTGGGCGATCTCGTGGAAGTACGTGCGGTGCAGGGGCATGTCCTTGCGGTAGCCGCTGCGCTCGCGCTCCTTGGCCAGCTCCTTCTCCGTGCGCTCCCGCCGCTCGATGTTGGCGCGCGCCTGCTGCGCCTCCGGCGTGTTGCCGCACAGCAGATCGTGGATCCGCTTGATGGTGGTCAGCGTGATCTGCGTCTGCTTCTTGCCCGTCGTCGCCGCTTCCTCGCGCAGGAAGTCGCACGCCGCCTTGTGGTTGCGCACCTCCAGCACCACGGGGATCATCGCCGGGTCCATGCTCGCCCGCTCGGGGAAGAGCGCCGACACCAGCTCCTGCTGCGTGTACACCGTCCCCTCGAGCGCCGCGTCGTGGTAGATCCACGACATCTCGAACTTCTCCAGGAAGTCGCGGCTCTTGTCCTTGAAGATGCCAAGGTAGTCGCGCAGCGTTTCGTTCTTCTCGTCGATCTCTTGGTAGCGTTCCTTCACGGACGTGACGCTCCTTCACACCGGCTGCCAGCGGGACCGGCGGGTCGGGACGGTAAACCCGGCCAGCGGGAACAACGGTTTCCTGATTGTAGAAATTCCAGCAGCTTAGGACAATTAAAACGCTACTTGTCTCATAGACTGACCAGGAAGACCTCGCACGCCTGGTCGAGCAGATCCTTGGAGAGCGCTGGAGCGATCTGCCGGTAGCGCGCCGCGTCCTTGATGAGCTGCACCAGGTCACGCGGGTGGCAGGCGCGCAGCTGGATGTTGTTCGGCTTGTAGTAGTGCTGGAGCAGGTAGCTGACCGCCTGATCCACGTAGGGGATGCCCGCTGCCTCGCACACCCGCGCGAAGATCTCCCGGTAGACCTCCTCGTCCGGGTTGTTCACCTCGATCTTGTACTTGATGCGCCGCAGGAAGGCCTCGTCCACCAGCTCCTTGGGGTCCAGGTTGGTGGAGAAGACGAGCAGCTGATCGAAGGGGATCTCGAACTTCTTGCCCGTGTGCAGGGTGAGGAAGTCCACCCGCTTCTCCAGGGGGACGATCCACCGGTTGAGCAGATCCGTCGGGTGGACCTTCTGGCGGCCGAAGTCGTCGATGAGGAGCATCCCGCCGTTGGCCTTCACCTGGAAGGGCGCCTCGTAGAAGCGCGCGGTGGGCGAGTAGATGAGATCCAGCGTCTCGAGCGTCAGCTCACCGCCGACCACGACCGCGGGGCGCCGGCACAGCTGCCAGCGATGGTCCATCTCGAAGGTCGCCCGGCGGCCGGCCGCATCGCGCTCGGACTCGAGCGTGATGGGAATGTGGTTGAGCGCGTCGAAGACCTTGATGATCTGGTTGTCGATCTCCAGACAGTGGGGGATGAAGACCTCGCCGCCGAACATGCGGCTGATGGCCTCGGCGAGGCTCGTCTTGCCGTTGCCCGGAGGGCCGTAGAGGAAGAGCGAGCGGCCCGAGTTCACCGCCGGCCCCAGCTTGTCCATCAGGTCCGCGTTGACGGTGAGGTGGGCGAGGCCCTGCACCAGATCCTCGCGGCTGATGACGGGGCTCTCCTCCGTCTGGGCGGTGATGAGGGCGTTGTACTGCTCGATGGGGACGGGGGCGGGGCCCACGTAGGTGCTGCGCTCGATGGCGCCCTTGGAGTACTCGCGGCCCTTCTCGGTGAGGATGAAGTCCACCGAGGCGCGCCCGAAGCCCTTGCCGCCGCGCAGGTCCACCAGCTTCTCGGCGGTGAGGAAGTCCACCACGCGTTCCATGACGCCGGGCCAGGGCAGGCGCAGCTCCTGGGCCATGTCCATGCCCGTGGCCGTGCCCTGGTAGTACAGGTAGCGCAGGGCGATGTCCGAGAGCAGGCCAATCTTCAGGCCCGTCTCCTCCAGCGACTTCGGCTCCGGCGGAGCGATGTCGAGGATGGCCGGGTTCTCGAGATTGAAGGGATTGGGGGCGGTGTCGTACTCGGGGCGCATCGGCTCCTGGTTCTAGCCGATCCGCCCCCCTTCCGGCACGTCCAGAGTCCCCTGGCCGCTCGGGGGACCGTCAGACGCCCGTCAGACGTAGGTGAGCCACTCGATGTAACGCGGCTCCTGGCCCCGGACGGTGCGGAAGTAGGTCTCCTGCACATACTGGGTGATGGGGCCGGGCTTGCCAGCGCCCACGGTGCGGTTGTCCACCTCGCGCACGGGGGTGATCTCCGCGGCGGTGCCGGTGAAGAAGACCTCGTTGGCGATGTAGAGGGCGTCGCGGGTGACGGTGACCTCCTCCACCGTGCGGCCCGAGTCGCGCAGAATCTTCAGCACCGTGTCGCGGGTGATGCCGTCGAGGATGGGGGAGGAGAGGGGCGGGGTCTTGATGACGCCCTTCTTGTTGACGAGGAAGATGTTCTCCCCGGAGGCCTCGGCGACGAAGCCGCTGATGTCCAGGAGGATGGCCTCGTCATAGCCGGCGAGCACGGCCTCTCGCTTGGCGAGGATGGAGTTGACGTACTGGCCGGAGATCTTCCCGCGCACCATGTTGACGTTGACGTGCATGCGGGTGAAGGAGCTCACCTTGGCGCGGATGCCCTCGCGGATGCCCCGGTCCCCGAGGTACGCGCCCCAGTCCCAGGCGGTGACGGCCACGCGGGTGGGGTTGATGGCGCCCAGGCCCATGGCCCCGTCACCCATGAAGGCGATGGGGCGCAGGTAGGCCCCGTTGGCGAACTGGTCCTTCTGCTTGCGCAGCAGCTCCAGGCACGCCTCCATGAGCTGCTCCACCGTGTAGGGCAGCTTCATCATGCAGATGTGGGCCGAGTCGAACAGACGCTCGATGTGCTCGCGCAGGCGGAACACCGCCAGCCGGCCATCATGGGTGCGGTAGGCGCGGATGCCCTCGAAGACCCCCAGCCCGTAGTGCAGGGCGTGGGTCATGACGTGCACCTGGCCTTCGTCCCATTTGATCAGCTTGCCATCGAGCCAGATTTGCTCGGAGCGCGCGGCGTTGCCGGAGGTCGAGCTCATGAAGGGGTCCTCTTGGGGGGGGAAACGAGAGAAGACCCCATTCTTCCAGGAACTCGTTTGAATTCAAAGCAACCCGTCACCCGAGGTGGGGGAGGGGCGAGAGCATGCGGGAGAGGAAGGGCATGTCCGCGCCGAGCTGCTTGCGGCCGTAGTGCATGGCCTTGGTGGCCAGTTGAACGGAGGGCACCAGCTCCAGGGGGGAGAGGGTGGTGCCGAAGCGTTTGACGAGGTGGGCGTAGGGGAGGTTGGGCGCCACCGTCATGGCGGCGAGCCGTTGCAGGGGCAGCCAGAAGGGGGTGGTCAGCTTGGGCGCGAAGCCGTCGAGCGCGAGGAAGAAGGCGTTGCGCGTGCCGATGTTGCCGTGGTGCACCGCCTTCCAGGCGGCCTTCACGGGGAGGTTGTCCACGAGGCCTCCGTCCAGCAGCCGGAAGATGCCCTGCTCCTCCATCATCCCGTCCAGCAGGCCGCGCATGTGCGCATCGTCGCGCAGCATGTCGTAGTGGATGACGCCGGGCAGCGACGAGGAGAAGCCCGCCGCGTCGATCGCGTCGAAGCTGGCCGTCGTCTCGTCCGCGCCCAGGTGGAGCTTCACCATGATCTCCGGCCGGGTGAAGAACTCGGCCAGCGTGCCCATCACCGCCTGGATGCGGCGCGCCACGCCGGTGGGGCTGAGCAGGCTCACCGGGCTCGTGCCCAGCAGGCGCTCGTAGTACTCGAGGGGCCTGGGCAGCATGCCCCGCCGGATGCCACCCACCGCGACGATCATCGGCACGGGCAGATCCTTCAGCCGCATGCCCGCCTCCGGCAGGCCCGGCCCGGTGTTGAAGTAGCGGCCCAGCCCCGAGCGGAGGAACAGCCGCAGCGCCGCCGGCATCCCGTAGCGGTTCTCCGTGGAGATGAAGCGGAAGAGCTTCCGCCAGGAGAGGCTGCGGATGATGCTCACCAGCTCGCCCTGGTCGAAGCGCGCCATGCGCGAGCGCATCAGCATCAGGATGGCGCCCATGGAGGTGCCCGCCAGCAGCGACGGCTTGAGGCCGTGCTCGTCCAGCAGGCTCATCACCCCCAGGTACACGTAGGCCACGCCTCCACCGCCGCCGGCCACCACCACCAGCGATTTGTGCCGCAGCTCCCGGTGGAACACCTCCTCGGGCACGCGCCCGTGCAGGTGGTGGACGAGCTCGTCGCGCAGCTTGAGCACCGGGGCGCGCAAGTCTCTCACGTGCGGCACCAACTGGTCGCGGGTGATGCGGCGCCCGCCGAGCAGCACCGGGCCGAGCCTGCGCGTCACGTCCTCGCGCAGGGGCGCCGTCCACGTCTCCACCGAGTGGTCATGCCCCTCGTGGCGCAGCTTGTAGAGGCGGGCCAGGGACAGCGCGGTGCGCAGCACGGCCTCCTCGCGCGGGTCCAGCAGCGAGGGCGAGTCCAGCGCCGAGCGCACCAGGGCCAGCTCCATCTCTTCGAGCGGCCGGAGGATTTCAAAGCGTTGCTTCAGCAGCACGGGCAGGTTGACTCGGGCTCAACGTGGGGCGCGAAGGACGCGAGCATACACGTCCCGCACGCGGTCGGCGCTGGCTCGATATTGGGCGAGGAACGTTTCTCCCGGCTCGGTGCCGAGCACGCCCAGCCGGCGCGCCAGCTGCGCCAGGGGCCGGCCCCCGGTGGGCATATGGGCCAGGGAGCTGGCGTGCACGAGCCGCAGCCGGTTCTCCACCCGGCGCAGGAAGAGGTAGCCCTGGCGCAGCGCCTCGGCGTCCTCGGGGGGCAGGAGGCCCTCGGCCTGGAGCCCCTCCAACGCCGCCAGCGTGTTCGTGCCGCGCACCCGGGGGTGCTCCCGGCCGTGCACCAGTTGCAGGTACTGGACGGTGAACTCCACGTCCACCAGCCCGCCCTGGCCCAGCTTCGGGTTGAGCTGCTGGGCGTTCTCCTGGGCCAGCTCGCGCTCCATGCGCGTGCGCAGCCGGTCGATCTCCGCCGCCGCGTCCGGGGGCAGGGGCCGCTCATAGACGAGCGGGACGAGCACCTCGTCCTGCAAGGGGCGGAAGCGCGCCGCGTCTCCCGCGGCGGGCCGGGCCTTGATGAGCGCCTGGCGCTCCCACAGCTGCGCCCGCTTCTGGTGGTGCTCGCGCAGGGCGTCCTGGCTCACCACCAGCGCTCCCTGGTTCCCCGAGGGCCTCAGCCGCGCGTCGATCTTGTAGAGGTGCCCCTCGCGCAGCTGCACCTGGAGCAGCGTCATGAGCCGCTGCACGGCCTTGGCGAAGTACTCGTGGTGGGTGAGGGTGCCGCGGCTGCCTCCGCTCGTCTCCGCCTGGCCGTTGCCGCTGTAGACGAAGATGAGGTCCAGGTCCGAGTGGTAGCCCAGCTCGTACCCGCCCAGCTTGCCCATGGCGATGACCACCAGCCCCTCGCGCTGCCCGCTCGCGCCGAGCGGCAGGCCGTAGCGCTCGCGCTGCTCCTCCATCGCCAGGAAGAGGCACTCGTCGAGGATGGCGTCCGCCACCGCCGTGAGCTGCCGCGCCACCTCCGGCACCGAGAGGTCTCCTCCGATGTCGTTGAGGCCGATGCGCAGCAGCTCCTCGTTCTTGAAGCGCGGCATCGCCCCGTGCTTCGCCTCCGCGTCCGGGTGCCGCCCCAGCCGGGCTCCCAGCTCCTGGCGGATGCGCTCGGGGGACTTCAGCGCCTCGTCCAGCTGTGCCTGCACCAGCGCGTCCAGCAGCTCCGGGTGCCGCAGGAAGATGCGCGAGAGGTAGTCGCTCTGCCCGAAGAGGTTGAAGAGGCGGCGGCTCGCCCGGGGCATGCCCGTGAGCAGCCGGAGGTAGCCCTCGGGTTGGTGCAGCCGCGCGAGGAAGTCCGAGAAGTGCAGCAGCGCCTGGTCCGGGTCCGGCGTCTGCGCCAGCTCCGACAGCAGCCGCACCGCCTTCACCCCCGAGCCTCCATCCATGAAGGGCGAGTGGGGCACCCGGGCCAGCCGCTCCAGCTCGGCCAGCGCCCGCTCGGGGTCCGCGAAGCCTCGCTGGGCCAGCGCCGCCCGGCGTTGCTCCGGTGCCAGGTCCGGGTCCAGCGCGAGCGCCAGCAGCGGCTCGTCGGGCACCTCGTCCCGCGCCGTCTGGCCGAGCAGCGTGTTGAAGGCCTCCAGCACGAAGCGCCGGTGCCGCGCCAGCTCGGTCCCGAAGGTCTCCCAGTCCGCGAAGCCCAGCGAGGTGGCCAGCCGGCGCCGCTCCCGCTCGCCCGCGGGCAGCGCCTGCGTCTGCCGCTCCTCCAGCATCTGCAGCCGGTTCTCCACCCGCCGCAGGAAGACGTACGCTTCCTCCAGCGCGTCCGCGTCCGGCCCCGAGACGAAGCCCGCACGCTCCAGCTTGCGCAGCGCCCGCATCGTCCTCGGCTCGCGCAGGGCCGGGTCCTTGCCTCCCTGCAACAGCTGGAGCGCGTTGACGAAGAACTCCACCTCGCGGATGCCTCCGGGGCCGAGCTTCACGTCGTCCTTGCTCGCCTTGCCGCGCATGTCGATCTGCGCCTTCAGGTCTCGCAGCCCGTCCACCGCCGACAGGTCCAGGCTCCGCCGCCAGATGAACGGCCCCAGCTCGCTCAGCAGCTCCTCCGCGAGGCTCGCGTCTCCCGCCACCACCCGCGCCTTGGTGAACGCCGCCCGCTCCCACATGCGCCCGAACGTCTCGTAGTACGCCAGCGAGGCCGGCAGGGAGATGACCATCGCCCCCGAGCGCCCCTGCGGGCGCAGGTTCAGGTCCACCCGGTAGCAGAAGCCCTCGGCCGTCACCTTCGTGAGCGCCTGCGTCACCGCCTCGCCCAGCCGCGTGTAGTACTGCACCGTGGGCAGCGAACCCGACGTGCCACCCGTGGTCTGACCGTCCGCCCGGTACAGGTAGATGAGGTCCACGTCCGAGCTGAAGTTGAGATCCTCGCCCCCCAGTTTCCCCATCCCGAGGATGCAGAAGCCCGGCGTGTCCGGTGTGCCGTACTTCGTCCGCAGCGAGTGCTCCGCCCAGGACAGGGCCGCGCCGATGAGGGACTCGGCGAGGGCTGTCTGCTCCCGCCCCAGCTCCGCCATGGGCGCTCGCAGGGCCGCGTCGCGCACCATGAGGCGCAGCAGCTCGCGGTACTTGTAGCGGCGCAGGCGGCGGTACAGGCCCTCCGCGTCCCCCGCGGCGATGCGGCGCGTGGCTCCCTGGGCCTCGCGGTGGTAGTGCTCCCGGCGTTTCTCCCGCGTCAGCGTGCGCGAGCCCGCCAGCCAGCGCAGCAGGCCCGGCCGCGTCGTCAGCAGCCGGGCCGCGAAGGTGCTCGCGTGGAAGACCGCCGGCAGCCAGTCCAACAGCCGGGTGAGGGTGGGCTCTGGGTGCCCTTGCAGGCCTTCGCGGATTCGATCGAACGCCGCGATGATCTCGTCGGGCTCCGAGGTCCGTCTGGACGCCTCGTGGATCCGTTCGGCCGCGGGCGCTCCGAGTGCCTCTGACAGCCCCGAGAGCTCCTTGGCCGCTCGCTTCGGGTTCTCGAAGCCCTCTGCCCTCAGCGCTTCCTCGGTCCAGGTCATCTCGACCCTCACCCCAGCCCTCTCCCAGAGGGAGAGGGGGCCTACACGGGTTCAACCTGGGACCCGGGCACCCTCACCCCGTCCCTCTCCCGGGGGGCGAGGGGTATTTGTTGTGTGGGGGGTGTTGGGTGTGCGCGGGTGTTGGGCTCAGGCCTGCGCGATCTGCGCCAGGTTGCTCTTCGCCTTCTCGATGTCTCCCTCGTGCTTCAGCACCAGGTTCAACGTCGCCGCCACCATGTCCGCCGTCAGCGACTCCGCGTTCAGCAGCGCCAGGCTCTGCACCCAGTCCAGCGTCTCGCTGATCGACGGCGCCTTCTTCAAGTCCAGCTTCCGGATCGCCGCCACCGCCTCCACCACCTGCTCCGCCAGCGTCTTCGACACCTCCGGCAGCCTCTTCCGGATGATCTTCAGCTCCCGCTCCCGATCCGGGAAGTCGATGTGCAGGTGCAGGCACCGTCTCTTCAGCGCGTCCGACAGCTCCCGCGCGTTGTTCGACGTCAGCACCACCCGCGGCACGTGCCTCGCCTTGAACGTCCCCAGCTCCGGAATCGTCACCGCGTTGTCCGACAGCACCTCCAGCAGGAAGGCCTCGAACTCCGGATCCGCCTTGTCGATCTCGTCCACCAGCAGCAGCGCCGGCTTGTCCGACAGCAGCGACTTCAGCACCGGCCTCGGCAGCAGGAAGCGCTCCGAGAAGAACACCGCGTCGCTCGCCGCCAGCCGGTCCGCCGCCTCCGCCAGCGTTCCCGTGCCCTGCACCATCTCGCCGATCTTGTCCTTCAGGAGCTGGGTGTAGAGCAGCTGCTTGGCGTACTCCCACTCGTAGAGCGCCTTCGCCTCGTCCAGGCCCTCGTAGCACTGCAGGCGGATGAACTCGCGCCCCAGGGCCTGCCCCAGCGCCCGGGCGAGCTCCGTCTTGCCCACCCCCGCGGGGCCCTCCACCAGGATGGGCTTCTGCAGCCGATCCGCCAGGAAGCTCGCGGTCGCGATCTCCGGAGAGGCCAGATATCCCACCTGCTCGAGGCGCGTCTCCGCGTCCTCCACGCTGCTCAGGGTGTGCGCTTGGGTCGAAGGGGAGGGGGTGTTCACGCTCCTCAACTTAACCGAAGGGTTTTCAGGCCACTGCGGCAAAAATGCCAGACCTCCAGCCCCTTCCGTGGGTACTCGCCGCCCGCCCGCTGTCCAAGTGGCCGGAACGACTTGAGAAATCTTTTCACCACAATGGGCACGCGACGTGCAATAGAGCCGCGCGTTCGTAGCTGGGAGGCGGCGGTCATGTCCTGGGTGTTGCGCATGGTGCTCGTGGTGGCGGTGGCCCTGATTCCGGGGGCCTTCATGCTGCTGGTCGCCTACGTCGCCACCCGGACCATGCGGCATCGCTGGCAGCAGGCCCGTCTGCAGGCCCAGACCCGTGGCACCCGCGTGTCCTTCCGCGAGGTGGTTGCCACCGTCGAGCTCAAGGACCTCGTCCGCCAGGCACGCGCCGCGCTCTGAGCCATCCGTCGTAGAGCCATCCAGGGGGACTTGCCACGCGGGTGCGTTCGCACCGCTCGGGCCATCTACGCGCCCTGGGTTCCGAGGAGACCTCCCGGCCGCGCTCGTCACCAACTGGTCCGACTATCGGACCAGTTGCTCGCGACCAGCCCCGGAGGGTCCCTTCGACTTCGAGCTTCAGCCGCGCGCGGCAGGGGAGCCACGCGCGGCCGGTGAACCGCACTACTTGTCGAGCTCGTCCACGAGCGAGGTCCAATCGGCCTCGTCCGAGGCGCCGCCCGGGCCCGTGGGGATCTGCATGACCACGGTGCGGTCGGACGGCCCCTCGTCCTCGTCGGCGACGGGGGGAGGAGCCGCGGTCTTCTTGGCCGCCACGGTGTTCTTCGCGGCGGGACGGGCCGCCTTGGCCGGAGCGGCGGGGACGATGGTGTTCATCTGCGTGGTGAGCACGCTGTCGTCCTCGTCCGCCAAGGGCTTGGCGGTGGCCGAGGTCTTCGCGGACGGAGTGCCCGGGGAGGAGGGCGACTTCGTCTTGAAGCGGGCCAGCTCCAGCTCGGCGACCTTGAGCGCCTTGCTCTTCTCCTGCACCGACTGCTGCAGGCGGGCGATCTCCTGGGCCTTCAGGGCCTCGCGGCGCTCCAGCTCGGTCTTCTGCCGGTTGGCCAGCTCCTCGAGCTCCTTCTGCTGCCGGGCCTCGAGCTCCTTGCGCTCCTTGGCGACGGCGGCGAGCTTGGCGGCGGCGTCGCTGACCTTGGCGTCGGCGGCGGCCACCTTGGCGTTGAGATCCTTCTCCACGCGGGCCTTGGCGCCGGCGGCGTTCTCCACCGCGAGCTCCAGCTCCTGGATCTTCTTGGCCCGGGCGGTGAGCTGCGTCTGGGCCTCCTTGACCTTGGCATCGGCCTCGGCGGCGCGGGTCTGCACCTCCTGGGTGAGCTGGGTGGCGCGGGCCTCGGCGCGGGACAGCTTCGCGGCCAGGTCGTCCGCGGCGCGCTTCGCCTCGTTGCGCTCCTGGGCCTGGGCCTGCTGGAGCGCCTGGAGCTGCGCCTGGGCGTCGGCGAGCTGGTTGGCCAGCCCCTCGCGCTCGGACTGTAGCTTGGACTGGGTGTTGCCCGCGGCCTTGAGCTGCTCCTCGCGAGCGGCGAGCTGCTTGCGCGCGGTCTCCAGGTCACTGGTGAGGGCGGCGGCCTGCCGGTTGAGCTCGTCGGTGTTGCGCTTGGCCTGCTCCGCCTCCTGCTGGCGGCGGGCATCGAGCTGCTTGAGCTGCTCGGTCTTGGCGGCCACCTCGCGGCTGAGGGCCTCGCGCTGACGCTCCTTCTCCTGCGTCACGCCGGAGAGCTTCTGGAGGGTGTCCGACAGCTCCTGGCCCTTGGCGGCGACGTCCTTCTCCAGGAAGTCGATGCGGCGCTGGGACTCGGCGGTGAGCGCGTTGAGGCGCTCCTCCACCCGGTGGCGCTCGTCCTCGGACTCGGCGAGCTGCGAGCCGAGCTGGGTGACCTCGGCGACGCGGCTGCCCAGCTCCTGCTTGGTGAGGAAGAGCTGCTCCTCGAGCTCCTGGTTCTGGTCGCGCGTCTGGGCGAGCGTGGCCTCCAGCTCCGCCTGGGTGGCGGCGGCCTGCTGCTGGCTCTGCACGTGGGAGGCCTGCTCGCCGGCGAGGGCCTCGCGCGTGGCGGCGAGGGTACCCTGCGTCTCGGCCAGCTCGTTGCGCACCTGGCCGAGCTGCTCGGAGAGCTCCTCCTCCATGGCGGCCTTGAGGGCCTCGGTCTCCTGGAGGACGCCGCTGATGCGGGTGATCTCCGTGTTGGCGGCCTGCAGCTCGGTCTCGCGGTCGGTGCGCTCCTGCACGGTGCGCGCGAGCTCGTCGCGGGTCGCTTCCAGTTGGCCCTGCGTGTCGGCGAGGGTGGCCTGGGTGTCGGCCAGCGACTGGGCGGTGGCGTCCAGCTCGCCGCGGGTGCTCGCCAGGGTCTCCTCGGTGGCGGAGAGACGGCCCTGCGTGTCCGCGAGGGTGGCCTGGGTGTCGGCCAGCGACTGGGAAGTGGCGTCCAGCTCACCCCGCGTGGTGGACAGCGCCTCCTCGGTGGCGGAGAGGCGGCCCTGCGTGTCGGCCAGCGTGGCCTGCGTCTCCGAGAGCGTGTTCTGCGTCTCGGAGAGCGTCTGGGTGGTGGCCTCCAGCTCGCCGCGCGTGGTGGCCAGCGTCTCCTCGGTCTGGGAGAGCGTGGACTGGGTGTCGGCCAGCGACTGCGAGGTGGCCTCCAGCTCGCCGCGCGTGGTGGCCAGGGCCTCCTCGGTGGCGGAGAGGCGGCCCTGCGTATCGGCCAGGGTGGCCTGCGTCTCCGAGAGCGTGGTCTGCGTCTCGGCGAGCGTCTGGGCGGTGGCGTCCAGCTCGCCACGGGTGCTGGCCAGCGTCTCCTCGGTGGCGGAGAGGCGGCCCTGCGTGTCGGCCAGGGTGGTTTGCGTCTCCGAGAGCGTGGTCTGCGTCTCGGCGAGCGTCTGCGAGGTGGCGTCCAGCTCGCCGCGCGTGGTGGCGAGCGTCTCCTCGGTCTGGGAGAGCGTGCCCTGCGTCTCGGTGAGCGTCTGCGAGGTGGCGTCCAGCTCGCCGCGCAGGTTGGAGATCTGCGTGTCGCGGTCGGCGACGGTCTCCTGGAGCGCCTGGATCTGCCCGTTGAGCTCGGCCTCCAGGGCGTCCTTGGCGGCCTCCAGCTCGTTGCGAGCCTGGGTGAGGGCCTCCAGCTCGGCGGTCAGCTCGGCCTCGCGGTCGGCCAGGTGGGCCTTGACGGCCTCGACCTCGCCCTCCAGCTCGCCGATGCGCTCCATCTGCTGCTGGATGTTGGCGTTGAGCTCCGCCTCGTGGTGCTCGTTGCGGGCGATGGTCTCCTGCAGCTCGCGCTCGAGCGTGGCGACCTTCGCGTCGCGCTCCTCCAGCCGCTGCGTGAGGTCGCTCTCCAGCGCGTCCTTGTCCTGCTGGAGCTGGTCGCGCTCGCCCGTCATGCGGGCCAGGTCCGACTCCAGGCCGGCGATCTGCTCGTTGAGCCGCGCCTCGAGCGCGTTGCGCTCCTCGGTGAGCCGCTGGATCTCCGCGTCCGACCGGGCGCCGTGCTCCTCGGCCGCGGTGGCGCGCGCCTCCAGGGCCCGCACGGTGGTGTCGCGCTCCTGCTCCGTCTGGGCCAGCCGCTCCTGCAGCGCCTGGATTTCCCCGCTCAGCTCGGCGTAGCGCTCGTCGCGCTCGCTGACGGTGCGGGCCAGCTCGCCTTCCACGGAGTCGATGCGCTGCTGGCGGCGGGCCAGCTCGGCCTCGTGGGCCTGCACCGTCTCGGTGAGCTTCTGCTCCTTGACCTCGAACTCGAGGGTGACGATGCCCAGGTGCTTCTCGAGCTTGTCGTACTCGTCGCGGGCCGTCTCCAGCTCGCCGGCGCGGCGCGACAGCTCGTCATCGCGGCTGGACACCTCGCGGCGAAGGACGTTGATGTCCTTCTCCTTGGAGGCCACCACCTCGATGAGATCCTTCTCGGAGGAGAACTTCTGCAGGAGCAGGTCGTCGACGGTGGCGCCGTGATCGCGCTCCTTCTGCAGCATGGACTGCTGGGCCTCGTTGAAGCGCCGCAGCAGGTCATCCACCTGCATCTTCAGGCCCTGCAGCTCCACGTCCTTCTCGTGGAGGCGGTCCTCCACGGAGACCAGCTCGCGCTCGCGGACGTTCCAGATCTCCGAGATGCGGGCGATCTGCGCCTCGCGCACCTTGAGCTCGTCACGCAGCAGCTGGACCTTGCCCTCGGGCGTGCCCATCAGGTCGCGCCGCGGAGGCGGACGCTTGAGCTGACGGGACTCGGCGAGCAGCTCGGCCTTGCGGTCCGCGATGGACTGGAAGGAGCGCTCGAGGAAGCCGCGATCCTCCTCGGTGATGGCGCTGCGGCGCTCGCGCTTGGGCAGCTTCGGCGGGCCACCGGCGGGGGCGGGCGCGCCCTTGAGCGGCGGCGGCATGGGCGGAGGACCATCGCCCGAGAAGGCGGGGGCCTGCTCCTCCTCGGGGGGCATGATGCCCACGCTCATGGAGGCGAGCTCTCCCATCTCGAAGGGGATGATGAGGTAGCCGTCCGCGGCACCGGGCGTCTGGCGGTGCTGGTTCAGCCCCTCCACCCCCGTGTCCGAGGAGAGCAGCAGCACCCGGAGGTTCTGCCCCCACTTGCCCTTCTTGATCTGCCCGCAGAGGGTGAAGCCGGATTGATCCGGTAGCTCGGCTCGGACGACGACGAGGTCCGGTCGGCGCTTCTCCATCTCACGCTGTGCGTCAGCGGCGGTGGCCGCCATGGCCGTTTGATAGCCCGCGCTCTTGAGCACGGTGGCCATGCTGAGGGCGAAGTCGTTCTGGCTTTCGACGATGAGGACGCGGCGCTCCATGCAGCCCTTTTACCCACGAAAAGTGCAATGAAAACCGGCACATCCTAGCCGCGCGCGAAAGAGCTTGGAAAGTTTCCGTGCCAAGCTCGGTCGGTTGCCTCACGAGGAGGACGCGTCTCTCGGTTTATGAGGGTTTGCCACGCGACACTCCCTGCACCTTGGGCGCGGGAGGGGCGGCACCCGGCTCCTCGTCGCGGCCGGGCATGGTGGTGGGCGGCGTGTGCCGGGCGAACTGGGTGCCCTCGGGAGGGCAGTAGCCGTGGGCCAGCTGGGCGAACCACGGGTTCAACCTCGACTCGGGGGGCTCCCTCGGCGGCGTCTCTGGCGTCTCCGCCTCGTGGATCTCCGCGCTGCTGATCTCCTCCGGCTCCTCCAGTGGGAGGGCGTCGGTGGGTGTAGGCGCGCTGTCTACCTCCTGGATCTCCTCGGCCTCGGCTTCGGAGATCTCCTCGGGCTCCTCGGCCCGGGCGGGGGTGCGCGCCACGGGGGGAGGAGGGGCGGGGAGCTCCAGCGGGGTGAGGACCGGCGGAGCGGCGGGACGGGAGCCACTGGGCGGTTTGGCCCGCGGAGGCAGCGGGGGGATGGAGATGGACGGGCGCGGGGCGGGGCGGGGCGGCAGCGCGGGAGGCCGGGCCTGGGCCGGCTCGGGAGCTGGAGCCGGGGCAGGGGCCTGGGCCGGGCGGTTCTCGGCGGAGACCGTCCGGGTGACCAGGCTCGGGCGGGCCGGGATGGGCGGAGGTGCGGCGGGCGGAGCGGGAGGTTCGCGCAAGGGCAGCCCCATGATGACGGGAGGTCCACCCGGCCGAACGTCCTGCTCGGTCAGGGCATTGTCCCGGTCCTTGTACGAGGGCTCGCGCAAGGGCAGCCCCATGATGACGGGAGGCCCGTCGGGCCGCGCGGCCTCGGGCTCCGTCTTGATGAGCCGGTTGTCGAGGCCCTCCTCATAGAGGATGTGGCCCGTGACGAGCGGCAACTCCTCGCGCGCGGGGCCTCCCTGGCCCGGATCCGTGTCCGGGATGGGCTCGGCGGCGGCGGAGGGGCTCTCACCGGGTGGCGGGGCCGCGGCTTCCGGCCTGCTCGCGCTCACCGTCCCCGCGAGCGCGAGGATGCGGTTGGTGGGCGTGCCCGTCATCGTCGGGCTGAGCTTGGACTCGTCGGCGGCCGCCATCGGCACCGGGGACTTGCCGAGCAGGCCATCATAGATGTCCAGGAGCTGGCCGCGGATGAGGCCCGCGTCGAGCCACTGCTCGGCGAAGGCGCGGGCCTGTTTCCCGAGGGAGACGCGCCGGGGCACATCCCGCGCCAGCGCGATGAGCTGGTCCGCGAGCGCCTGCGCGTCCCCGGGCGGATAGAAGACGCCGGCCGAGGAGGGGACGAGCTCCCGGGCCACGGGGAGATCGGCGGCGAGCACCGGGCGGCCCGCGGCGAGGTACTCGGACACCTTGGCGAGGGCGCCGCCCTGCACGCGGTTGCGGTCCACGTCGTCCAGCGGTAGCACGCCCACGTCCGCGAGCGCGAGCACCTTGGCCACATCGTCATGGGCCACGGGCGGCTGGAACTCGACGTGCTGCTTGAGGCCCAGCTCGGAGACGAGGTCCTCCAGGTGCGGTTGCCAGTCCGCGTGGCGCGCGCCCACGAGGGTGAGCCGGACATCCACCTCCCGCACCGCGAGTGCGAGTCCCCGCAGCAGTCCGGCCAGTCCCTGCCAGGCCACCTGGCTGCCCAGGTACATCAGCCGCATGGGGGTGCCATCCGGCGAGCCGAGCGCCTCGGGCGAGTAGGGCCCCAGGTCGACCGGGGCACGCACCACCTTCACTGCGTCCTGGCCCACGCCCAGCGAGTGGATGAAGGAGCGCGTGGTGGGCGAGCCGGTGATGACCCGGTCCGCGTTCATCAGGCAGAACAGCTCCTGGCGGCGGACCTTGGAGAGGAACTTCCGGTCTCCCTCCAGCTGCGGGTGCGTGTAGCGCAGCTCCTGGGAGGGGAAGCCCTGGGCCTCGTAGACGAGCCGGTAGCCGTAGTCGCCCTTGAGCTCGCACAGGGCGTAGCCGCCGAAGGGGTCGGTGAAGTGGACGAGCGCGTACTCCTCGCTCTCCAGCTGGCGGCGCACGGCGCGCTCGAAGGACTGGATGCGCGAGGCCAGGTCTCCGGCGCCCACGGGCACCCGGAGCAGGCGCGCGCCCTGGTACTTCTCGATGTGCGAGTGGTCCGGCGTCTTGACCGAGAGCACCACCACCGAGAAGCGATCGGGCAACGCCTTCAAATACTCCGTCACCCGCCGCGACGAGCCAGAAGGGCCGGGGAGGACATCGAAGCTGCACAGCAGCAGTCTGGGCAGGTCGCTCAAGACGGACCGGAGGATACAAACTCAACTCCCGCCTTGTCACCGCCCCTGGCGATTCGCGAGGTATGACCACGAACAGAAGTGAAATCGCTCGTTGACCCCTGGCCCCTGGCGACCTAAGCCGAGACCTGCCTATGGCCGACCTCAAGAGCGTCACGGTGGAGTACCTGCGGGAGCTCGCGCGCAAGCATCTGGGACGCGGGCATAGCAAGCTCAAGACCAAGAAGGACCTGCTGGCCGCGCTCGCGCAGCGGGTGCCGCGGCTCGCGAAGCTGGCGGGCCTCGAGGAGGAGGGGAAGGCGAGGGGGTCGCGCAAGGCCCCGGTGGCCGTCTCGGCGGCCTCGCGCACCGAGAAGCCCGAGGACCGTCCGAAGGAGCCCGCCGCTCCGGTGGAGCCCCTGCCCGGCGACGATGACGAGAAGACGCCCGTCCACCACCCGCCGCGTCCCGCCGAGGTGGTCAACTTCCCGCCCAAGCCCAAGACGCCGGGCCGGATGTCGATGGAGGACGAGGCCCCCGAGGAGGGGCCGATGGACCCGCCCGCGCCCCCGGAGGCCGCCGCCGTGGCGCAGCATGCCGCGGAGCCGCTGGTGGAGGGCTTCTTCGTGGCCCGCGTGGCGGGTGAGCAGGAGGCCTTCCGCCACCACCTCACCGAGGCGCACCACCGCCGGCCCCGCGAGGCGCTCGGCTCGCCGGACTTCGACGAGCAGCTCGGCGAGCTGCCAATGGACTACGAGGACGACACGGCCCTGCTGCTGGCGCGCGACCCGCAGACGCTCTTCGTCCTCTGGGACTTCAGCGACGAGGCCCGGCGGCGTGCCCTGGATGGGCTGGAGTCGCCGCGCGCCGTGCTGCGCGTCTATGACGACTCCGACGTGCTGGTGCGGGTGATCGACGTCGCGCTCGAGTCGCGCAGCTACTACATCCACGGGCTGCCGCCCGGCCACCCCTACCGGGTGGAGGCGCACTTCGTGGGCAGCAATGGCCGCTCGCGCCGCATCGGCCACTCCTCCAACCGCATCTTCCTGCCGCCCGGGGGTCCGTCCGGGGACACCTCGGTGCGCTACCTGCGCATGCCGCCCGTCGCGGTCCGGGGTGCCAACATGGAGTCGGTGGCCGCCACCGCGCCCACCCGGACCCCGCCCTACGAGGAGCGCGAGTACATCATCTGGCGCCGCGTGGCCCTGCCGGGCAGCGGTGGCTTCGAGGACGTGCCCGAGCTGCACCGCGAGCGCACCGGCCCCGGTACCCCGGGCGAGGGTGCTCCCGGGCAGGAGTACCTGCAGCCCCGCCGCGCCGAGGGCTCGTCGGAGCAGTCGATGGGCTCCTGGGGTCCCTCCGGCTCCTCCGAGCAGTGGATGGGCTCCTGGGGTCCCTCCGGCTCCTCCGAGCAGTCGGGAGGGATGCGCGTGGCGCAGGCCGGGCCCGCCGAGTCGTGGTGGATGCGCTCGCAGGGCCCGAGCGGCTCCTCCGAGGAGTCGATGCGCTCGCAAGGGCCGGCCGGGTCCTCCGGCGACTGGATGCGCTCGCAGGGTCCGGGCGGCTCCTCCGAGGGGGGGATGCCTTCGCAAGGACCGGGCGGGGCCTCCGAGCACTGGGTCTGGGCGTGGATGCGTCCTTCGTCCTCCGATCTGGGCCGCTAGGGGAATGACATGAGCATCGGCTCGCTCGCGCTCGTCCTGCACGCACACCTTCCGTTCGTCCGACACCCCGAGTACGAGGACTTCCTCGAGGAGGACTGGCTCTACGAGGCCATCTCCGAGACGTACCTGCCGCTGCTGCTCGTCTTCGATCGGCTGGCGGACGAGGGCGTGCCCTACCGGGTGACGATGACGCTCACGCCCACGCTCGTCACCATGCTGCGCGACGAGCTGCTCATGGGCCGCTACGCGCGCAAGCTGGATCAGCTCTGTGAGCTGGGCGCGCGCGAGGTGCACCGCACCCAGAACGATCCCACCTTCAACCGGCTGGCCCACTTCTACCGGGACCACTTCGAGACGCTGCGCAGTGCCTTCCGCGAGCGCTACAAGCGGGACCTGGTGGGCGCCTTCCGCCGGCTGCAGGACGCGGGGCACCTGGAGATCATCACCTGCAACGCCACGCACGGCTTCCTGCCGCTGATGCAGCAGACGCCCGAGGCGGTGCGCGCGCAGATCACCGTGGCCGCCAACCACTACCGGCTCACCTTTGGCCGGGACGCGCCGGGCATCTGGCTGGCCGAGTGTGGCTACTTCCCAGGGGTGGAGAAGTACCTGGCGGCCGAGCGCATCCGCTACTTCTTCGTGGACACGCACGGGCTCACGGACGCCACGCCGCGGCCGCTGCATGGCCCCTTCGCGCCCATCTACACGGAAGCGGGCGTGGCCGCGTACGCGCGGGATCCCGAGAGCAGCCAGCAGGTGTGGAGCTCCCAGCACGGCTACCCGGGCGACCCCGTCTACCGCGAGTTCTACCGGGACATCGGCTGGGACCTGGACCTGGACTACATCCGGCCCTTCATCCAGCCCACCGGGGATCGCAAGAACACGGGCTTCAAGTACTACCGGATCACCGGCAAGACGCAGGACAAGCAGCCCTACGATCCGGACGTCGCGCGCGAGCGGGCCGCCACCCACGCGGGCAACTTCCTCTTCAACCGCGAGAAGCAGTTCGAGTGGCTCGCGGGGAAGATGGGGGGCCGCAAGCCGGTGGTGGTGGCGCCCTACGACGCCGAGCTCTACGGCCACTGGTGGTTCGAGGGCCCGTGGTTCCTCGAGGCCCTCATCCGCAAGGTGGCCCAGGAGCAGAAGACCTTCCAACTGGTGTCGCCCTCGGATGACCTCGCCGAGCATCCGGAGAACCAGGTGGCCACGCCGCCCCTGTCCTCCTGGGGCGCGGGCGGCTACGCGAACATGTGGCTGGATGGCTCCAACGATTGGATCTACCGCCACCTCCACCATTGCTCGCGCCAGATGGTGGCCCTGGCGAAGGACCATCCCGATGCCCCGACGCTCCAGCGGCGGGCGCTCAATCAGGCCGCGCGCGAGCTCCTGTTGGCCCAGGCCTCGGACTGGGCCTTCATCATGAAGACCGGGACCATGGTGGACTACGCCGTGCGCCGCACGCAGGAGCACATCCTGCGGTTCCAGCGCCTGCACGATCAGATCCGCGACGGGCGTATCGACGAGGGCTGGCTCGCCCACATCGAGGGCAAGAACAACCTCTTCCCGGAGATCGACTACCGGGTGTACCGCCCGGGGTGACGGGGCTGGGGCGCTCGCCGGGCGGTTGAGGGTGTAGCGCCTACACCCCTTGTTCCCATTCTCGGGAAGAGAAAGGGGGCTTCAGTGTTTCCCAGTCGCGCGGGCAGGGCCGATCCGCCTTGCCTTGACGTCTTTCCGTCTTATCTCGGGAGAGACCATGATCAAGCGACTGAATGCCTCGCGGCGTGCCCTCACGGGTGCCCTCATCGTAGCGCTGCCGGTACTGGTGCATGCCCAGACGGCGGCTCCTTCCGCTCCTCCTCTCCAGCCGGCCACCCGGGAAGCGCAGGCGCTGCCTTCGCTGGCCCCGCTGGTCGAGTCCGTGAAGGGGGCCGTCGTCAACGTGGACGTGCAGGCCAAGGCCTCGGGCCTCGGGCAGGGGGAGAATCCCTTCTTCGATCGCTTCTTCGGGGGCGGAGACGGGGGCCGGGGTCAGCGGCGCGAGCCCATCCGGCAGGGAGCGGGCTCGGGCTTCATCGTGGATGCCAAGGGCCTGGTGTTGACCAACAACCATGTCGTCGAGGGGGCGGTGGCCATCCGCGTGCGCCTGGACGACGGGCGCAGCTTCGACGCGGAGATCGTCGGGACGGACCCGCTCACCGACGTGGCCGTCATCCGGCTCAAGGGCAAGGTGGAGAACCTGCAGACGGTGAAGCTGGGGGACTCGGACGCGCTGCGCGTGGGTGACTGGGTGGTGGCCATCGGCAACCCGTTCGGCCTGGCCTCGAGCGTGAGCAGCGGCATCCTCTCGGCGCGCGCCCGCGACATCCACTCCGGCCCGTATGACGACTTCCTGCAGACGGACGCGGCCATCAACCCGGGCAACTCGGGTGGCCCGCTCTTCAACCTCAAGGGCGAGGTGGTGGGCATCAACACCGCCATCGTGGGCGGAGGCACGGGCATCGGCTTCGCGGTGCCGAGCAACCTGGTGAAGGCGCTCATGCCGCAGCTGGAGAAGGACGGCGCGGTGACGCGTGCGTGGCTGGGCATCGGCATCCAGGATCTCACGCAGGACCTGGCCAAGGCGATGCAACTGCCGGTCACCGAGGGCGCGATCGTGTCCCAGGTGAACGACGGCTCGCCGGCGGGCAAGGCGGGGATGAGGGCGGACGACGTCATCGTGGCCATCGACGGGCAGAAGGTGGGCTCGGGAGGCCAGCTGACGCGCACGGTGGCGCTGAAGAAGCCGGGCAGCACCTCCACGCTGGACGTCTTCCGGGACGGCAAGCGGCAGGCGCTGAAGGTGCAGCTGGGGACGCGCCCGGATCGCGAGGGCGTGGCCGTGCGCCAGCGGCGTGGCGAGGACACGGAGCAGTCCTCCAAGGCGCGCGTGGGCGTGTCGCTGAGCAACGTGGATCCGCGGATTGTGGAGCGGACGGGGCTGCGCTCGGAGCAGGGGGCGCTGGTGACGGACGTGCTGCCGGGCTCGCCGGCGGAGCGCGCGGAGCTGGCGCCGGGGATGGTGGTGGTGGAGGTGGATCGCAAGCCGGTGCGCAACGCGGAGGAGCTGGCGAAGATCATCCGCAAGGCGCCCGCGGGCAGCACGCTGCTGTTGCGCGTGGAGGTGCCGGGCAGCGGACGCTACCTGCGCGCCCTGCACATCCCGTAGTCACCAGCCTCATCCCGCTCCTCACTCGAGGACCCACTCCCTCTCCCCTCGGGAGAGGGTCGGGGTGAGGGTATCGAGGCTCCCGAGTCCAGGCCCGTGCCACCAGCGAGTGGCGCGGGCCTTTTCACTGCGGGCCCGGCCGGGCGCTCACGCCTTGGCGATGTTGGAGGAGTTGGAGGAGGCCGAGGGATCGTTGGGGCGGGCGAGCCCGCGCTCGCGGCCGGGGTGCAGCTCCATGCCGGGGGTGTAGGAGGTGACGCTGTTCCGTCCGGCGCGCTTGCTGGCGTAGAGGGCGGCGTCGGCGCAATCCACCAGGCTGTCCTGGGAGATGGAGTCGACGGGCATGGTGGCCACGCCGATGGAGACGGTGATGTGGCCGCCGGGCTGGGTGGGGGCGGCGAGCTGGGGGGCGTCCACCACGGCGCGCCGCAGCTTCTCGGCCACGTCGAAGGCGTCGTCCTTGGAGACGTTGGAGAGCACCAGCATGAACTCCTCGCCGCCGTAGCGCGCGAGCGTGTCCACCTTGCGCAGGCGGGCGCGGAGCACGTCGCACACCTTGCGCAGCGTCTCGTCACCGGCGCGGTGCCCCGCGGCGTCGTTGAGCTTCTTGAAGTGGTCGATGTCCACCATGAGGATGGACACGGGCGTGCCGAAGCGCTGCGCGCGGGCCACCTCCAGCTCCAGCCGCGCGAAGAGGTGACGGCGGTTGGGCACCCCGGTGAGGGGGTCCGTCATGGTGAGCTTCACCGCCTCGGCGTGGAGCATGGCGTTCTTCACGGCCGTGGCGGCCTGGTCAGCCACCGCGGTGAGCAGCTCCAGCTCCTCGGGGGCGAAGCTGGCCACCTCGGGGCGCCGGAAGTTGAGCACGCCCAGCACCGAGTCCATGTGCACCATGGGGATGCACAGCACCGCCCCCCTGTCGTGCCCGGGTGGCAGCCCATGCCGGGCGAAGGCGCTCGAGGGGTCCTTCACGTCCGGCACGTACACCACGCGCCGCAGCTCCGCCGCGCGCCCGCTCGCGCCCTCGCCGTGCTGCACGAGCATCCCCTCCAGCTCCGGGTGCTCCGGGAAGGTGCTCTTCACCTCCAGCAGCCCGTCCGCGTTGACGAGCATGATGGAGAAGTCCGGGATGTGGAGCCGCTCGGGCACCAGCTGGGTGATGCGCGAGAGCAGCTCCGACAGCTCGATGGTGGAGTTGACCGAGCGCGCCACGTCGAAGAGCAGGGCCAGCTCGGCGATGCGCTCCTCCAGCTCCTCCTTGAGCGACAGCTTCCACTTCGTCACCTGGAGATCGCGGTGGGTGTCGATCTCTTCGGCCTTCATGGAGGTGAGGCGCGCCAGCATGGCGTTGAAGGCCGCGCCGAGCCGGGACAGCTCATCCGTGCCGCGCATCTCGGCGCGCACCAGGAAGTCGCCCTCCTCGGCGCGGCGCATGGCGGCCGCCAGCCGGCGCAGGGGCCGGGTGAGGAAGAAGTGCAGGGACGTGCCGGTGGCGACGATCAGCATGGTGCCCAGCACCAGCACGGCCCCCAGCGCGGCGCCGAGGGCATGGGTGAGCTCGCGGTGCACCACGGGCTCGGCCACGCGCAGGTGCACCATGCCCACGCGCGACTCCTGGGCACCCGGGTGACACCCCTCGCACGACTTCTCGCCGAGCGAGCGGAGCACCTCCGTCGCGTGGGCATCCGAGCGGGCCCATTGGGGCCCCGGGGCCGTCAGGCGCTCGGCGTCGGGGTGGAGCGTGCCCACCTCGCGCGGGCTCACGGACCAGAGGATGCGGCCGTCCGGGGCCAGGATGTTGAGCTCCGCCGTGGCGCGCAGCAGCCGGGCGTCCGACCGCAGCAGCTCGGACACGGGGAAGTGGGGCGGGAGGCCCTCGGGCGTGGGCAGCCGGAAGGTGGTGCCGACGAACTCCGCGAGCACCATCGCCTCGTCGTGCGTGGCGTCCCGGGCGGCGATCTGCGCCTCACGCCAGAAGTAACCTACGCCGAGCAGGGCCGCGAGCAGACCGGGCAGGGCAACGCTCCACAGGAGCTTCTTGCCGACGGTGTCGAGACCCAATGCCATAATGCCCCTGTAAGTTTCTCGGATTGTCAGATCGGCTGACGCACACTGTCAAACGGACACCGTCGGAAATCATTCGACAGTGTGATTGCACCGGAAGCTCCATAAGAAGCCGCCCATGCCCGCACACCCTCCGTCATTGGTGACGTCCGCGTTGCTCCCCGTGCCCCATGGCTTCACCACCCGAGCCGGAGGCGTGTCGGAGGGACCCTATGCCTCGCTCAACCTGCGCTTCATGGAGGGTGACCTCCGAGAGCGGGTGGAGGAGAACCATCGGCGGCTGGCGGTGATGGCGGGCGCGGCACTCGAGGCGCTGCACACGGTGAAGCAGGTGCATGGAGACCGGGTGGTGGAGGCGGGCGCGGGGGAGGGGACGGGCGCGCTGCGGCCCCCGGAGGGCGAGGCGGACGCGCTGTGGACGGAGCGGCCGGAGCACTGGGTGGCGGTGGGAACGGCGGACTGTGTGCCGGTGCTGCTGGTGGATCCCGAGGGCCGGCGGGTGGCGGCGGTGCACTCGGGGTGGCGGGGGACGGAGGCGCGCATCGTGGCGCGGGCGGTGGAGTCGCTGGTGGCCCGCGGCTCGCGGCCCGAGCGGCTGCTCGCGGCGGTGGGCCCCTCCATCCAGCGCTGCTGCTACGTCGTCTCCGAGGACCTGGGCCAGCGCTTCACCGCGGGCTTCGGGCCGGAGGTGGTGCTGCGCGAGGGAGCGGACGTGCGCTTGGATCTCGCACGGGCCGTGCGTGATACGTTGCTGGGCGCGGGGCTGAAGGCGGCGCACGTTGATCTGCTCCCGCACTGCACCGCGTGTGATGCGGACCGATTCTTCTCGCACCGGCGTGACGCGGGCCGCACTGGCCGTCATCTCAACTTCGTCGTCCACCGGTTCTGATCGGCGTCCGGGCCGATTTCTTGACGGTCTCCGACACCCCTTCCTATCCTTCCGGACGGATCCCCCTGAAGCCTCGCGTTGGAGCACCGCATCATTCGCCGACTCTTCGCCATCGCGCCCCTGTGTGCGCTGACCGCCTGTGCCACCACCGGCTCCGCCCAGTCCTCGGAGCTGGCGGAGCTGAAGGCCGAGGTACGCGCCATGCGCGAGACCCAGGCGCGTCTGGAGAAGCGTCTGGAGCGTGTGGAGCTGCACGCCAGCGTGAGCCAGTCGCGCGCCTCCGTCGCCGCCGCGCCGGCCCGGGAGGGCTCCACCTCCGCGCCACCGGCCGCCGCGGCCTCGTCCGGCTACAGCACGCCGGAGCTCGCGGTGGTGAAGCTCAAGCCGCGCAACGAGCCCGCGCCCGCGCTGCCCACCCGGGTGGCGGTGGTCGAGCCCGCGCCCGATGACATGGAGATGTTCATCAGCTCCGCGCCCGAGGAGGACGCCGCGCCCGCCGCGGCCCAGGTGTCCGAGCCGAGCGAGGAGCTGGACAGCGCCGTGCTGGACGCCGAGTTCGAGCAGGCGGTGGCGGCGCTGCGCACCGGCAACGTGGAGGGCGGGGTGACGCGCCTGCAGGCCTTCGCCGAGGAGCACCCCCGCCACCCCCGCGCGGACAACGCGCTCTACTTCAGCGGGCTCGGGCAGATGGGGCTCAAGGATCACCCCTCCGCGGTGAAGTCCTTCGAGCGGCTCATCGCGAGCTATCCGGCCGGCGATGCCGTGCTGGATGGCATGCTGCGGCTGGCCGAGTGCCGGCTGCGGCTCAATCAGAAAGACGACGCGCGGGCGCTCTACACCCGCATCCTCACCCAGTTCCCGGGAACGGCCGCCGCCACGCAGGCGGAGCAGCGGCTCGCCTCCCTGCACTAGCTGTCCGAAAGGAAGTCTTCCGATGCGCTCGCGGATCTTCTCCTCGCTCCTTGTCGCCACCGTTCTCGCGCCGCACGCCGTGTGGGCGCAGGACGCGGAGGATCCTCAGGAGCCCGGGGCGGGCGAAGAGACCGAGGGGTCCGAGGTGGTCGACGATCAGCCCGCCCGGCCCCGGTCCGGCCAGATCGCCATTCCCCCGGGCCAGGGCGGCCGTGAGTCCGCGCCCGGCGAGGTCCACACCGTGGAGCGCGGCGACACGCTGTGGGACTTGTCGCAGAAGTACCTGGGCAGCCCCTGGTACTGGCCCAAGGTCTGGTCCTACAACCCGGAGATCGCCAACCCGCACTGGATCTACCCGGGCAATAACGTGCGCTTCTTCCCCGCGGGCGAGGAGGTTCCCTCGCGGGTGGAGTCGGGCCTGGGCCCGGCCCCCCTGGAGATGGTGGCCGAGTCCGGTGAGGGCGCCGAGAGCGAGATGGGTCCCGCCAGCGGCGAGGAGTCGGTGACGGCGATCGGAAAGCTCACCTACGAGCCCAAGGCGGCGCGCACGGTGATGACGCAGGGCTTCGTCACCGCGCGCGAGCTGGACGAGGCGGGCCGCATCGAGGGCGCCGCCACCGGGGCGGAGATGCTGTCCTTCCCGGACGTCGCCTACGTGCGCTTCAAGCGCAAGGCGGATGCGAAGCTCGGGGACCGGTACGTCATCTTCCACACCGGGGAGGCCGTGAAGCACCCGGTGACGGGCAAGCCGGCCGGCTACCTCACCGAGTTCGTCGGCACCCTGAAGGTGGTGGCGCTGGGCGACAACTTCGTCAAGGCGCAGATCATGGACACGTGGGATGCCGTGATGCGCGGTGACCTGGTGGGCCCCTTCGGCGAGCGGCTGGTGGAGTCGGTGGTCCAGCGGCGCAACGAGAAGGAGGTCCAGGGCGTCATCATCACCGCGCTCGTGCCGTACCTGACCCTCACCGCCGAGCACCACTTCCTGGTCATCGACAAGGGCAGCGCGGATGGCGTCCAGCTGGGCAACACCTTCACCATCCTCCGCCCGGGCGACACCACCCAGCAGCGCGTGCTGGAGCTGGAGCTGCCCGGCGAGAAGAAGAAGAAGGGGCCGGCGCTGCCCATGGAGAACGTCGCCCTGTGCCTCGTCACCGAGGTGAAGGAGCGCACCTCCAACTGCGTCCTCACGTACTCCATCCAGGAAGTGGGGCCCGGGGATCGCGCGGTGATGCGCGTCGGCGGGCAGCCCACCGCCCAGCGCTGAAAGCGCCCCGCCTTCCCCACTTGCAGGGGACGTGCCGCTTGACCATCGCCAGTCCGGTGTTTATGTGTCCCGCCCCCATCCCGTCGGACCCATCTTCTATATAGGTGGGCCCAGGAGGGGGTCGGGTATGGTGGACGTCACGACGGACAGGCACATGGCGGAGCGGCGGGCGCTCCTGGCACTCTGGGCAGTCCCTGGGCTCGGCCCGAGGGCACTGGAGCGTCTGCGTGCCTATACGCAGGGGGAGCTTGCTCGCCTGGTTGCCTGTCCGGTGAGGGAGTGGGTGGGAGGCACACCCCTGCCCGTCCCGGTGCGCCGCCGGCTGCTGGAGGTGCCCGAGCTGGGCCCCCTGGCGGACCGCGTGCTGGAGCGCTGCGCGGCCGTGGGCATGGGCGTGGCCTTCCAGGGGGAGCCGGCCTACCCGGCGCGCCTGGCCGGGACGGAGGACGCGCCTCCGCTGCTCTTCTACCGGGGCGAGGTGGGTCCGCCGCGCCGCCGGGTGGCCATGGTGGGCAGCCGGCACCCGGACCAGGGATTCCTTCCCTACGCGCGCACCTTCGCCCGGCAGGTGGCGGAGGGCGGGGTGGGCATCGTCTCCGGGGCCGCCGCCGGGGTGGACCGGGCCTGCCATTGGGGGGCGATGGACGCGGGCGGCGAGACGTGGGCCTTCCTCGGCTCGGCGCTGGACGAGCTGGACCCGGCCCAGGCGAAGCTGCTGCCGCACTTCCTGGCCCGGGGCGGAGTGTTCTTCAGTGAGCTGCCGCCCGGGGTCCGGGCGAGCACGACGACTTTTCCCCGGCGCAACCGGCTCATCGCTGGCGCGTCGGATGCGGTGTTGATCCTCCGAGCGGGGGCCGCCTCGGGCAGCCTCTACACGGCGGAAGCGGGCCGAGCGCAGGGGCGGCCGGTGCTGGCCCTGCCCGGTGATGTGATGAACGAGGGGGCGGCTGGCTGCAACGCGCTCATCCGGGATGGTCATGCCCGGGCGTGCCTCTCCGTTCAGGAGGTCTGGCGGGCCGTGGGGTTTCATCCCCAGCGGGTGGTCCCGCCAGGAGAGAGCTCGTCTTGGCAGCAGGAGCTCTCGGAGGAAGCGAGGGGGGCCTACCAGGTGTTGGACAGGGTTCCCAGGTCATTTGATGAGGTGCTGGCCGGTAGCCGGCTCTCCCCCGCGGCGCTCACCAGCGCCCTGGTGGAGCTCGAGCTGTCGGGGCTCGTCATCCAGCATCCTGGAAGGCTGTACGAGAAGGTTTGAGGAGAATCATGGCGACGCGCACGAAGAAGACGGCAACGGCGGGCGAGCTGGAGGTCGAGGAGACGGCGGCCCCCAAGAAGGCAGCCAAGAAGCCGGCGGCGCGCAAGAAGACGGCCGCCAAGAAGAAGACGGCCAAGAAGAAGACCGCCGCCAAGAAGGTCTCCGCGCGCCGCAAGGGCGCTGACGGGGAGCTGCCCACCGTGGAGGCCGACGCCGATGGTGAGGCCACGGAGTCCCCCAGGCGGGGCAAGGGGCCGCACTACCTCGTGGTGGTCGAGTCGCCCGCCAAGGCGAAGACCATCAAGAAGTACCTGGGCTCCGGCTACACGGTGAAGGCCTCGGTCGGCCACATCCTCGACCTGCCCAAGAGCAAGATGGGCGTGGACATCGAGCACGACTTCGAGCCCCAGTACGAGGTCATCAAGGGCAAGGAGAAGGTCCTCAACGAGCTGAAGAAGGCCGCCCAGGGCGTGGACAAGGTCTTCCTCGCCACGGACCCCGACCGCGAGGGCGAGGCCATCGCCTGGCACATCCACCAGCAGCTCGGCCACCACGACGCCTACCGGGTGATGTTCAACGAGATCACCAAGTCGGCCATCCAGGAGGCCATCGCGCATCCGCGCCAGCTCAGCCAGGAGAACTACGACTCCCAGCAGACGCGCCGGATTCTGGACCGGCTGGTGGGCTATCAGATCTCCCCGCTGCTCTGGAAGAAGGTCCGCCGGGGCCTGTCCGCGGGCCGCGTGCAGTCGGTGGCCGTGCGCCTCGTCTGCGAGCGCGAGGACGCCATCAAGGCCTTCGTGCCGCAGGAATACTGGACGCTGGACGCGCTCCTCCAGGGGCCCTCCGGGCCTCCGACCTTCAAGACGAAGCTGTCCCGGGTGGACGGCAAGAAGGTGGAGCTGAAGGACAAGGCCACCACCGATGCGCTGGTGGCGGAGCTCCAGAACGCCTCCTTCGTGGTGTCCAAGGTGGACAAGCGCGAGCGGCGCCGCAACGCGCCCGCTCCGTTCATCACCTCCAAGCTGCAGCAGGAGGCCGCCAACCGGCTGCACTTCACCGCCAAGAAGACGATGGCGCTCGCCCAGCGGCTCTACGAGGGCGTGATGCTCGGCGGTGAGGAGGGCCAGACGGCGCTCATCACGTACATGCGTACGGACTCCACCCGTCTGTCGGATCAGGCGGTGGCGGGGGTGCGCGACTTCATCGGCACCACCTACGGCGCGGACTACCTGCCCGAGGCCCCGGTGGTGTACCGCACCAAGAAGGGCGCCCAGGACGCCCACGAGGCCATCCGCCCCACGTCGCTCGAGTACCCGCCCTCGAAGGTGAAGGCGCACTTCGACGCGATGAACGACGACATGGCCGCGGACATGTTCCGCCTCTACGAGCTCATCTGGAACCGCTTCGTGGCGTGCCAGATGATGCCGGCCGTGTATGACCAGACGAGCGCGGACATCACCGCGGGCCGGGCCACGTTCCGCGCCTCGGGCTCCACGCTGAAGTTCCCGGGCTACCTGGCCGTCTACGGCGCCACCCTCACCCCCGAGGAGGAGGCCGCCCAGGAGAAGGCGCGCGCCGCTGGCGAGGACTCCGACGACGACGGTGTGGGCGAACTGCCCGTGCTCGACGAGGGCAACGTCCTCACCCTGCAGAAGCTGCTCAACGAGCAGCACTTCACCCAGCCGCCTCCGCGCTTCTCCGAAGCCACCCTGGTCAAGGAGCTCGAGGAGCGGGGCATCGGCCGTCCGTCCACCTACGCCGCCATCCTCTCCACCATCCAGGACAAGAAGTACGTGGAGAAGATCGAGGGCCGTTTCCGTCCCACGGACCTGGGCGTCATCTGCAACGAGCTGCTCGTCAAGCACTTCCCCCACGAGCTGGACGCCGCCTTCACCGCCAGCATGGAGGAGAAGCTGGATCAGATCTCCGAGGGCGAGGCCAACTGGAAGGCCGTGCTGCAGGACTTCTACGCGCCCTTCAAGGAGACGCTCGAGAAGGCCGAAGCGGAGATGCGCGACGTCAAGCGCGAGGAGATCAAGACCGACGTGGCGTGCGAGAAGTGCGGCAACGTCATGGTGATCAAGTGGGGGAAGATGGGCCACTTCCTCGCGTGCTCGAACTACCCCGAGTGCAAGAACACCAAGGACTTCAAGCGCGACGCCGAGGGGAAGATCGTCATCATCGAGGAGGAGACGACGGACGAGAAGTGCGAGAACTGCGGCAAGAACATGGTGGTGAAGCGCGGCCGCTTCGGGAAGTTCCTCGCGTGCTCGGGCTACCCCGAGTGCAAGACGTCCAAGCCCATCTCCATCGGGGTGAACTGCCCGGACTGCAAGCAGGGCTACCTCACCGAGCGCCGCAGCCGCTTCGGGAAGATCTTCTTCGGCTGCAACCGCTACCCGGACTGCAAGTTCGCCGCGTGGGACAGGCCGCTGCCGGAGGCGTGCCCCAGCTGCCAGGCGCCCTACCTGGTGCAGAAGTACTCCAAGCGGGACGGCCCCTTCATCGCCTGCCCCAACAAGGAGTGCGACTACCGTCGGCAGATCGTCGAGCCGGAGGCCGCCGCCGCGGCGGCCGCCGCCACGCCCGCTCCCGCTGGCACTGACGCCTCCTCGGCCGCTTGAGAGGCTGAAAGTCCAAGGATTTCAGGGGCATGGCCTGCCCCTGGCTTGACACCTCCGAGGAGGGTCCTCTAGAAGTTCCAGTCGAAAGGACCCTCCTCACGATGATTCCGATGATGAGCGAGCTGCTGGACGTGGTGCTCACCCAGGTCCCGGCCGCGGCGGAGGCCGTGAAGGCAGCGCCGGCCAAGCTCGGCGTCGTGGACTCCACCATCAAGTTCTTCAAGGATGGCGGTCCGTTCATGTTCGTCAATCTGTTCTGGCTGGCCGCCGCGCTCGCGGTGGCCCTGGAGCGGATTGTCACGCTGATGTTCCGCTACAACCTCAACGCGCCCCCCTTCATGGAGCAGGTGACGAAGCTGGTGATGACCGGCAACGTGGACCGCGCCGTGAAGCTGTGCGCCGCCGCTCCCCACTCGCCCCTGGCCAAGATCATCCGCGCCGGCCTCACCCGCGCCAACCGCGGAGAAATCGAGGTCGCCAAGGCCGTGGAGGAGGCGCTGGTGGAGAACAGCCCCCACGTGGGCGCCCGCATCCCCTGGCTGTGGTCGCTCGCCAACATCGCCACGCTGGTGGGGCTCGTCGGCACCATCTTCGGGCTGATCGGGACGTTCCAGGCGCTCGGCAACGTGCCCGCCGAGCAGAAGCAGGCGCTGCTCTCAGATGGTATCTCCAAGGCGATGAACAACACCGCCTTCGCGCTCTCCATCGCGGTGCTGTGCATCATCTTCCACCTCTTCCTCACCTCGTACGCCAAGAGCATGGTGGAGACGATGGAGCTCTACGCGCTCAAGCTGGAGAACCTGCTGGCGCGCAAGGCCGCCGGCGAGACGCAGATCGACGAGGCCCGGGCCGCCTGAGGCGCCAATGGCGTTCTACTACTCCAGGCGGAAGCTCAAGCCGCGTGAGGACGAGGAGACGGGCGAGCTCAACATCGTCCCGTACCTCGACATCCTCATGAACCTCATCCTGTTCATGCTGCTGTCCATCAACGGGCTGGCGGCCTTCGGCATCGTCAACGTGAGCGCGCCGGGCTACGGCGCCCCCAGCACCACGGTGGCCCCCGAGGCCAACCCGGAGCAGCCGCGCCTGGTGCTCAGCGTGCTCATCAGCAAGAAGGGGCACTTCATCAACAGCGAGAACGCCATCCTCGGCCAGGACGGCGCCCCCACCGTGCCGCTCGGGACGGATGGCTCGTATGACTACGCGTCCCTCAACGCGCAGATGCTGAAGATCAAGAGCGCCTTCCCCACCGAGACCAAGGTCATCGTCGCCGCGGATCCGGAGATCCCCTACGACACGCTCATCCAGACCATGGACGCCATCCGCGAGACGCGTGAGAAGCCGCACCGCGTGCTCTTCCCGGACGTCACCCTGGGAGCCCTGTAGATGACGGCCCCGGGCGACACGACGCAGCAGGTGCCCTCGGAAGACGAGCGGCTGCAGCGGCTGCGCTACCGCAAGGCCCTGGCGCGCAAGAAGCGCAAGGAGCGCGAGGCGGCCGGGGAGATCAAGGAGCTCAACATCACCGCGATGATGGACATGATGACCATCCTCCTGGTGTTCCTCCTGAAGTCCTTCGCCTCGTCCTCGGCGGCGATGACGGCCAGCGAGGACGTGCGCCCGCCGGTGTCCTCCACGCGCGCCACGCCCAAGGACACCGTCGTCGTCACCGTCACCCCCAAGAACATCCTCGTGGGGGAGAAGGAAGTGCTGCGGCTGGCCCAGGGGCAGATTCCTCCCGAGGCGCTCCAGGGCCGCGTGGTGATGCCCCTGGACGCGCAGCTCAAGAAGGAAGTGGAGAAGCTGAAGTACATCGCCGCGCGCAACCCGGCGGCGCCCTTCAGCGGGGAGCTGTCCATCATCGCGGACAAGGCCATCCCCTACGACATGCTGCTCACGGTGCTCTACACCGCCGGGCAGAACGAGCTGGAGAACTACCGCTTCGTCGTCCTCCAGGACGAGGGCAAGCCGCAGTAGGGCCACCCGGTCTCCCGGTGGCCCCCCGCGGCCCGTGCACCTGACGAGCGCTAGATGGTCGGCGTCGCCTGGTGGCCGCCGCGCACCTCCAGCTCGTGGCGCGTGGCGTCCTCCTCGCAGCGGATGGCGAAGGGCAGCGCCTCCAGCCGCTCGATGGGGATGTCGTAGCCGCAGTCCACGCAGGTGCCGAACACCCCCGTGTCCATGCGACGCAGCGCGGCATCGATGAGCATCACCTCGCGCCGCTGCGCCTCCATCAGGCTGGAGAGGGTGTAGTCCGCCAGCTCCGCCTGGGCATTCTCCTCGTACTCGGGATCGCGATCCTGGTCCTTGAGCGACGACAGCTCGCGCTGCGCCCCCTGGTTGGCCATCAGGATGTCCCGGCGGCGGCGCTGCAGTAGCTCGCGGATCTTCAGAAGGTCGTTGGTTCGCTTCATGGCCTGTCGCTCCGTCAATGGTGCACTGCGTCGCCCGGCCCGATTTCCCGCGCGATGAACGGGGAAAACCTAGGAGCCCTGGGCAGGTAGGGAAACTGTTTCTAGGAACCCTACTTGTCGGATGGCCGAGGAGGGGGCAGGCGGGCAGGAGCCCGTCATCCGGGGGGTGGACATCCAGGAGCGGAAGGGTGGGACAGGGGGAGGGGCTCCTGCTAACAGTTGGCGGACGGGCCGAAACTGGCCCGTGGAGAGAGGGAGTCGGGACGTGAAGCTTCAGCGGGTGACGGTGATTGGCGGCGGCCTGGCGGGCAGCGAGTGTGCCTGGCAGCTGGCGCGGCGCGGGGTGCCGGTGACGTTGCGGGAGATGAAGCCGCAGCGGCGCTCGCCCGCGCACAAGACGGACCAGTTCGCGGAGCTGGTGTGCTCCAACTCGTTGCGCTCGGACAACCCGGAGAGCGCCATCGGCCTGCTGCACGCGGAGCTGCGGACGCTCTCGTCGGTGATCCTGGGGTGCGCGGACACGCACCGGGTGCCGGCCGGGGACGCGCTGGCGGTGGAGCGGGACGCCTTCTCGGCGGCGGTGACGCGCTCGGTGCGCGAGGCCCCGGGCGTGGAGGTGGTGCCGGGCGAGGTGGACCAACTGCCCGAGGGCGTGGTGGTGGTGGCCACCGGGCCGCTCACCTCGGACGCGCTGACGAAGGATCTCGAGCGCTACGTGGGGGAGAAGCTCTACTTCTACGACTCCATCGCCCCCATCCTGGCGGGGGACTCCATCGACATGGACATCGCCTTCCGCGCCAGCCGCTACGGCAAGGGCGGGGGCGACGACTACATCAACCTGCCGATGAACAAGGAGGAGTACTACCGGTTCATCGCCGAGGTGAAGGCGGGCCAGAAGCTGCAGCCGCACAGCTTCGAGGAACCCAAGTACTTCGAAGGGTGTCTGCCGATTGAAGTGATGGCCGATCGAGGCGATGACACGCTGGCCTACGGGCCGATGAAGCCGGTGGGGCTGATGGATCCACGCACGGGGCAGGAGCCCTACGCGGTGGTGCAGCTGCGCATGGAGGACAAGGCGGGCACGTCGTGGAACATGGTGGGCTTCCAGACGCGCCTGACGTGGGGCGAGCAGAAGCGCATCTTCACCACGTGCGTGCCGGGCCTGGCCAACGCCGAGTTCCTGCGGATGGGGCAGATCCACCGCAACACGTTCATCGACTCGCCGAGGCTGCTGGGGCGGGACTTGTCGCTGAAGGCGGAGCCGCGGCTGTTCTTCGCGGGGCAGATCACGGGCGTGGAGGGGTACGTGGAGTCGGCGGCGTGCGGGTACCTGACGGCGCTGGCGGTGTACGCGCGGCTGACGGGGGGCGAGTTCGTCCCGCCGCCGGCCACGACGGCGATGGGCTCGCTCTACCGTCACGTGACGGGCGAGGCGCACCCGCCGGACTATGACTACCAGCCCTCGAACGTCATCTTCGGGCTGTTCCCGCCGCTGCCGGGGCGGGTGAAGAAGGCGGACAAGCGGACGCGTTACGCGGAGCGGGCCCGGGCGGACCTGGCCACGTGGCTGCCGAGCGTACCGCCCGCGCAGGAGCACCAGGGGACCGCATGAACCGACGAAGCGTGATGGCGGGGGCGCTGCTGGCGCTCGCGCTGGTGGGCTGCAAGCGCGGCGAGGACAAGGGCGGCGGAGGAGGGCAGGGGAAGGCCCGGAGCGCGGCGGCCGTGGGCGGGCTGGGCGTGCTGCTGGCCGAGGGCCCGGCGGAGGACCTGCGCGTCACCGAGGATGGGCAGTTCGCCACGTACCTGACGAAGACGCGCAAGCCGACGGTGGAGGGGATTCCTCCGCAGATGCGGCTGGGCACGCTGTACGTGGTGCCGGTGACGGGCGGTACGCCACGCAAGCTGGGGGATGGGGTGACCAACGTGCCCGGGGGCATGCTCTTCACCCCGGACTCGAAGCACGTGCTGTTCCTCACCGGCTACAACCTGGCGAACCAGTCCGGGGCGCTGCACGTGCTGGCCCTGAGCGACCCGACCGCCGAGCCCCAGAAGCTGGGGGACGCGGTGGGGTACTTCTTGCCGAGCCCGGATGGCAAGAAGCTGGCCTTCGTGGACGGCGGGGTGCTGAAGCTGGGGCCGCTGCCCTCGGGGCCCTTCCGCCAGGTGGGAGGCGAGGTGTCCACGGCGGAGTTCTCGCCGGACGGCTCGATGCTGTTCTTCAAGCGGCGGCTGGCGGCGGCGGGCGGGCTGCTGGCGGTGCCGGTGGAGGAGGCCGCGGGCAAGCAGACCGAGCCGGTGAAGCTGGCGGACCAGGTGGGCGACTACGTGCTGTCGCCGGACTCCAAGCGCGTGGCGTACCAGGTGCGCACCCCCGCGATGTCGGGGATGTATGACCTGTTCCTGGCGGACCTGCCGGAGCTGAAGGGCCGGAAGGTGGCCTCGGGGACGACGGCGTTCGCCTTCTCGCCGGACGCGAAGTGGCTGGCGCGCAACGACGGGGGCAAGCCGGAGGTGCCGGGAGACCTGTACGTGGGCCCGGCCTCGGGCGAGCCGGGGCGCAAGGTGGGCGAGCGCGTGAAGGAACTGGCCTTCTCGCCGGACTCGCAGGCGCTGGGCTTCCTGGCGAAGTACGACCTGACGGCGGGGGCGGGGCTGATGGGCGTGGTGGCCCTGCCGGACGGGGAGCCGAAGCTGGTGGGCAGCCGCGTGCCCAACTTCACGTGGGGCAAGGACGGCAAGTACGTGGCCTTCCTCTCGCGCTTCCTCAAGCCCGTCTACTCGGTGGACCTGATGCTGTACCAGGTGGGCGCGGAGAAGGCGGAGAAGGCTCACCCGGGCGTGTTCGGCTACGGCTTCGCCCCGGGGGCGCTGGTGTTCCGTGCCGGCTGCATCCGCGAGGGCCGCGCCTGCGACTTCAAGGCGCTGCCGCTGCCCCGGGAGGAGCAGGCCCAGCCGCAGACGTGGCTGCAGGGCATCTACAGCTACAAGCTGTCCGACGATGGCAACCGGATTCTCGCCACCTCGGCGCGGATGGACTCGGACACGTTCGACGTGGCCGTCTATGACGTGAAGACGCAGGCGCGGAAGACGCTCGATCAGGGCGCGCAACTGCCGGCGTACTTCGCGGGCCAGAATGACTCGCTGGCGGTGTACGTGCTGAAGGGCGCGAACGCCGGCGTGTACGTGGCGCCCGCCCAGCCGTGAGAAGCTTGCGGGCGGCCCGGTTGGGTCTACGCTGGGGCCGCCCATGAGCACCGCTGAGCTGTCGCCGCTGCTGGAGAAGTTCCGCGTCCACCTTGAGCACGAGAAGGGCGCGAGCCCGCACACCGTGCGCAACTACATGATCGACCTGGTGGACTTCGAGCGCTACCTGGTCGAGCGGATGAAGCTGTCGCTGCTGGCGGCCTCGCACGCGGCCATCCGGGGGTACCTGGGCACGCTGGCGGTGGAGCACGCGGCGACGAGCCGCGCGAGGCGGCTGGCGAGCATCAAGAGCTTCTACAAGTACCTGGTGAGGCAGAAGCTGCTGCCGGGCAGCCCGGCGAAGCTGGTGAAGAGCCCGAAGCTGCCCAAGAGCCTGCCCAAGGTGCTGCCGGTGGACGAGCTGTTCGCGATCCTCGACATGCCGTCGCAGAAGACGGTGCTGGGGCTGAGGGACCGGGCGATTCTCGAGATTCTCTATGGCGGAGGCCTGCGCATCAGCGAGCTGTGCGGGCTGAACCTGCTGGACGTGGACCGGAGCGGGCGGATCATCCGGGTGATGGGCAAGGGCAGCAAGGAGCGGCTGTGCCCGGTGAACGCGCAGGCCATCCGTGCGCTGGAGGCGTACCTGGCGCGGCGGGGCGAGCTGCTCGCGGTGGAGCGCGAGGGGCAGGACGACGAGGCGGTGTTCCTCAACTACCGGGGAGGCCGGCTGACGCCGCGGAGCATCGGGAGGCACCTGGACACGTACGTGGTGCAGTGCGCGTTGCAGCGCAAGGTGAGCCCGCACGCGCTGCGCCACTCGTTCGCGACGCACCTGCTGGGCGGAGGGGCGGACATCCGGAGCATCCAGGAGCTGCTGGGCCACGCGAGCCTGTCCACGACGCAGCGGTACACGCACGTGAGCTGGGAGCAGCTCCAGCAGGTCTACGACGCCGCGCACCCGAGGGCCTGATTTCCCCTCGCGCCTGATTTCCCCTCTCCCCTCGGGAGAGGGACGGGGTGAGGGTGCCACGGGCCCAGGGTTGAGGCGGATGGCCACCAGCGCTGCGCGGAGCTACTGCCGGGGAGGGTGAAGGGGCGAACAGCCGCTCGGGGAATCGTGGAAACGCCCGCGTCCCCTTGTTAAACCCCCAGGCATGTTCCACGGCACCACCATCCTCTGCGTTCGCCGCGAGGCAAAGGTCGTCATCGCGGGTGACGGTCAGGTCAGTCTCGACAAGACCATCATGAAGAACACCGCGAAGAAGGTCCGCCGCATCGGCGATGGCTCCGTCCTCGCTGGCTTCGCGGGCAGCACCGCCGACGCCTTCACCCTCTTCGAGCGCTTCGAGGCCCGCCTCAAGGAGCACCAGAAGAACCTCGCCCGCGCCTGCGTCGAGCTCGGGAAGGACTGGCGGACCGATCGCTTCCTGCGCCGCCTGGAGGCCCTGCTCATCGTGGCCGACCGCGAGAAGACCTTCATCCTCTCCGGCGCCGGCGACGTCATCGAGCCCGACTTCGGCATCGCCGCCGTGGGCAGCGGGGGCTCCTACGCGCTCGCCGCCGCCCGCGCGCTCATGACGCACACCCAGCTGCCCGCCCGCGACGTGGCCACCCATGCCATGCAGATCGCCTCGGACATCTGCGTCTACACCAACTCCAACATCACCATCGAAGAGCTCTGAGGGGGCATCACCGTGAGCAACGCACGCAAGATCCCCGCCTTCACCCCTCGCGAGGTGGTGGGCGAGCTGGACCGCTACATCGTCGGGCAGAACGCCGCCAAGCGCGCGGTGGCCATCGCGCTGCGCAACCGCTGGCGCCGCCAGCAGGTCTCCGAGGACCTGCGCGATGAGATCCACCCCAAGAACATCATCATGATCGGCCCCACCGGCGTGGGGAAGACGGAGATCGCCCGCCGGCTGGCGAAGCTCGCCCAGGCCCCCTTCGTCAAGGTGGAGGCCTCCAAGTTCACCGAGGTCGGCTACGTGGGCCGCGACGTCGAGTCCATGGTGCGCGACCTCGTCGAGGCCGCCATCGCGCTCGTGCGCGACGAGGAGATGGAGAAGGTGCGCGCGCGCGCCATCGAGCTCGCCGAGGATCGGCTGGCCCAGTTGCTCTCCGGCAACGCGCCCTCGCGTCCCTCCGGCGGCATGGGCTTCATGGCGCCTCCGCCCACGCCCGCCGCGCCCCGGCTCGGGGACATGGAGCGCGAGAAGCTGCGCGCCCAGCTGCGCGCCGGCACGCTCGATGACCAGGAGGTGGAGGTGGAGCTCTCCGACAGCGGCTCCCCCACCTTCATGCGCAACTTCTCCGGCCAGGGCATGGAGGAGATCGGCGTCAACCTGCAGGATCTCTTCAAGAACATGCCCGGCATGAACCGCTCGCGCCGGCGCAAGGTGCGCGCCCCCGAGGCCCTCAAGCTGATGGAGCAGGAGGAGGCCGCCCGGCTGGTGGACACGGATCGCGTCAACCGCGAGGCGCTCGTGCGCGCCGAGACCGGCGGCATCATCTTCATCGACGAGATCGACAAGATCGCCAGCCGCGAGGGCGCGGGGAAGGGCTCCGGCCCGGACGTGTCCCGCGAGGGCGTCCAGCGCGACATCCTCCCCATCGTCGAAGGCTCCACCGTCAACACCAAGTACGGCCAGGTGAAGACGGACCACATGCTCTTCATCGCCGCGGGCGCCTTCCACGTCTCCAAGCCCAGCGATCTCATCCCCGAGCTCCAGGGCCGCTTCCCCATCCGCGTGGAGCTGGATCCGCTCAGCGGCGAGGACCTCGTCCGCATCCTGCGCGAGCCGCGCAACTCGCTCATCCGCCAGTACACCGCGCTGCTGGCCACCGAGGGCGTGCGTCTGGATTTTTCCGATGACGCCATTCTGGAGCTGGCCCGCATTGCGCAGGCCGTCAACGAGCGCACCGAGAACATCGGCGCGCGGCGGCTGCACACGGTTCTGGAGCGCCTGCTCGACGATGTATCCTTCCATGCGAGCGAGCAGGGACCGAAGGATCTTCAAATAGACGCCGCCTACGTGCGCGAGCGCCTCGCCTCCGTGGTCCAGGACGAGGACTTGTCGCGCTACATCCTCTAGTCACACCCGGGAGTCCACGTGCCTCTCACCACGCCTATGAGAACCCCCAAGACCGACGCCGCCGCCCCGCAGCCCACCACCACTGGCAACAACGAGCAGTGGATGGACAAGGCCAAGGCCCACCTGCTGCAGAACTACAAGCAGCAGCCCATCGTGCTCGAGCGCGGGTTGGGCTCGCGCGTGTGGGACGCGGATGGCCGCGAGTACCTGGATCTGCTCGGCGGTATCGCCACGTGCGGGCTCGGCCACTGCCACCCGGAGGTGGTGGTCGCGGTGAAGGCCCAGCTCGAGAAGCTCTGGCACGTCTCCAACGTCTTCTACTCGGAGCCGCAGATCGAGCTGGCCGGCCGGCTCACCGCCGCCTCGGGCCTGCAGCGCGCCTTCTTCTGCAACTCGGGCGCGGAGGCCAACGAGGCCCTCCTCAAGCTGGCCCGCAAGGTCCAGAAGGACCGGGGCAACGCGGACCGCTACGAGGTCATCACCTTCGAGAACTCCTTCCACGGGCGCACCCTGGCCACCGTCACCGCCACCGGCCAGACGAAGTACCAGAAGGGCTTCGAGCCGCTGCCCGCCGGCTTCACCCACGTGCCCTACGGAGACCTGGAGGCCGTGCGCAAGGCGGTGGGCCCGCACACCGCGGCCATCCTCGTGGAGCCCATCCAGGGCGAGGGGGGCGTGCGCCGCGCGCCCGAGGGCTTCCTCAAGGCCCTGCGCGCCCTGTGCGACGAGAAGGGCCTGCTGCTGCTGGTGGATGAGATCCAGACCGGCATGGGCCGCACCGGCAAGCCCTTCGCCTACCAGCACGAGGGCATCCTCCCGGACGGCATCAGCCTGGCCAAGTCGCTCGGCAACGGCCTGCCCATCGGCGCCATGCTGTGCACCGAGGAGGCCGGCAAGAGCCTGGTGCCAGGCACCCACGGCTCCACCTTCGGTGGCAACCCGATCGCCGCCGTCGCCGCCAACGTCGTCGTGCGCAAGGTGACCGAGCCGCAGATGCTCCGCGACGTGACGCAGAAGGGCGAGTACTTCCTCTCGCGCCTGCGCGAGCTCCAGGGCCGCCTGCCCACCCTCGTCAAGGAGGCCCGCGGCCTGGGCCTGCTGGTGGGCGTGGAGCTCTTCCAGGACGCCGCGCCCTACATCGCGAAGTGCCGCGAGCTGGGCCTGCTCGTCAACGCCGCCGGCGAGAAGACGATCCGCTTCGCCCCGGCCTACACCGTCGCCAACGACGACCTGGACCAGGGCGTGCGCATCCTCGAGCGCGCCCTCAAGTCCTGATCGCCCGCCGCGCTCCGTCCGGGAGTGCACTCTCGTGTACCGAGAGTGCATTTCCCGAAATTCGAGAGGTTTTTCGACGAACGAAGCAGTACCTTCGTTCTGCAAAAATCCGCCGATGGCGTTTGACGCGATAGGGGGTAGAGCCTAGGATTTCCGCAAGTTGTGACGGATTCCTGGGTTCCCCCGTAAGGGCTCCGTTCTGGAGATTCCCGATGATCGCGCCTCAAGTCTCCGGTACCGATCCGGGCCACGATGTCCTCCGGGCCAACCAGCTCATCGAAGCGGGCCTCTGGCTGCACCTGGGCGGGGACGCCGCGGGCGCCCGGAGCCTGTTCGTGCGTGCCCTGGCGCATGATCCCGACAACCGCCGGGCCCGGGAGTGGCTCACGAAGGGGGAGGGCGTGCGTGCTGCCGCCCCGGTCACGGGAGCCCCGCCGCCGGCCGTGCGGCCCATGTCCCTGACGTCCGTGCCCCCGCTGGACGCGCAGTCCGCGCTGGAGGTGAGCGTCGTCCTGCTGGACGAGGAGGAGGTGGCCCCCGAGGCCGCCGCATCGGGCCGCCACATCACCGCCGACGTGCTGGCCTTCCTCTCCGAGCCCGAGCCTCCCAAGGCGCCCGCGCCCGTGGCGGCCCGGCCTGTCGCGCCCGCGCCTGTTGCGGCCCGGCCTGTCGCGCCGGTGGCGGCCCGGCCTGTCGCGCCCGCGCCGGTGGCGGCCCGGCCCGTCGCGCCCGCGCCGGTGGCGGCCCGCGCCGTCACGCCCGCGCCCGTGGCTCCCCGGCCCCTCACGCCCGCGCCCGTGCCCGTGGCCCAGGTGGCCCCTCGCCCGCAGGGCGTGCCCACGCTGCTGGTGGGAGTGGAGGATCTGCTCGCGCTCGGGGACGTGACGAGCGCCATGGAGCTGCTGCACAAGGCCGAGCAGCTGGCGCCGGGTGACGCGAGGCTGACGTCGGCTCGCGAGCGCTGCGTGCGCGGGCTGCAGGCCTCGCTGGAGGCGAAGCTGGGAGACCTGAAGCGGGTGCCCACGCTCAAGCTGCGCATGGCGGAGCTGATGAAGCTCAGCCTGGATCCGCGCGCGGGCTTCCTGCTGTCGCGCATCGACGGGAGCCTCAGCTTCGAGGCCCTCTTCTCCGTCTCCGGCATGTCCCGGCTGGACACGCTGCGCGTCCTGGCCCGGTTGCTGGACCAGGACATCATCGCCATCCGCTAGCTAGTTGTAGCGGAACACGCGGAACTCGTAGCTGCCCGTCTCGCCCTCGTCCGGGTACATGACGAGGTAGAGCGTGGTGGTGGTGGCCGCGCGGATCTCCACGAACGAGTTGCGCCAGGTGGCGAAGGGGTTCTTCACGTCCTCGCGGGTGAAGCCGGCCAGCGCGGGCACGACGCGGTCGGTGTTGAACTCGATCCGGTACGTGACGCCCTGGGTGACGGAGACGGCGAACCAGTCCTCGTCCTGCGCGTACTCGAGCCGTCCGGAGCGGTTGGTCGGCGTGCTGGTGCCGCCCACGTCCGGGACGATGGTGGTGGCCTCGGTGGAGCTGTCGCCGTGCAGATCCTCGCCCACGGGGGTGAGGGTGAGGGCGTACTGGCCGGTGCCCGCGGACGGATCAAAGGGCGAGTGGCTCACGCGCACGTAGTAGGGCGCGGTGGCGCGGGCCTTGAAGCCCACCTGGGCCTTGGGGCGGCCGTCCTGCGAGGTGAGCCACTGGCCGCCCTGATCGAAGACGTCCACGCGCGGCATGAGCGCGCCAGCGCCGGGCTCCACGGTGACGCTGTAGACGGTGCGCAGCTTGCCGTCGACGCGGAAGAAGTCGTAGTCGCCCACCGGCTCGATGCTCTGCTGGCGCTGCGTGGAGGTGTCGGCGGAGAGCGTGACGGCGCGCGACAGGCAGTCATCCGGCTCGGAGGTGTCGCCGGTGTGCTCGGGGCAGTTGAGGGCGGTGATGGCCTCGCACGCGCCGCTGGGCCGCAGCACGGTGCCCTGCTTGCACAGACAGCGCGCGTTGCCCTCCTCGTTGACGCACCAGGTCTTGTCGCCCTGGGTGCAGGGGTTGGGATCGCACGGATCGTCTTGCGTATCCGGACCGTCGATCACCATGCAGCCGGTGCCGAGCACGGCGGCGAGGGGAAGGAACAAGAAGCGGGAGAGGGGGTATGGCATGGCTAACGGCTCCGACGGGCCTGGTTGCCCGTATCTTCATCCACGGCGGGGGCGGGGTTGCGGTCCAGGGGATCCTCCACCTCGGAGGCCTGCTCGCGGCGCTGGCGGTACTGCTCGCGCACGTAGGCCACTAGCTGGTCGAGGTACGAGGAGAGGGGAGGGCAGCGGATGCCGGTGCCGTCCAGCAGCTCCAGGGTGTTGTGGCAGTTGTAGATGGCCAGGTGGTTGACGTAGCTGAGGGCGGCGCGCTGGGGGCGGGCCAGCTTCTCCAGCACGGGCAGGCGCATCATCACGTCCGCGGCGCGGGCCGAGAGGTTGAAGCGGGGCAGCTTCTTGTTGGCCTTCTCGGCGATGAGCTCGTAGACGCGGCGGGCGCTCATCGGGTTGGGGTCCACCAGGTGGAAGGTGCGGCCCACGGCGCGCTCGTCGTGCGACAGCGCCCAGACGGCATTCACCACGTAGTCCACCGGCACCACGTTGAGCGGGGCCACGCCGTTGCCGGGCAGGGGCAGCGGCACCACCAGCGGGCTCGTCACCAGGAGGATGCCCAGGTAGTAGGGGCCCTCGAAGCGGTCGATCTCCCCCGTGCGCGAGTCCCCCACCACGCTGCACGGCCGGAAGATGGTGGTGGGCAGGGTGGTGGCGGCGCGCTGGACGAGCTTCTCCGCCTGGAACTTCGTCTCCTCGTAGACGTTGCGGAAGTCCTGGCCGCAGTCCAGCTCGTCCTCGGCGATGACGCCCACCCGGTCACCGGAGACGTGGCAGGAGGAGAAGTGGTTGAAGCGCTTGAGGTGCTCGCAGTCGCGCGCCAGCTCCAGCACGTTGCGCGTGCCGTCCACGTTGATGCGCCAGGCCGTCTCCTTGGGCACGCCCATGTAGAAGACGGCGGCCAGGTGGTAGATGTGCGTCACCCGCTCGCACAGCCGCTGGTACTCCTCGCCGGACAGGCCCAGGTGCATGTCCACGATGTCGCCGGTGAGCAGCTCCAACGTGGCCCCGGTGCCCTGCAGCCGCGAGGCGAGCTTCTGCGCCTCCTTGAGGTGCTTGGGCTGCACCAGGGCATAGACGTGGGCCTTGGGCTCCTCGCGGACGATGTGCTCGATCAGCCGTTTGCCGATGAAACCCGGGTAGCCGGTGACGAAGTACGTACCGGCCTTGCCTCGGGCTTCCTTGCGCTTCTCGCTCATGGGCGGCGGAGCATACCCGTCCCTCAGCCGCGCGCGACTATGGCGCGCCACACCTCTTCCACCCGGGCGCGGGTTGTCCCCAGATCTCCCGAGTTGTCCACCAGCCAGGTCGCATGCCGGCGCTTCTCCTCGAGTGGAAGCTGGGCGGCCAGCCGGGCCTCCGCCGCCGCCTCGTCCAGCCCGTCCCGCCCCATCAGCCGGGCCTTCTGCAGCTCGCGGGGCACCCACACCAGCACCACCCCGTTCATCGCCTCGTGCAGCCGGTTCTCGATGAGGAGGGGGGCATCGTAGATGACCCGCTCCAGGCCCCGCTCGGCGAGCTCCTGGGTGCGCAGGAGGAACTGCTGGCCGATGAGCGGGTGGAGGATGGCGTTGAGGGCGGCCCGCTCCTTCGCATCCCCGAAGACGCGCGCGCCCAGCTTCGCCCGGTCCAGGCGGCCGTGGGCGTCCAGGACGCCGGGGAAGCGCTCGGCCACGGCCTGGAGCCCGGGGGTGCCCGGCTCCACCACCTCGCGGGCGATGACGTCCGCGTCCAGCACCTCGGCGCCCAGCTCGCGCAACATGCGGCTCACGGTGCTCTTGCCCGAGGCGATGCCCCCGGTCAGTCCATAGATGTTCACGCGCGGGACCTACTTCCCGGCCGGCTGGGGCGTGAAGATGAACGAGTGCACCGTCTTGCCGTCCTCGTTGAGGAACACGGCCAGCCCCAGCTTCGCGTAGAGCATGTAGGTGCGGAAGTCGTCGGTGAGCTTCTTCTGGTAGCAGGGGCCACTGGCCGCCGCCTTGCCGGACGGGCAGGCATTGCCATAGGTGCTCTCCACCGACTCCTTGTCGATGACGGGGCCGGGGAAGACGTCGATGCGCTCGACGAGCTGCGTGCCCGGATCCACCTTGAACTGCACCTGCTTGGTGCCCTTGATGGCCCGCTCGCCCAGGTAGGCGATGACCTCCTTGCCCTCGGCGGTGACGACGCGCGAGGGCTCTCCGAACTTCTGGATGATCTGCTCGCGCTTGGTCTGCCCGGGTTCGACTCCCTGCCACGGTTTGGCCACCGCGGGCACGGCGGCGAGGAGCACGGCGACGATGGCAATGGTTCTCATCCCCTCAGGTGTAACGGATCCCCCCTCGCCCCCTCAAGCTCTCCCCGCTTCGTCCGGGAGGTCACAAGAGCGCCAGGTTTCTCACCTCTGCCTTGCCCCCTGGGGGGTCGTCTGCTAGTGACCGGACCGATGCGCGCTCGCGGCTCCTGGCTCCTGTCCTTCGCCCTCGCCCTCGCTCTCTCCCTTTCTGGCGCCGCCATGGCCGCCGACTTCCTCGGCCCGGAGAGCTGCAAGGGCTGCCACCCTGCGGCCTATGACGCCTGGATGCAGTCCAAGCACGCCCGTGCCGGGGACTCGCTCTCCGAGGCCCAGCGTCAGGACGCGCGGTGCCTCTCCTGCCACTCGCCGGAGCAGTCCTCCCAGGGCGTCTCCCACGTCACCTGCGAGACGTGCCATGGCGGCGGCCAGTACTACTCCCCCAGCTACGTGATGAAGGACGCCGAGCTGGCCCGGCTGGTGGGGCTGGTGGACCCCTCGGAGAAGGCCTGCCGCAACTGCCACGACGCGTCCTCCCCGTCGCTCAAGCCGTTCAATTTCGTCGAGTCGCTCAAGGCCATCGATCACTGGTCGGCCGCGCGCACCGGCAAGTCGGCCCGGGCCGAGAGCCCCTCGCCCGAGCCCGCGAAGAAGAAATAGCGTGATCAAGATTCTCGAAGCCCGTTTCGTCACCACCGCGGTGGAGCCCAAGGGCTACCCCACCAGCCCCGCTCCCGAGGTGGCCTTCGTGGGCCGCTCCAACGTGGGCAAGTCGTCCATGATCAACGCGCTGGCCGGCCGCAAGAAGCTGGTGCGCGTCTCCAACACCCCCGGCCGCACCCGCGCGCTCAACTTCTTCGACGTGGACGTGGAGCGCGGCACCAAGCGCCACACGGTGCGCTTCGCGGACCTGCCCGGCTACGGCTTCGCCAAGGTGAGCAAGACCGAGCGCGCCGAGTGGCAGAAGATGATCACCGCCTACCTGGAGAAGCGGAGGGATCTGAAGATCGTGGTGAGCATCATCGACTCCGAGGTGGGGCCCACCCCGGACGACTTCCAGACGCTCAACTACCTGCAGGAGTCCAACCGGCAGATCATGGTCGTGGCCACGAAGATCGACCGGATGCCCAAGGCGCGCCGCAAGCCGCGTCTGCAGGCGCTCGCCGACGAGCTGTCCCTGCCCCGCGAGGCCGTGCTGCCCTTCTCGGCCACGGAGAAGCTGGGCTTCGACGAGGTGTGGGACGCGTTGCTGAACACCCTGACGGCGTGAGCTGCCCCCGCCGTGCCCCCGTTGTGGTAGGCACGCGCCGTGTCCAACGGAAACGAAAGCAGCGGCAACGGCAGTGACATCCAGCAGGCGCTGAGCACCTTGCGGCGGCAGCTCGCGTCGCTGCCCGCGAAGAAGCGGCTGGATGCCCTCATCGAGTCGCGCGACGCGCGGGCCCTGGTGCGCTCGCTGCCCGCGGAGGACCTCTACTTCACCATCATGGAGGTGGGGCTGGCGGACGCCACCGAGCTCGTGCAGCTCGCCTCGCCCGAGCAGTTCCGTGCCTTCGTGGACCTGGGCGGGTGGAAGAAGGACGCGGTGGACCTGCACCAGGTGCTCACCTGGCTGCGCGCCGCGCGCGGGGACGAGGCCGAGGACTTCCTGCGCAAGCTGCGCAAGGTGGACATCGAGGTGTTCGAGCTGCTGGTGCGCGAGTTCACCCTCATCCACGACCTGGAGGAGAACCCGGACGTGCACGTGGAGGGCGTGACGCTGGAGACGCCCGAGGGGCGCTACCTGGTGGAGTTCAAGGGCGTGGAGGGCCCGGAGCTGGCGGCCATGCGCTCCATCCTCACCGACCTCATCGCGGACAACCCCTTCGAGTCGGTGCGCTTCCTGGAGGCCACGCGCTGGGAGGTGCCGGGCGAGCTGGAGGAGTCGGCCTACCGCTTCCGCTCGGGGCGGCTGCAGGACCTGGGCTTCCCGGCGCTGGAGGAGGCGGCCCGGCTCTTCAGCCGGGTGGACACGGGCCCGGCGCCGGCTCCGGCGGCCGTCGCGGCGCTGGTGGCCACGAGGGCGCAGCCGGACTACCTGGAGGCGGCCTTCCGCGCGCTGGATGACGTGGAGCGGGAGAACCTGGAGGGCGAGCTGCGCTACCTGGCCAACGCCACGCTGGTGGCGGAGGTGGAGGACCCCGGGGACCTGGACGCCATCCGGCGCGTGGGCGAGATGGTGCGCGACTACCTGCTGCTGGGGTTGGAGCACCTGACGGGAGGAGACCCCGCGCGCGCCGCGCAGGTGGTGCGCGACACGGAGACGCGGCGGGTCTTCCAGGTGGGCTTCTCCCTGACGCTGGCGCTCAAGTTCCGCGCGGACCGGCTGATGAAGCAGCCGCTGGCGCAGGTGGAGGGCGCGCCGCTGCTCTTCGCGGAGGAGGCCACCGCCGTCGAGGCGCTGCGCCGCAAGCGTCCGCGCCGCACGTTGAAGGTGCCCGGGGCGGAGCCGGTGCCGTTCCGCTCGAGGCGTGAGCTGGCGTCCAGCGAGGAGGTGCTGGCACGGGCGGAGGCCCAGGTGGCGCTGCTGGGCTCGCTGCTCGGGGGCACGGAGAAGCGGGCACGCGAGGTGCTGGCCCTCTTCGGCGTGGAGCCGCGCATCCTGGGCGTGGAGCGCTTCTTCGCCGCCGCCGTGGCCCTGGCCCTGCTGGAGGGAAAGGTGGGGCCGAGGCCGGTGCCCTCGGCGCGCCGGGACGAGCTGGGGGCGCTGCTCTTCGAGGGCACCCCGGAGGCCCCGCACCTGCGCCCGGACGTGGCCGCGCGCGCGGTGGCGGTGCTGGAGCCTGCGGTGCCCGAGTCCGCCCGGCCCGAGCTGCGCCGGTTGGTGAATGCGACGCTCGCCCGCCTGCTGGAGGAGCTTGCGCCGTCGTTCCTCCAGGAGGGCAAGTTGAATCCCATCGCCTCCGTTCTCCTGCCCATCGAAGGCGGAGAGCCGTAATCCTTTCAGTCCTACCTCCCGTGGGGACCGGCCCCCCTGATCGCTAAGGGCTTGGATCCACGGGCCTTTGCCCCCGAGGGCCGCTGGCACATCGCCTGCTAGCGGATAGAGCGTCCATCGAGCTGTGACGATGGCCTCTGTGTTTCCGTTCTGACGAACGGAAGTGCTTTCGGGCTGGGCAGGAGGAGGACGGGATGGGGTTGGGCGACAAGGCGGAACGCCGGGACGTGGTGTCCTTCTATGCGCTGACCGCCTTCGCGGCGCTGATGTACATGGTGCCGCAGGCGTGGATACCCGCGTTGGCGCCGTTGCGGCTGGCGCTGCTGACATCGGGACTGGCGGCGGGACTGATGGCGCTGCGGCGGGTGGGGCGCGCGGAGCCGCTCTTCTTCGATGGCCTGCGAGGCGTGGCGCTGCTGTGCTTCGCGGCGCTGGCGCTGGCCTCGATGACGTGGTCGGTGAACCCAGAGGTGACGCGCTTCACGGCCATCGAGCTGTTGAAGCTGACGGCCATCTACCTGACGCTGGTGAACGTGGTCACCACGCCCCGGCGGCTGGCGGTGATGTGCGGGGCCGTGGTGGTGGCCTCGATGGTGACCTCGCACGGCGTCATCAACACGTACTTCACCGGCACTCCGGCCACGCTGGTGGAGGGTTACCGGGCGCACTGGGTGGAGGTGTACGCGGACCCCAACCGCTCGGCGATGAACCTGGCGCTGGTGGTGCCGCTGGCGGTGGCCTTCCTGGCGCGCAAGGAGAGCGGCTGGCTGTGGCGCACGGCGTGCGCGGTGGCGGCGGCCCTGGCGGTGGTGGCCATCGTCTTCACCTACTCGCGCGGTGGCTTCATCGGCCTGTCGCTGGCCATGGGCCTGTGGGCGATGCGTGAGCAGCGGAAGCTGCGCTCGGTGCTGCTGGGCGTGGTGCTCGCGCTGGGCCTGGTGGCGTTCGCGCCCAAGAGCTACTGGGAGCGCAACCAGACGGTGGCCACCTTCCATGAGGACGCCTCGGCCATGGGCCGCGTGTACGCCTGGCAGGTGACGTCGCGCATCAGCCTGGACAAGCCGCTGCTGGGCGTGGGGGTGGGGGCCTTCCGCTACGCCTGGCACCTGTACGCGCCGCCCCAGGCCACGCGCGCCTACGTGGCGCACAACGTCTTCCTGGACGTCATCGGGGAGCTGGGCTGGTTGGGCCTGGGCCTCTTCCTGCTGTTCGCCGGGGGCGCGACGGGCGCTGCCTTCGAGGCCTCGCGCAACCCGCGGGTGGGGTGGCTGGCCCGAGGGCTGGCGGCCTCCATGGCGGGCTACCTCATCTGTCAGCTGTTCGCCGGGTACATCCTCTCCGCGCACCTGTACGTGCTGTTCGGCCTGGCGGCCTGCGCCCAGCGCATCGCCCGGGCCCAGGAGGCGGAGGAGTCGTCGAAGGTTCCAGAGGTCAAGGGTCGGCTGGTCGCGAGCTGGGAGGGCTCCAACCATGCGGCGTGAAGAAGTACGGATGGCGGAGGAACCCCTGCGCCTGGTGCAGTTCACCAAGTCGTTCCATATCGGAGGGACGGAAGTTCAAGTGGTGGAGTTGCTGAGGGGCCTGCCGCCCAGCTACCGCGTGCAGCTGGCGGTGCTGCAGGACCAGGGGCCGCTGATGGACTCGGTGCTGCGGCTCGGCTTCGCGCCGGAGGTGTTCCCGCTGAATGGCTCGCTGGCGCGGCCCAACTCGGCGCTGCAGGTGCTGCGGCTGGCGCGGTGGTTCCGCAGCCAGCGGGTGGAGCTGGTGCACGCGCACGACTTCTACTCGACGATGCTGGTGGTGCCCGCGGCGAAGCTGGCGGGGACGAAGGTGATCGTCGGGCGGTTGGACCTGGCGCACTGGCACGGGAAGGCGCGGCGGGCGCTGCTGCGCAGCCTCACGCGGATGGCGGACCACGTGGTGGGCAACGCCGAGGCCATCCGCCGCATGCTGGTGGAGGAGGAGGGGCTGCCGGCGGAGCGGGTGTCCGTCATCCCCAACGGCCTGGACGTGGCGCGCTTCGACGCGCGGATGCGCGAGGGGCTGAAGGCGCCGCTGCCGGACACGCGGGGCGCGCCGGTGGTGGTGCACGTGGCGAACATGAACCACCCGGTGAAGCGGCAGGAGGACTTGCTGCGGGCGCTGGCGATGGTGCGCCTCAAGGGGCAGGTGCTGCACGCCTACCTGGTGGGGGATGGCCCGCGGAGGCCGGAGCTGGAGCGGCTGGCGGGCTCGCTGGGGCTGACGGACACGGTGCACTTCCTGGGGCACCGGGCGGACGTGCCGGCGGTGTATGCCCGGGCGGACTTCGGGGTGTTGTGCTCCACCGCGGAGGGCATGTCCAACGCGGTGATGGAAGGCATGGCGGCGGGGCTGCCCATGGTGGTGACGCGGGTGGGTGGCAACCCGGAGCTGGTGGCGGACGGGGAGCGGGGCCTGGTGGTGCCGCCCCTGAGGCCCCAGGCCATGAGCGAGGCCTTCGGCACGCTGCTGGCGGACCGGGAGCTGGGCCGGCGCATGGGGGCCGAGGCGCGCGCCTTCGTGGAGCGCGAGCTGTCCCTGGAGCGGCTGGTGCGCCGGCATGACGTGTTGTACCGGAGGGTCACGCGAGGCAGCTGAAGTCGATTTCCCGGCGGCCCGTGGGGGAGGAGGACAACCTTCTTCCCCACGAGGCCTCCTCCGTGAATCCCGCTAGGAGTTTTGGTCCCTGGATGGAGGTTGAACCCCTCTCATCCCAACCTCCTCCTGCCAGCGGGCCCCCCTCCATGAGCCGTCACGATTCCGCCGCACTGAAGCAGTCACCGCTGGCCTGTCCACCGAAGGCGTCGGGCGTTCCTCTCGTGGGTGCACTGCCCGCACTGCTCCTGGAGCGCTTCGACTTCCTGGAGGCGGCCCAACGGCGGCTTGGCGACATCTTCACCCTGAATCTGGGCTTCACGGACGCCATCATCCTGTGCCACCCCCGCCATGTTCAGCACGTCCTGGTGGACGAGGCGCCCAGGTACTGCAAGGGGGGGCCCGTCTGGGAGTCGATCCGGACCTTCCTGGGCAACGGGCTGCCGGTGAGTGAAGGGGAGTTCTGGAAGCGGCAGCGCCGGATGATCCAGCCCGCCTTCCACCAGCAGCGCCTGGCCGCGCTGACCGTGAAGATGGGGGAGGTCATCGACGAGAGCCTGGCGGGCTGGGAGCAGGCGGCCAGGACGGGGGCGCCCTTCGACATGGCCGAGGGCTTGATGCGGATGACCATGAACGTGATGGTCCGCGCCATGTTCGGCAGTGGGTTGGACGCGGCCGATGAGGAGCGGGTGGGCCATGAGCTGGCCTACGTCATCGATTACATGCTGTGGGGAATGATGGGCCAGGGGCTGCCCGGCTGGGTGCCCGTCCCCGGCCGTGCCCGCTACCGGGAGGCCATCCGGTTCATCGACGCGGTCGTCTCGCGCATCATCGAGCGGGGGCGGCGGAGCGCCGGGGACGAGTCCCTGCTCTCCCTGCTGTTGCACGCGGTGGATGCGGAGTCAGGCGAGCAGATGACGGCCGCGCAGCTGCGGGACGAGGTGGTGTCGCTCTTCGCCGCCGGGTATGACACCACCTCGGTGGGCCTGGCCTGGGCGCTCCAGCTCCTGACGCGGCATCCGGAGGCCTTCCAGCGGGTGCGCACGGAGGTGGACGAGGTGCTGGGCGCGCAGGTGCCCGGCTTCGCCGAGCTGCGCCGGCTCCCTTACACCCGCCGCGTGTTGCAGGAGTCGCTCCGGCTGTACTCGCCCGCGTATTGGGTTCCCCGCGCGTCGGCGGAGGAGGACGAGCTCGATGGCTACCGGATTCCGGCGGGGAGGATGGTGCTGCTCTTCGTGCACCTCATCCACCACCACCCGGCCATCTGGGAGGAGCCGCGACGCTTCGATCCGGACCGCTTCACGCCGGAGCGCTCCGAGGGGCGCCACAAGCATGCGTGGACGCCCTTCGGTGCCGGCCAGCGGCTGTGCATCGGCCGGGAGTTCTCGTTGATGGAGGGACAGCTCATCCTGGCCCGCCTCGCTCAGCGCTACGAGGTGTCCGCCGTCCCGGGACGGGAAGCCCAGGTGCACATCGGCACCAGCCTCCAGGTGAAGGGAGGGGTGTGGGTGCACCTGAGGCACCGCCGGAGCTGAAGCGGCGGCTCAGGGCAGGGCCACCGCCTGCTCCAGCGCCTCCTGGATCTGCGGGAGCGTGTAGGGCTTGGGCAGCACGACCACGCCCTCCAGGGGCGTCTCTCCCCGGGGGAGCGCCACGTTCCCATGGCCCGAGGCGAGGATGACCTTCATTCCCGTCTGCCGCTCCGCCACCTCTCGCGCCAGATCCACTCCCGACGCCCCCGGCAGCGTCACGTCGGTGAACAACACATCGAAGCCGCTGGCGGCCATCGCCCCCCGGGCCTCCTCGGCGCTGGTGACCGACAGCACCTCGTGCCCCAGCAGATCCATCAACTCGCACGCCGACGAGCGCACGTCCTCGTCATCCTCCACCAGCAGCACGCGCAACCGGCGGGACGCGGCGGGCGCGGGCGGGCGCACGGTGGGGGTGGGCGCCGGCTTCGCACGGGGAGGCGCGCGGACCGCCAGCCGCTGCTGGCGGCCGTTGAGCAACTGCCGCAGCTTGCGGGCCAGCTCTTCCCGGCTGTAGGGCTTGCTCAGCAGCTGCACCCCCGCGTCCAGCCGTCCGCCATGAACGATGGCGTTCTCCGTGTAGCCCGAGGTGAAGAGCACCTCGATGTCCGGGTTGAGCTCCTTGGCCTGTTTGGCCAGCTCGGGGCTGCGCACCGGACCGGGCATCACCACGTCCGTGAACAACAGATCGATGGGGACGCCACTCTGCAGAATCACCAGCGCGCTCTGCGCGTCCACGGCCTTGAGCACGCGGTAGCCCAGCTCGCTCACCATCTCCACCACCGTGGTACGCACCTCGGCGTCGTCCTCCACCACCAGGATGGTCTCCGTGCCCCCCTCGATGGGGCCGGCGTCGACCTTGGCGTCCACCGACTCGGCCTCCACCGCGCGGGGCAGGTAGAGCTTGATCGTCGTTCCATGCCCCAGCTCGCTGTAGAGCTTGAGGTGACCGCCACTCTGCTTGACGAAGCCGTACACCATGCTCAGGCCCAATCCCGTGCCGCGGCCCTCGGGCTTGGTGGTGAAGAACGGCTCGAAGGCCCGCTCCATCACCTCGGGGGTCATGCCGCTGCCGGTGTCCGAGACCGCCAGCAGCACATACTGGCCGGGGAGGACCTCGGGGTGCAGCCGGCAGTAGTGCGCATCGAGCACGGCATTGCCGACCTCGATCGTCAGCTTGCCGCTGCCGTTCATGGCGTCACGGGCGTTGACGGCCAGGTTGATGATGACGTTCTCGAACTGGTTGGGATCCAGGGCCGTGTTCCACAGCTCCTTGGCGGTGGAGGTCACCAGCTCCACCTCCTCTCCCAGCGTGCGGCGCAGCAGATCATCCATGCCGCGCACCACCTTGCTCACGTTGACGACGAGCGGCTGGAGCGGCTGGCGGCGCGCGAAGGAGAGCAGCTGGGAGGCGAGCTTGGCGCCACGCTCCACGGCGCGGGTGGCGGTCTGGAGGCGGCTCAGGGCGCGCTCATTGCCCACCACGTCGCGCTGCAGGAGCTGGAGGTTGCCGGCGATGACCTGGAGCAGGTTGTTGAAGTCATGCGCCACGCCGCCCGTGAGCTTGCCCACGGCTTCCATCTTCTGGGACTGACGCAGCTGCGCCTCGGTCTTGCTCCGCTCGGCCTCGCTCTCCTCGAGAGCGCGGGTGCGCTCGCGCACCAGTTCCTCCAGGTGCTCCTGGTAGTGGCGCACCTGCGCCTCGGCGCGCGCCTTCTCGGTGACGTCCTCGCCATAGATGAGCACGGCCAGGATGGGGCCGCCTGGCAGGCGGACGGGCCGGTACTCGAAGTCCGCGACGATCTCCTCGAGCGGCCCCTCCGGCGTCTTGCGGATGGAGACCTTGAAGCCCCGCATGGCGATCGTCTCGCCCTTGTGCAACACCCGCCCGAGCATCTCGAAGACGCGCGCGTTGCCCTCGAGCTCGGGACGCGCCTTGAGCAGGGGCATGCCGATGACATTGCGATAGCCGAGGTGCGGCAGGTAGTTCGAGTTGACCATCTCGAAGACGTAGTCGGGACCACGCAGGACCCCCACGGCCCCGGGGATCAGCTCGATCAACTGGCGGAGGTAGCGCCGCTCGTGGTCCAACTGCTGGTTGTTCTCCTGAACGGTCCACGCCTGGCCGATCAGGGACGCGAGCTGCTCCGAGGAGACACCTTCCAGCCGCTCCCCTGGCGCTTGCTTCACGCTGTTGGCGGCGCGCAGGTCGGTGACGTCCAAGGCGTGCTGGAGGATGAAGGCCACGTTGCCCGAGGCATCCAGCAGGGGCTGGTGGGAGTAGGTCCAGAAGCGCTTCTCGAGCACCGGACCTGTCTCGGTGGCGCGGGAGATCGGCTGGACGGTCATCGTGAGCAGGTCCGGCAGGCGGCGGGTCAGCACCCGCTCGAGCGACTCCCGGAGCCTTTGCTGGCTGTCCTGTTCCGAAGGGCTCGTGTCCTGGGGGAGCACCTCGAAGACGTTGCGTCCGATGATCTCCTCACGCCGCAGCGACGTGGCATTCAAGTAGGCCTGGTTTGCCGCGACGTATTTCAGCTCTCGATCCAGCACCATGAGCGGGGCGGGGGCGGAGTCGAACAGCCTCTGGGAATCGAGCGAGTGGGACATGCGGGACCCAGGATAAACGACGAAGCCGATCCAGGGGGCAGGTATCCACGGCGGGGAGGCGGACGATGCTCATTTCAGCTTGAGGGCCGAGCTGGCGACCCCCTGCTTATCGCCCCAGGTGAAGGACGCTCCGTGCGTCAACGCGGCGGAAGCTCGCACCATCAGATGGGGGTGGGGCGGCGGCGCCTGGCCACGCTGCCGCGGGAGCTCGCCGGCAAGCACGAGACCCCCCATTGAAGTTGCCCTACGTCCCGGCATCGGAGGCCTCGTAAGTTTTACCTCCTCCCAGGCCGGTGCTGCGCACCCGTGCGGGTCAAACCCTTGAAATGACGAGCACGACCCCCGAGGGGGCTGCTGGCACGCGAGATGCTCTAACTCCCGCACGAGAAGTCAGCGGGGCAGGGTGGGCGGGGCGGTCGGGGCGGTAGGGGCGGGTCGGGCGGTCGGGGTGGGGCAGGACGGGCGGGTCGGTCGGGGTGGGGCGGGGCTGGGACAGCCGGGAAAGCACTTGGGGAGGAGCTGCCATGGGGGGCGGCTCCTCCCCGTTCCTTTTTGAAGGGGCCTCCGTGCTGGCGGACCGGGAGCTGAAATCGTTTTTCCGGAGACCCGTAGGGGAGGGGGACAACTTTCCGCCCACGAGGCCTCCACCGTGAATCTCGCCCTGCTGCTGATCCTCGCCGCCACTCCCGCCCCCCAGTCCTGGCAGTTCGAGACGGATGGCACACCGAAGGTGAGCGTCTCCAACATCAACGGCTCCATCCAGGTGGAGGCCGTGAATGGGAAGACGGTGTCGGTGGAGGCGACGCAGAAGGGCGGCGAGGCCGAGCGCGCGCGCTACCCCATCCAGGTGGAGCAGGACGGGGACGAGGTGACGGTGCGGATGTGCTGCGGCTCGTGCGAGAAGAAGATGTCCAACTGCAACAACCCGCCGGAGACGCACTTCGTGGTGAAGGTGCCGCGCGACTCGTCGCTGGAGGCGAGCTCGGTGAATGCGCCGGTGAAGGTGACCGGCGTGGCGGGGGCGCAGGAGCTGTCGGTGGTGAGCGGTGACGTGACGGTGAAGGGCTCGCGGGGCGAGCTCGAGGTGTCCGCGGTGAGCGGCAACGTGGAGCTGGCGCCCGAGGCGCTCGCGGACACCGAGGTGAGCACCGTGTCCGGCAACGTGAAGCTGAAGCTGCCCAAGGGCGCGGGCGCCAACGTGGAGTTCTCCTCGGTGGGCGGCTCCTTCAACGGCCGGAGCGTGAACCTGGGCTCCACCGAGCAGAAGTACGGCAACGGCGAGCACGACGTCGATGTGAGCACCGTGGGTGGGGCGCTCGACGTCCAGGCCGAGGGTGAGTCGAAGTAATTCGAAGTGAAAAGAGAGAGGCGCTCGCCGGTACACTCCAAGGGGCCGGCGAGCGCCTCGTTTTTTCGCGGAGCCTCGGCTTCTTGCGGAGCCCCCTTCAGGCGTGGCGGCCATTCCCCGGGGGGCTGCCGCGCGGATGCCGCGGTGCGGTGGGATTCTGCGCAGTGCGTCGCGCACCCGGCGAGTGCGTAGCACCCTGCGCGGTGCTCCGTGCGTGCTGTACCCGCGACTGCATTGACAACATGCGCACGGGTAGGCGCGTAATGCGCCCTTCGCACGAGACACGCGCGCTGTCCGCGGCTTCAGGACTTTGAACTCCATGACGACCCCTTCCCCCATCGCCCACGCTCCGAACGCGGAGTTCCTTCCGCAGGCCGAGGCCGCCCATGGCGCCGAGCTCTCCGCTGCTCCCACCGGACGCGTGTCGAAGCACCCGCTGGAGCTCGTCTACCCTGGCAGCGGCCACGTCAGCGCCAAGCAGGCCTTCCTGGTGTGGCTGGCGTACCCCGGGGCCCGGCTGACGGACCTGGGGACGGTGGTCCAGGGCGAGCGCGGCCAGCGGCTGCTGGCCCTGCGCTACATCATCGCCAACGGGGCCATCTGGCAGACCCGCTTCGTGTGGAAGCCGGCGCTCCAGGCCCTCTCGGGCGGGGAGACGGCCGCCACCGCCGCCGTGGAGGCCCTGCTCGCGGACCTCGCCCGGCTGAAGGCCGAGCTGTCGGTGGACCCGAAGGCGCACCACGCGTGGGCCCGCGACTTCGTGTCCCCCGAGGCCGGGCGGCGCCTGGGCGAGTCCCTGGCGGAGGCGGAGACGCTGCGCTTCCTGGTGCTGATGCACGTGGACGAGGAGCTGCGCAAGCACCTCTTCGAGCTCGTGCGCGTGCGGGCGGAGGAGCTGCTGCACACCGCGCCCGCGGCCCTGGACCTGCTCTATCTGGCCACCACGGACCTGTACGCCTTCCCCGCGACCACCGTGAGCGCCGGAGCGCTGAAGTACATCATCGTCGTGGACAAGGGGGAGATGGGGGTCCGCGCGGTCCGCGAGTGCATCGCGCTCGGGATGACGCCCGTGGTCTGCCACAGCCTGCAGGACGATGCGGACGCGCTGCAGGTCCGGCTCGCACGCGCGCACGGTGGCTTCACCGTGGGCCTGCAGGGGTCGTTCCGCGAGACGTACGCCAACTACGTCCAGATTACGGACAAGGTCACCAGCGCCTTCCAGGAGCGCTTCGGGAAGAGCTGGGAGCGGGAGCTGGCCCGGGCCGCCGTCTACCCGGGCTACGGGCCACTCGCCGAGAACGCCTCCGCCATCCGCCACTTCCGCCAGCACGGCCTCATCTTCATCGGCCCCATGCAGGACGTGGTGGAGCGGGCGGGAGACAAGCGGACCTTCCGCTCCATGGTGCAGCAGCTCGACCCCCGCGCGGTGACGCCGGGTATCACCCTGGAGGCGAGTGACGCGAAGGTCATCCAGGAGCGCATCGAGCAGGCGTTCCGCGACGGCGTGTTCAGCTTCCCGGGCCGGCTCAAGGCCGCCAACGGCGGCGGTGGCCGCGGCCAGGCCGTCTGCCAGAGCCTCGAGGCCCTGCCGGCGGCCATCACCAAGGTGCTGGGGGAAATCCAGACGAACGGCTGGGACGCCGGCGTGATGTTCGAACAGAACATCCCGGAGACCATCCACCTGGAAGTGCAGGTGCTCCGGGACCGCTACGGGAACACCCGCCACTTCGGGATGCGGGACTGCAGCGAGCAGCGGGCGAGCCAGAAGATTCAGGAGGAGGCCCCGCCTGCCCTGCTACGGGCCTCGCCGGAGTTGCAGGCGCGGGTGCAGCAGCTCGCGGTGCGCTTCGCGGACGAGGTGGGCTACGTGGGCGCCGGCACCATCGAGCTCATGTACAAGGCGGGGCGGTACTACTTCCTGGAGATGAACACGCGCATCCAGGTGGAGCACCCCGTTACCGAGGAGGTGCACGCCATCCGCCGCGGCGAGGAGCTCGAGCCGCTCAACCTGGTGCGGTGGCAGATGCGGATTGCCAACGGCGAGCCCATCGACTTCGAGCAGGGCCAGCTCGTGTGCACCCACGTGGGGCGCGAGTTCCGCATCAACGCCGAGAGCTGGATGCCGAACCTGAAGGACAGCCGCGACGGTGGGGTGGGCCTGTTCGTCCCCAACGCGGGCAGGTTCGACCGCATCGAGGTTCCCGCAACGGACGTCATCCTCGCGAAGCTGAAGGAGGCGGGGACGACGGGGATCCGGGACCTGAAGATCCGGTTCGACTGTGGCTTCGAGTCCGGGGACACCCTGGTCAACAAGGACCCGACGTTCGGCAAGCTCATCATCTCGGTGGCCGCGGAGGAGAACGCCTACGAGCTGCTGCGCCTGGTCTGCATCGAGGTCCTCGCGCAGATGCGCATCGAGGGCCGGCAGGTGCGCCCGGACGGCGTCGCGCTGGACGGCAAGCCCTTCCTGACCAACCTGGGGGACCACGTGCGCATTCTCGAGATGCCGCTCATGAAGCAGCACATGCGCGACACCGCCCCCGAGCGCCACGTCAACTGGGTGGTGGCGGCGCTCCGCGCGGCCAGATAGCCCGGCTGGAACCCCAGGGCCGCTCAGAAACTCGAGCTCAGGCCTGGGGGCGCGCGGGCTCGCGCTGGGGCAGGGCGGCCGGTGGGGCAACGCGGTCGTCCGCGCCGATGGCCTCGCGCACCGAGCGGAAGCCGTCGCGGGCCAGCAGCGGGCCCAGGCCCTCGAGCAGTTGGCGCACCATGCCCGGGCCCTCGTAGATGAAGCCCGTGTACACCTGCACCACCGAGGCCCCGGCCTTCAGCTTCTCGTACACGTCCTCGGCGGTGAAGACGCCGCCCACGCCGATGATGGGCAGTGCGCCCCCGCTGCGCGCGTAGGCCCGGCGGATGACGGCATTGGCCGGCTCGCGCACGGGCGCTCCGGACAGGCCACCGGCCTCCTTCGCCACCGGGTGCTCGAAGGGCCGCGCGATGGTCGTGTTGGTGGCGATGATTCCCGCCAGCCCGCACGCGCGCACCACGTCCACCACCTCGTCCACCGCCTCGGGGGTGAGATCCGGGGCGATCTTCAGGAAGAGGGGCTTGCCCGGAGACACCTGCTCCAGCCGCGCCTTCACCGCCCGCAGGAGCGTGGTGAGCTGCTCGGGCTCCTGCAACTTGCGCAGGCCCGGCGTGTTGGGCGAGCTGGCGTTGATGACCACGTAGTCGCCGAGCGGGGCCAGCGTGTCCACGCACGCCACGTAGTCGTCCACCGCCTGCTCCAGCGGCGTGTCCTTGTTCTTGCCGATGTTCACGCCCACCGGAGCGGGGTGCCAGGTGCGCGCCCGGAGGTGCCCGGCGGCGTTGGCGGCCCCGTGGTTGTTGAAGCCCATGCGGTTGATGAGCGCGCGGTGCTCGGGGATGCGGAACAGGCGTGGCTGGGGGTTGCCCGGCTGGGGCTTGGGAGTGAGCGTGCCCACCTCCACGGCGGCGAAGCCGAGCGCCAGCAGCCCGTCCACGGCCTCGGCCTCCTTGTCGAGCCCCGCGGCGAGCGCCACCGGGTGGGCGAACTCCAGGCCCGCCACCTTCACCGAGGCGTCATAGGTGACGGAGGAGAGCGTCCGCTCGCGCATCCCGCGGCATGTCCCCGCGAGGTGCCCGAGCCAGCGCAGCATTGTCATTCCCAGCCGGTGGGCACGCTCGGCGGAGAAGAGGAAGAGGAGGGCGCGGGCGATGCGGTACATGGGACTCACGTGGGAATGAAGGAGTACTGGCGCGCCCAGGCGAGCGTCTGGTCCACCTGATCGGCGGTGAGCAGGCCGTTCTTCTCGACGAGCTCCACCTCGCGGAGCATGTCCGTCTCGAGCAGGTAGGTGCCGTCGGTGTTGAGCGTGAACTTCACGCCCCGATCCCAGAAGGTGCGCATGATGTGCTTGAGCTCGTCCAAGCCCTCCACGGCGCGGGTGTGGAGGTTGGAGGTGGGGCACAGCTCGAGCACCACGTCGCGCTCGCGCAGCAGCTTCATGGCGGACTCGTCGTAGGCGGCGCGGATGCCGTGGCCGATGCGGTGGGGCTTGAGCTTCTCCACCACGGCCATGACGCCCTCGGCGCCGGTGCCCTTCGTCTCCCCGGTGTGCACCGTGCACTTGAGGCCGGCCTTGCGCGCGCGGGCGAAGAGATCCTCGTACTGCCCCACCACGGCGGGCTCCAGCTCCAGCGCGTGCTTCTCCGTGCCGGCGAGATCAATCCCGTACACGCCCCGGGAGCGGTACTTGATGGCCTTGTCCACGATGATGCTGTTGAGCCGGTGGTCGAACTCGCGGGCCAGGCAGAAGATGAGGCCGGCCTTCACGCCGTACTCGAGCATGGCCCGGTCCATGCCCCGCAGCGCCGCGTGGATGATGTGATCCAGATCCAACTCCGAGTTGAGGTTGCGCTTCATGGGGTTGAAGCGCAGCTCGATCTGCGAGACGCGGCTGCCGCGGTACTCCTTGCCGATGATCTCGTAGACGGAGCGCTCGACGGCCAGCGGCGAACTCTGAATCTTCTCCGTATAGGTGTGGAGGATCTTCAGGTAGTCCTCGAGGCTGCCCACCTTGCCGGGACGCGAGGTGATGAGCTCGACGAACTCGAAGTAGTCCTTGACGGGGAGCTTGAAGCCCTGCTGGTGCGCGAGGGACCAGAGGACGTGGGGAGCCACGGAGCTACCCACGTGGATGTGCAGATCGATGAGATCGCGTGCCATGGCGGCATGTATGCACAGAGCCGCCCGGCCGTCCAGCTACCGGCGGAGCAGCACGTAGACGGCGCCCGCGCCCCCGTCCTGAGGGCGTGCGGTAGCGAACGCCAGCACCGTCTTGCCGATGCTCTTCTGGCTCAGCCACTCGCGGATGCGCTGCTTGAGGACGGGGATCTGATCCTGGGAGTTCAAACCGCGACCGTGGACGATGAGCACGCAGCGCCGGTGGGCGCGGCGGCTCTCGGAGAGGAAGCGGTCCACGGCCCCCTTGGCCTCGGCCTGGGTCATGCCGTGCAGATCGAGGCGGCCCTGGATCGAGAAGTCGCCCCGGCGCAGCGAGCGCAGCAGGCGCGCATCGACGCCCGGAGCGGCGCCCTCGATGGACTCGTCGGTCCCGGAGAAGTCGAAGTCGCCCTGGCCGGCCACGAGCTCGGCCAGCTCGGCGAGGGCCTCGGCGTTCTCGTCGATGATCTCGGGCAGGCGGGGGTTGGGCGGGGGAGGCTCGCTGCCGCGGTGGGTGATTTGCTCGACGCCGTCCATGGCGGAGAGGAAGAGGGACATGTCGTCCTCCTCCTGGCCGCGCTTGGACTTGGAGGGCTTGGGGGGCGGGGGAGGAGCCTGGGGCTTCTTGGGCGGCTCGGCCTGCTTCTTCTTGAGGTCCGAGAGGGCGGACTTGAAGGGATTGTTGAAGCTTTCGCTCTTCTTCTTGGGGGAGCCGCGATCGCTCATGGTGGAACTGTAATGCGTCAGGGCGAGCCACAGTTCAACCCTGTTCCCCACGACCGGCATCATCATTGTTCCGTGTTCCCAATGGGGTGGCCCGCAGTGCGGAGGGTCCTTGCCATCCGCAGCTCGGGAGCGCAACCTGGGAGGGAAGGTATCGGAAGGTGTCCTGAGAAGTCAGACCGGGGTGTTATGCCCTCTCCTCATGGAAACGGAGACGGGCGTCGAGGAATATGGGGAAGGAATGGAACGGAGACCTGCGACCTACGCGGACCTGGAGGCGCTCCCCGCGAACGTGGTGGGGGAGCTGATCGCGGGAGAGCTGTACGCCAGCCCCCGGCCCGCGGCTCCGCACGTGGTCGCGGCCTCCCGGTTGGGTGGCGAATTGGTGGGCCCATTCGACCGGGGGCGGAGAGGTCCTGGCGGGTGGATCCTTCTCGATGAACCGGAGCTGCATCTGGGCGAGGACGTCCTGGTGCCGGATCTGTGTGGTTGGCGGCGTGAGCGGATGCCCAGCCCTCCGCGAACCGCGGCCTTCACGCTCGCGCCGGACTGGGTCTGCGAACTGCTGTCCCCCTCCACGAGGGCCCTGGATCGGGCCGTGAAACTGCCGGTGTATGCGCGCGAGGGCGTGAGGCACGTCTGGCTCGTGGACGCGGAGGCGCGCACGCTGGAGGTGCTCCGGTTGGAAGGAGCGCGCTATACGCTGCTCGTCACGCACTCCGGCCTGGCCCATGTACGCGCCGAACCGTTCGAGGCGCTCGAACTGGAGCTGCCCTTTCTCTGGGGCGAGGAGCAGGGAGGCGGTGCCCGCTGAGCGCTCAGCGGCGCAGGCGCAGGCGGATGGGTCCCCGGGCCGTGGAGGGGTCCACCACCCGGCCGCCCTGGAGGATGTCCAGCTCCCCGCGCGCGACCAGCCGCCGGGCCGCTTCTCGCACGGGCTCCATACGCTCGCGCCAGCCTTCCTCCCCAGCGGCTCGCGCCACCTCCGAGGGACACACCGTCGCCTCCCGGGCGCGCGTGGCGAGCACATCCAGGATGAGTTGCTCGAGCGGGTCCTCCCGCACCTGGGCCTTGCGGCTCCTGCACCGGTCCGAGCAGTAGCGCACGCTTTCCCAGTCGCGCTCCCACTTCTTGCGCCAGGTGATGGTCCGGCCGCAGACGGCACATTCTTTCGGGGGTGGCGTCGGCATCAGTCCTGACCGGACAGCCAGGCCTGGAGGCGCTCGGCGGACGGCGGGAGCTGCTCCACTCGGCACCAGTCGACGAGGCACAACTGGTGCTTCGAAGCGAGCGCCGCCAGCAGGCGCGCATCTCCCCCCACGGCCGCGCCCGCCTTCGTGTGATGCAGGCCCAGCACGGAGATTCGCCCCTCCCGCTGCAGGCCGTACAGCGCGGGTCCCGAGGGCAGCTTCACGGCGAAGCTCCCCTCGACCAGACCGGCCACTCCCGCGAAGGAGACTCCATCGAGCCACGTCACGGTCTCTCCCACGGCGCCGCGCAGGCCCGCCAGCGTGAGCGAGGTCCCCTCCAACGGAGCGGGCACCTCGTTGCGGATATGGAGCTCGTCGAAGCCGGACTCCTGACGGTGCTCGGTGTAGATGCGCTCGATGGCCGCGAAGACGGTGGCGATGGCGGGCTGGAGCGCGAGCGCCACGAACTCCACCTGCCGCCAGTCGTCCTCGTGCAGCTCGAGCACCTCCTTCCCCAGCTTCGTCGAGCCCTCGGCGATGGGCGGAAGCTCGTTCGAGATGGAGGGCAGCGAGTAGAGCAGCTCGCCTGGGTCCACCATCGCGTACTGCACCTCGCGCAACTCGAGCCGCAGGGTTCCGGTCTGGCGGAACTCCTGGGCTGTCATGGGCTCGGCGGAGACGACTTCGAAGGAGGTGTCACCGATGTCCATGGACGTGGCTGCCTCGAAGCTCTGGGGGAGCTGCTCGGCGGGCAACTCCGTCTCGCCGAGGAGCTCGCCCGTCTTCGCATCGATGAACCGGACGCGGATGTTGGAGTGCTCAGACATTGCAACAGCGTAATCCAAAGGGTTGACAGCGCCGTGGGCTGCCTGTATCCAATGTTCATTCGTCTGGAGATTCTCGTGTTCCGTCCTGTCACCCGAATGCCGATGTCCATGGAGGCCATGCTCATGCGTGGCCCGGGCATGCGCGCGTTCGCGGGAGGATGGGACTCCAGCCGTTTCTAGCTGAACTCCCCCTCTGAAGCGCCGCGGGTGCCCGGGTTTCCCACCTGACACCGCCCGCGGCACGGCTGCGTTCCGAGCTCAAGCTCCGACGTCTGCCTTTCGTTCCGCCGTGGGCTCGCGGTTCCTCGCCCCAGCAGTTCCGAAAGGAAGACATTCGTGAGCAGCAATCCCTCGCACTACGCCGCGAGTAGCCCGTGGTGTGTCTATAAATTCGGTGGTTCCTCTGTTGGCACGCCCGGACGGCTGCCGCGTGTCCTCTCCCTCATCTCCGAGGCCCAACGCCCGCTCGCCGTCGTGGTGTCCGCGCTCGGCGATACCACGGACTGGCTCATCTCCGCGGCCAGCGCCGCCGCCCGGGGAGACGAGGCCGGCAGCGGCGCGGAGCTGGCACAGGTCCGGAGTCTCGCCAGGTCCATCGCGGGCACGGTCCTGGAGAGCGCCGTCCTCACCGCGCACGAGAAGACGGTGGAGCAGCTCCTGGCCCCCATCGAGCGGTTGCTCACGGGCGTGGAGCTGACGCGGGAGTGCACGCCGGCCACGCTCGACGAGGTACTGTCCGTGGGAGAGCGCATCTCCTCCGAGCTCGTCGCACGGGCCCTGACGGCCCGGGGCATCCCCGCGCTCGCGGTGGATGCGCGCACCTTCCTCGTCACCGACGAGACGGCCGGAGCGGCCCGGGTGGACATCGAGGCGAGCCGCGCCCGGCTCACGCCACTCGTTCCCGGGTGGGAGGGGAAGGTGCCCGTCATCACCGGCTTCATCGCCCGCTCGCACCAGGGGCGCACCACCACGCTGGGCCGCAATGGCTCCGACTACACCGCCACGCTGCTCTCGTGGCTGCTCGGGGCTCGGCAGGTGACGGTGTGGACGGACGTGCCCGGCGTCATGACGGCGGACCCGGCCCTGGTGGGTGACGCCTACCCCGTGCCGCGCATGACGTATGCGGAGGCGCTCGAGCTGGCCCACTTCGGCACCCGCATGTTCCACCCGCGCACGATGATTCCGCTGCTCGAGAGCGGGGCCGCGTTGCACATCCGCGGCACCACCGAGCCGGACGCCCCGGGCACGCGCATCGACGCCGAGGGCAACCCGGATCCCCACCGGCCCACCAGTGTCACGAGCCTGGAGCGTCTGGCCCTGCTCCACGTCGAGTCGTTGCGTCCCACGCTCAATGAGCCGCTCGGGCATCGCGTGTTGCAGGCGCTCGAGGCGGCCCGCATCACCGTGTGGGGCGGCACCCTGTCCGCGCTGGCGCCCTCCATCTCCCTGGTGGTGCCCCAGGCGCAGGCGGAGCGGGCGCACGCCGTGCTCGAGGAGGCACTGCGTGGGGAGCGCGAGCGGCGGGAGGTGCGCGTCCCTCCGCCCCACGCTCCCGTGACGCTGGTCACCCTGGTCGCCGAGTCCATGGGCCATCGGCCGAACGTGGCGGGCCGGTTCTTCCACGCACTCGGGAACGTGGGGGTGAACGTGCGCGCCATCCTGCAAGGAGCCAGCTCCCGCAGCGTGTCATGCGCCGTGGACGCCGAGGACACGGCCGTGGCGGTGCGCACCGTGCACAGCGCCTTCAACCTCAACGAGACGGAGATCAACGTCCTGCTGGTGGGGAAGGGGACGGTGGGTGGACGGTTGCTCGCCCAGCTCGCGGAGAACGCGAAGACGCTCAAGGCCCGGCATGGCGTGGCCCTGCGGCTGGTGGGCGTGGTGGACAGCCGCCGCGCGCTCTTCGAGCCCCGCGGCCTGCCTCCCGCAGAGGTGCACGCGAGGCTCGCGGACGTCTCGCCGGGCAACGCGTCTCCTCCGGATGTGCGGCCGCTGCTCGAGCGGCTGTCGCGCCTGTCCGTGCCGGTGCTGGTGGACTGCACCGCGGCGGACGGCCTGGAGACGCTCTACGCGGAGGCGTTCCGGCGGGGCATCCACGTGGTGGCGGCCAACAAGAAGCCGCTCGCGCGTCCCTGGAAGGAGTGCGAGTCCCTGCACGGCCTGGCCCGCGCGCACTTCCGCACCTGGCACTACGAGACCACCGTGGGCGCGAGCCTGCCGGTCATCGAGACGCTGAAGAACCTGGTGCGCACCGGGGACCGCGTGGAGCGCATCGAGGGGTGCTTCTCCGGCTCGCTCGGTGCCATCTGCCATGCGCTGATGGACGGCGTGCCCCTCTCTCAGGCGGTGCGGACGGCCCGGACGAACGGCTACACCGAGCCCCACCCGCGCGATGACCTGTCGGGCCTGGACGTGGCGCGCAAGGCCCTCATCCTCGCGCGCGAGCTGGGACTGGAGCTCGAGCTGGAGGACGTGGCCGTGGAGCCGCTCGTCCCGCCCGAGCACCTCCGGGAGGAGGACCCGGAGGCCTTCCTGCGCACCCTGGGCTCGCTGGACGCGGACGTGAGCGCCCAGGTGGCCCGCTACCGCGCGGCGGGCAGGAGCCTGCGCTACCTCGCGCAGATACTCCCCAACGCCCCCGGGGGACCCCGCGTGAAGGTGGGACCGGTGGCGGTGGACGCAGCGCACCCGGCCACCGGCTTGAAGGGCGCGGAGGCGATGGTGTCGTTCTTCACCGAGCGCTACCGCGAGTTCCCCCTCATCGTCCGCGGCGCCGGCGCGGGCGGTGATGTCACCGCCGCCGGTGTGTTGGCCGACATCCTGCGACTCGCCCAGAACGTCCGGGGGAGGAGATGAACATGAAGCTCGAAAGCCTGCTTGCACAGATTGGGTCCGTTTCCGATTCCGTGACGGGTGCGGTCAGTTTTCCCGTCCATCACGCCACCGCCTTCCGGCATCCGCGCCTGGGGCGGAGCACGGGGTTCGACTACGCGCGGACGAAGAGCCCCACGCGGGCCGTCCTGGAGGAGGCCATCGCCCGGCTCGAGTCGGGGGACGCCGGCTTCGCCTGCAGCTCGGGCATGGCGGCGCTTCAGCTCGTCTTCTCCCTGTTCGGCCAGGGCGCGCACCTGCTCGTGTCGCTGGACCTGTATGGCGGCACGTACCGGCTGCTGGAGAAGGTGCTCTCCCGCTACGGCATCTCCGCGACCTACGTGGACACCAATGACCTGGATGCGCTCGAGGCCGCGTTCCGGCCCGGCGTGACGAAAGCGGTGCTGCTGGAGACGCCCACCAACCCGCTGATGAAGATCACCGACATCGAGAAGGTCTGCCGCTGGGCGCGGGCCCGCGAGCTGATCTCCATCGTGGACAACACGCTGATGACGCCGTTCTTCCAGCGTCCCATCGAGCTGGGCGCGGACATCGTCGTGCACAGTGCCTCCAAGTACCTGGGCGGGCACAACGACGTGCTGGCGGGCCTGGTGGTGACGCGGGTCAAGGCGCTGTCCGAGCAGGTGGCGTTCCTGCACAACTCCATCGGCGCCGTGCTGGGGCCGCAGGACAGCTGGCTGCTCATGCGCGGGATGAAGACGCTGGCGCTGCGCATGGAGCGCCATCAGGAGAACGCGCTGCGCATCGCCACCTGGCTGGCGTCGCATCCGCTCGTCGAGCGGGTCTACCACCCGGGTCTGGAGAGCCACCCGGGCTTCGCCCTCCAGAAGCGGCAGGCCTCGGGGAACACGGGCATCTTCTCCTTCAAGTTGAAGGATGCCCGCCTCGTCGAGCCCGTGCTGCGCCACGTCCAGTTGATCGCCTTCGCGGAGAGCCTCGGGGGGGTGGAGTCCCTGATGACGTACCCCTCGGTGCAGACGCATGCGGACATCCCCGAGGAGATGCGCCGCCGGGTGGGCGTGGACGAGCGGCTGCTCCGGTACTCGGTGGGAATCGAGCACGTGGACGATCTCATCGCTGACCTGTGGCAGGCCTTCGAGGCGGCCCGCAAGGAGGTTCAAGCGCCATGATCCACCCCAAGGAAAGTCCCTGTCCCGGCACCGGCCGGAAGCTGGCCACGCGGGTCGTCCGCACCGTCTCGGGGACAGATGCGCGCACCGGTGCCTCCAGCGTTCCCATCTACCAGGCGTCCACCTTCCACCACGCCTCGCTCGAGCACCCCCCGGAGTATGACTACACGCGCTCGGGGAACCCGACACGCCAGGCGCTCGAGGACACCATCGCCCAGTTGGAGGGTGGGGCGCGCGGCTTCGCCTTCTCCTCGGGGATGGCGGCGATCTCCACCGCCTTCATGCTGCTGTCCAACGGGGACCACGTCATCTGCTCCGAGGATGTGTACGGCGGCACGTACCGGCTGCTGACGACGATCCTCGGCCGCATGGGCATCGAGACGACCTTCGTCGACGCGACGGACCTGGAGCGGCTCGAGGCCGCGCGCAGGCCGAACACCCGGGCGGTGTTCCTGGAGACGCCTTCCAATCCGACGCTGAAGATCACCGACATCGCCGCGGTGGCGGAGTGGGCCCGGAAGCACGGCCTGCTGACGATGCTGGACAACACCTTCATGACGCCCTGCCTCCAGCGGCCCATCGAGCTGGGCATCGACATCGTGGTGCACAGCGCGACCAAGTTCCTCGGGGGGCACAGCGACGTGCTGGCCGGGCTGGCGGTGGTGTCCAACGAGAAGCTGGGCCACAAGCTCAAGCACCTGCAGAACGGCCTGGGCAGCGTGCTGGGCGTGCAGGACTCCTGGCTGCTGATGCGCGGGATGAAGACGCTCCTGGCCCGGATGGAGTGCGCCGAGCGCAGCGCGCGGCGGCTGGCGGACTGGCTGACCCGGCAGCCCTCGGTGACGCGGGTGTACTACCCCGGACTGCCGGACCATCCCGGACGCGCCATCCACGAGCGGCAGTCCCAGGGGTACGGGGCCATCGTGTCCTTCGATGTCGGCTCCGGCGAGCGCGCGCGGCGGGTGCTCGAGCACGTCACGCTTCCCCTGGTGGCGGTCAGCCTGGGCGCGGTGGAGAGCATCCTGTCCTACCCGGCCATGATGTCGCACGCGGCCATGCCCCGGGAGATCCGCCTCCAGCGGGGCATCGGAGATGGACTGCTGCGCTACTCCGTCGGCCTGGAGGCGCTGGAGGACATTCTCGGGGACCTCGAACTGGCGCTCCACGCGGTGCGCTGAGGCTCGTGGGAGAGCACGCGGCCGCCTGGTTGCCTGCCGGACGCACAGCGGATCAACCCTGCGGATCCGCCCCCGCGGGAACAACTTCATGGAGGGAAACGGGTCCGGCGCGAGGGAGCGCCTCACCGCGCGGCCAGGAGCGGCATGAAGCTACGACTCACACGCATGGCCGAGAGCATCGGCATGAGCTACTGGCTGGTCCCCTCGCTGTGCGTGCTCGTGGCCATCGGCCTCTCCCATGCGGCCCAGGCGCTCGATTCACGCCTGTCTCATGAGGAGCACGCCTGGTACCTCTTCCGGGGCGGGCCCGAGGGAGCCCGCTCGGTGCTCACCGCGGTGGGCTCCTCGATGATGACGTTCGCCGGCCTCGTCTTCTCCGTCACCATCCTCGTGCTGCAGCAGGCCAGCAATCAGTTCTCCCCCCGTGTCCTGCGCACCTTCCTCCAGGATCGGCGGAGCCAGCTCGCCCTGGGCATCTTCGTGGGCACGTTCGTCTACGCCCTGCTGGCGCTGCGCACCGTCCGGGGCACGTCGGAGGGGATAGCGCTCCACGTCCCCTCGCTGTCCGTCTGGCTCGCGGTCGTGCTCTCCCTGCTGTGCGTGGTCACCTTCATCTTCTACATCCACCACGTCGCCCAATCCATCCGCGCCGTGGTCATCCTCACCCGCATCCGCGACGAGACGCTCCGCTCCCTGGAGCGGATGTACCCGGAGGGCATTGGCGGGGACACGCGGGACAGTGGCCTCGAGTGGCCCCCGGGGTCCCCCTCGCTCCTCGTGCCGTACCCCGGCACCTCCGGAGTGCTCGTCACCGTCGACGAGGAGCGTCTCTTCTCCTGTGCACGGAAGGCCGGCGTCACGCTCGCGCTGGTGCCCATGATGGGCGACTTCGTGCCCCAGGGGAGCGTGCTCTTCGAGGTCTGGGGCGAGGCTGGGAAGCTCGACGTGGGAGCCCTGCTGGCAGCGCTCGGCGTCGGCCCGGAGCGCACCCTCCAGCAGGACACCGCGTTTGGCTTCCGCCAGCTCGTCGACATCGCCGAGCGCGCCCTCTCCCCGGGCATCAACGATCCCACCACGGCCGTCCAGGCCATCGACCAGCTTCATGCTCTGCTGCGGCGCATGGTGCTGCGGCGCTTCCCCTCTGCCTCCCGTGAGGACGAGGACGGCACGCCGCGGCTGGTCTGCCCACGCCCGGACTGGGACTCCTATGTGCGGCTCGCCGTGGATGAGATACGCGAATACGGCGAGGGCTCCCTCCAGGTCGCCCGGCGCCTGCGGTTCCTGCTGGAGGATCTGCTGCGGGTGGCCCCGGTCTTCCGCCGTGACGAGCTGGAGCGGCAGTTGGCGCTCCTGGGGGCCAGCGTCGAGCGGGCCTTCCCGGATGCGCGAGAGGCCGCGATGGCTCATCGCGCCAACCCCCAGGGGCACGGCCCCCACTGAATCAGCCTGGCGCTGGACCGCCCTGCCAATGTGGGCCGCGTGCTGGCGGCGTATTCGGAGGCCGGCGTGCTGGAGGACACGTATGTGCTCTTCGTCTCGGATCATGGCCACACGCCCGTGCTGAGCGATGACCGGCACGCGCTGTCGGCCGAGGGGGAGGACGAGCCCACCACGGTGCTCGAGCACGCGGGCTTCCGGCTGCGCCCGATGAGGCTGGAAGTGGAGCCGCCGGAGCAGGACTTCCAGGCGGTGGTGGCCTACCAGGGCGCCATGGCTCCCTGCTCGACGTCACCCCCCTGGTGCGGGTGCTGCTCGGACGCCAGGCGTGCACCGTCGAGGAGGCAGCCGCAGTGCCTCTCTCAACCAGGTGGGGAGGGGCGGGCCGGCCCGGCGGATGAGGACCAGACTCGGGGGGAATGAGACCGCCCAGGCTCCAGACCTCCCGGCGCTCCGTGAGCGGCAGTCCCAGGGGGACGGGGCCATCATCTCCTCAACAGGCGCTCCACGCGGCACGCGGACGATGACGTTCGTGCTCAAACGGCCCGGGTCCCTGGTGGCGGCGGTACTCCTCATCTACCGTGCGGGCAAGGTGCTGCCTCGGGTGCTCCGGTCTCCGAGGCGCCACGGGGGAGGGAAGAGGGGACTAGGTGGCGGAAGCGCCCGGTTTGTTCATGGAACAGGGGGAGTTGCTCATGCTGACCCGCTACGCCTGGCAAGGCCCGCTCGCAGCAGACGGGAGCATCCAATGGGAGGCGGATGCGCGAACCCTGCGCTGCCTGTCGGTGAACGAGCAGGCCCGCGACCTTGGCTTCCCGCGCGAGCAGTGGTTGGGTGAGGAGCGATTCCTTTCCGGCACGGTGTTCGCGCCCGACCGGGAGCTCTTCCTCACCGGATGCCGGGCCGCCGCCAGGGGTGCGAGGATCCAGGAGCGCTGCCGTGCCCGCTCGGCGGATGGCCGCATCCGCTGGATGGCGCTCACGTTGGAGCGGGAGTGCCTCGGACGCACCCGGTTCCTCCGGGGGCGGATGGTGGAGCCCCCGCCGGAGGGCTCGGTCATACGGGGCGTGTCCCCCCTCATCGTGGCCCACTTCGACCACGAGCTGCGCCACCTCTATGTGAACCGCGGAGTGGAGGGAGTCACCGGGCTGCCCGTCGCCTCCTTCATCGGAAGGACGAACGAGGAGCTCGGCATGCCCCCGCGGCTCGTCCGGCATTGGCATGAGGAGCTGCAGCGGGTCTTCCAGCGCGAGGAAGGCGGGTGGTTCGAGTTCGAGTTCCCTTCCCGGGAAGAGTCCGGACCGGGGGCGCCTGCCCTCTTCCGGGCCCACCTGGAGCCCGTCTTCGACTCGCGGGGAACTGTCCTGTCGGTGCGGTGCGAGACGTACCGGCTCCGCTCCGCCTGCCGCTCGCGCCGGGTCGCGCGAGCCTCGCCACCGGCGTGCAACCTCGAGGCGGATCGGCTTCGCCAGGCCCTGCACGCGTCGCGCGCGCGTGAGGTGGAGCTGGAGCAGCGCCTCCAGCAAGCGGAGCGGCGCGCCGACGCACTCTCCCTCGAGCTGCGGCGCCAGAAGGACGAGCTCCAGACCCTGCTGGATCTCCTTCCCGTGGGCATCGGCATCGCGAGGGAGCCCCTGTGCCAGCACGTCCAGCAGAATGCCTGGTTCGCGCGCCTGCTGGAGGTCCCCGTGGAGACCAACGTGTCGCTCAGCGCGCCCGAGCATGAGCGCATCCAGGGTGTGCGCATCCTGCACGAGGGCCGGGAGTTGCGGCCCGAGGAAATGCCCCTGCAGCGGGCGGCTGCCACCGGCGAGGCGGTGTCCGGCATGGAGCTCGAGCTCGAGGTGCGGGGACGGCGGTACACCTCACTGCTCGCGTCCGCGGCCCCGCTCCTCGACGAGGCGCACCAGCCCCGCGGCGCCATCGTCAGCTTCCTCGACATCACCTCGCGCACGCGCGCCATGGAGGCCCAGCGCTTCCTGGCGGACAGCAGCGCGGTATTGGCCTCCTCCCTGGAGCCGGAGCAGACGTTCCAGATGCTCGTCCGGCTGTGCGTTCCCGGGCTCGCCAGCATGGCCGTGCTCCTCGGCGCCCGGGAGGAGGGCACCCTCGGCGTGCTGTCCATGGCGCACGCGGAGCCCGAGCTCGAGCCGCTGCTCGCCCGGGCCTTCCAGCACTTCCATACCTTCCAGACGCACCCCATCCATGACGTCATGCGCACGGGGTCGCCCCGGATCATCCCGGTGACGGACGAGCCGGGCTTCTGGGAAGGCAACGAGGATCCGGAGTGGTGGCAGGTGCGTCAGCGGCTCGCCCTGCGCTCCGTCATGCTCGTCCCCATCTCCTCGCACCAGCGCGTCACCAACGTGCTGGTGCTGGGCTCTCCGGAGCGCGTCTACACCCAGGACGACTGCACCTTCGCCCGGGAGTTCGCCGCCCATGCGGCCACCGCCCTCGACAACGCGAGGCTCTACCACGAGGCCCGCCAGGCCGTGGCCCTGCGCGACGAGTTCCTCGGCATCGCCGGGCACGAGCTGCGCACGCCCCTCACCGCGTTGAAGCTCGGGCTGCAGAACCTCTCCCGGCAGGCCGAGGCCGTGGGCCAGCGGGAGCGCCTGTCGAAGTGGCTCACCAACTGCCAGCGGCAGGGCGAGCGGCTGGGCAGGCTGGTCAATGATCTCCTGGACGTGGGACGGCTCACCTCCGGGCGCCTGGCCCTGGTGTGCCAGGAGATGGAGCTTCCGGCCCTGGTGGAGGAGGTGGTGGGACGCATGCGGCCCGAGCTGGCGCAGGCGGGCTGTCGCGTGTCGCTGGCGCTGGAGTCGCCCCTCACCGGGTACTGGGATCGCTCGCGGTTGGATCAGGTGCTGACCAACCTGCTGTCGAACGCGGCGAAGTACGGCAAGGGCCTGCCCATCGAGATCCGCGCCTGGGCCCTGCCGGGGGACAGGGTGTGCGTGAGCGTACGGGACGAGGGCATCGGCATCACCCCGGAGGACCAGGCCCGCATCTTCGGGCGCTTCGAGCGGGCCGTCTCCGAGCGCCACTATGGCGGCCTGGGGCTCGGGCTGTGGATCAGCCAGCAGCTGGTGGTCCGGTTGGGCGGCCACATCAGCGTGCGGAGCGAGCCGGGCAAGGGAGCGACCTTCACGGTGGAGCTGCCTCGCCGGGTGGTGGAGGAGGGGGTGGAGTGCCGGAGCCAGACGCCCTCGTGGCCCGGACAGCAGAAGGCCGCGGCCGCCGAGGCGCTGGCGCTCATGGAGGGCGAGTCCCTGTGCCGCACCATCCTCTCCGCGCTCTGGGAGGGCATCGTCGTGCAGGACAGCGAGGGCAACATCGTCACCGCCAACGCGAGCGCCGAGCACATCCTCGGCCTGTCCATGGACCAGCTCTCGGGCCGCACCTCGATGGATCCCCGGTGGCGCGCCATCCACGAGGATGGCTCGGACTTCCCCGGCGAGGAGCACCCGGCGATGGTGGCGCTGCGCACGGGCAGGCCGGTGCGCAACGTGACCATGGGCGTCCACCGGCCCGACGGCTCCCTGATCTGGCTGCTCGTCAATGCCCAGCCGCTGCAGCGCGATGGAGAGCCGGGGCCCTACATGGCGGTGGCCTCCTTCGTCGACATGACCGGGCAGCGGAAACGGGCCTGAGCGTCGAAGGGGGCAACGGCGCCCGCGTGGCTCACTTCCCGCGCAGCCGGAGGATCTCCTCGTAGGCCTCGCGGATCTCCTGGAAGCGGCGGGAGGCCTGCTCGACGGCGCCCTTGCCGAGGTTGGCGACGCGGTCCGGGTGGTGGGTGGCGGCGAGCTGGCGGAAGGCTCGCTTCACGTCCGCGTCGCTGGCCTCGGGCGTGAGGCCGAGCCGGGCGTAGTGCACCTGCCCATCGCCGAAGTGGCGCGCGGTGACGGAGCGGAACTCCTCCTCGGAGAGCCCCAGCCCCTGCGAGACCCGGCGCAGCGTGTCCTGCTCGGCGCGGTGGAGGTGCCCATCCACGAGCGCCAGGCCGTAGAGCGCGTCGAGCAGCAGCATGCGCTCGGAGGCGGGGAGCTCATCGCGGCAGGCCCCGGCGGCGTGCTCGAGGGACGGAGGGCGGGCGAGGTGCTCCTTGAGGTAGCGGCGGACGAGCCCGAGCGCCTCGGGGCCATACTTGAGCCGCTGCTCGAAGTACTCGCGCACCACGCGCACCTCGTCGCGCACCACGTCTCCATCGGCACGGGCCACCTCGATGAAGAGGGCGCACAGGTGGCGGGCGAAGTGATCCTGCGCGGCGAGTTCCTGGGGCGAGCGGGTATCGACGGGCTTGCCGTTCTTCTCCGGCTCCGCGGTGCCGGAGGGCAGGAGGTTCAGCTCGTCGACCTGGTGGCCGACCAGGAGCCCGGCGAGGACGAGCAGGACGACGGCCAGGGGCCCGCCGATCAACAGGCCCAGCGCCAGTCCAAGCATCGCTCCGAGAACTTTTCCAGGTGCCACGATCTCTTCACTCCCTTGCCAGGAGGGAGTTTCGCATAGAGTCCGGCGCGCTATGGCCCAGTTGATCGACGGAAAAGCGGTGGCGGCGCGGGTGAGGGCGGAGGTGAAGGCGGAAGTGGAGAAGCTCAAGGCCGAGCACGGCCTGGTGCCGGGGCTGACGGTGGTCCGGGTGGGAGAGGATCCCGCCTCGAAGATCTACGTCACCGGCAAGAAGAAGGCGGCCGAGGAGGTGGGCTTCAACTCCTGGGAGCTGCACCCGGACGACAAGATCTCCCAGGACGAGCTGCTGTCGCTGGTGGACAAGCTGAACAAGGATCCAGCGGTGCACGGCATCCTGGTGCAGCTGCCGCTGCCGAAGCACATCGACGCCGAGCGGATCATCTCAGCGGTGAGCCCGGCGAAGGACGTGGACGGCTTCCACCCGATGAACGCGGGCATGTTGTCGGTGGGCAAGCCGGCACCGCGGCCGTGCACGCCGTACGGGGTGATGCGGCTGCTGCGGGAGGTGGGGTGTGACCCGTCCGGCAAGCGGGCGGTGGTGGTGGGGCGCAGCAACATCGTGGGCAAGCCGATGGCGCTGATGCTGCTGGCGGCGGACGCCACGGTGACGGTGTGTCACCGCAAGAGCAACCTGGCGGCCGAGGTCGCCAACGCGGACATCCTGGTGGCCGCGGTGGGCGTGCCGGAGTTGATCAAGGGCGAGTGGATCAAACCCGGGGCGGTGGTGATCGACGTCGGCATGAACCGGATGCCGGACGGGAAGCTCAAGGGCGACGTGGAGTTCGACAAGGCGAAGGAGCGGGCCTCGTTCATCACGCCGGTGCCGGGTGGCGTGGGGCCGATGACGATCGCCATGCTGATGCGCAACACGCTCGAGGCGGCGAAGGCCTCGCTGTAGTCCGCTCCCATGCCGACGCGCCAGGAGCGAATCGAAGGGGGCCTCTACGGTCTGCTCATCGGGGACGCACTCGGGGTCCCCTATGAGTTCCACCCGCCGGAGCGGCTTCCCGGACTCCCGCTGATCGAATTCGAGCCGCCTCCTGGCTTCTCGCGGGCGCACGCGGGTGTCCCTCCGGGCACGTGGTCCGACGACGGCGCGCACGCGCTGTGCCTGCTGGCCTCGCTGCTCTACCGGGGGACGCTGGATGTCGAGGACCTCGGGCGGCGGCTCGTGAACTGGTACGAGCTGGGGTACATGGCGGTGGACTACGAGGTGTTCGACGTCGGCGTCCAGACGCGGGAGGCCCTGGCGAACGTGCGTGCGGGAGTCCCCGCGCTGGAGGCGGGCCCGAGCGGTGAGCAGGAGAACGGGAACGGCTCGCTGATGCGGGTATTGCCGCTGGCGCTCTGGCACCTGGGGGACGACGCGGCGCTGGCGCGGGACGCGATGCTGCAGTCCCGGGTGACACACGGGCACCTGCGCTCTCAGGTGTGCTGCGCGCTCTATTGCCTCTGGGCCCGGCGGACGCTGGAGGGCTCCGCGAATGCATGGGCGGACGCGGTGGCCACCTTCCACGCGCTCTACCCCGAGGGGACGCCTCCGCGCGACGAGCTGGAGTGGGCCGTCCGGCCGGAGTCGCCGGACCTGGGGCGAGGGAGCGGGTACGTGGTGGACTGCCTGCGCTCGGCACGGGATTGCGTCGCCGCGGGGCCCTACGAGCGCGTGGTGAAGGCGGCGATCGCGCTCGGGCACGACACGGACACGACGGCAGCGGTGGCGGGCGGCATCGCGGGGCTCCGCGACGGCCTCCAGGCCATCCCCGAGCGTTGGAGGAGCGCGCTGCGCGGCCAGGACCTGGTGCGGCCGATGGTGGAGCAGCTGCTCGCACGCCAGCAGGGCTAGCGAAGAGGCATGCTCCGGAGGGCGCGCTAGGATGGCGCGTCATGCGTTCCCTCAACGTGGGCTGCTTCGCCCTGATCACGGCCCCCTTCTGGCTCGGCTTCCTCTTCTTCGAGGCGACCCTGCTCCGCGGCCTGTCCCTCGAGCTGTACTCGACGACCTACGCCAGCGTGATGGGGACGATCACCACCCGGGGCGTGGAGACGCTGGAGTACACCTATGAGGTCGATGGGCACATGTTCCAGGGGGACAAGTTCCGGTATGTGAGCAGCTCCTCCGACTCCGAGACGTGGTCGGGGACGGCGTTCCGCGTCGGGTCCCCCGTCCGGGTGTACTACCGGCATGGCTCGCCCTGGGAGTCGGTCCTGGTGCCGGGAGTGCAGGGGCGCACCCTCATGATGTTGCTGGGTTCCACGCCGTTCAGCCTCGCCCTCCTCGGGGGGATGTTCCTGGCGGTCCGCTCCCTGCGGAAGTCCAGGGTGGAGGTCCAGGCCTTCGAGCGCGATGGCCGCACGTATGTCCGTCTGACGGACAGGACTCCCCTGCTGGTGGGACTCGCGGGCGGGGGCGCGGCGGCCCTCGCGCTCTGCATCGCCGTGGCTGTCGTGATGGGGATGGATGCGCCACTGCCCGTCGCCGTGCTGGCGTGGGCGTTCGCGGTGGCCGCGGGCGTGGTGGCCGCCAGGTGGTGGCAGATGCGGCTCGACACGGGCCTCTACGATCTGATCCTCGACGAGCAGGCCCGGACCCTCTCCCTGCCGGCGATGCACGAACGCTCAACGCGGAAGGACGTGAAGTGGAGCGCCATCCAGTCCGTGATCCTCGACAAGGAGACCCACCGGGGTAGCAAGGGAAGCACCTCCGAGAACTTCCGCTGCATGCTCCGTGTCCAAGGGGGGGCTCGTGCCGAGCTCGTGCGGGAATGGCAGGGTGACCCGGACCGGGCCGCGAACCTCGTGAACTGGCTGCAGGCCCGGCTGGGTCTCGCCGAGTCCATGTTCGTGCCCGCACCCGCGCACGCGCCCGCACCCGCGCCGAAGAAGAAGGTCCGGTACTAGCGCCGGACCTCCGCGCTCAGAAGAAGAAGCTCACGCTCGCCTGGGCATTGAAGGGCGCGCCGGGGGTGAAGTGGAGGTCCTCGCACCCCGCGAAGGACTCCGCCTCGCCCGCGGGCCGGGTGCCGGTGGGGCAGCTCTCCGGGCCCGTCTCGGAGGGCAGCCGTGAGACGTTGGCGAACTGGGCCTCGCGCCAGGCGGTATCGAGCAGGTTCTGCACGCTCAGGTTCACCTCGTAGAAGGAGCCCCGGTAGCCCAGCGTCGCGTCCACGCGGGTGAAGCCCTCGGCGGTGAGGAAGCGGTCCTCGGTGGCCGGGCGGTCGCCCAGGTGCAGCACGCCCAGCCGTCCGTAGAGGCCGCCCGGGTGCCGCGCGGAGACGCCCCCGGAGAGGATGAGCGTGGGCGCGAGCGCCACCGCGTCACCGTTGCCGGCGTTCTGCACGTAGGTGGCGCGCGAGACGGTGAGGTCCGCGTCCGCGAAGAGCCACGGGAGCACCTTGAGCCGCGCCTCGGCCTCCACGCCCTCGCGCCGGGTGGCGCCGCGGGCCTCGGTACTGCCCTCGTCCCCCACCCAGACGAGCTCGCTGTCCAGGTCGAGCCGGAACACCGAGCCCGCCACGTCCAGCCGGTCGAACAGCCGCGTGCGCGCGCCGAGCTCGTACCCCCGTGCGCGCGTCAGCGGCGTCACCGGCTCCGGCAGGCGCACCACGCCCCGCGCGTCGTTGGAGTGAAAGCCGTGGCCGTAGTTGACATAGAGGTCGGTGCCGGGGAGCGGGGTGAGGACGAGGCTCGCCTTGGGAGAGACGAGGGAGGCCTGCTCCACCCCCGAGCTCTTCGTGCCGGCGGAGAGCAGGTCCTCGCGGTGGTCCTCCACGTCGAAGCCGAAGGCGTCCGTGCGCAGGCCGAGCACCGCGCGCAACCAGGGAGTGAAGGTGATGTCCTCCTGGGCGTACAGCCCGAGGCTGCCCTCGCGGATGCTGGCGTCCACCACGCTCTCCAGCCGCTCGCGTGCCCGGTCGTAGCTCAGCCCGTTGTCGATGCTGTCGCTGCGCAGTTGCGTGCCGAGCGTGGTGTCGAAGGTGACGCCGCCCCACTGGCGCTGGAAGCGGTACCAGGCGTTGAAGCCGAGCATCGTGCGCCGGTCGTCCTGCGCGATCATGTCCCCGTTCACCGGGTCCCGGCTGAAGAAGGTGAAGTCGGAGTAGAGGTTGAGCCGGTACTGCACGGCATACGCCATGACGTTCACCTCGCCATCCTGGGTGCGGGTGCGCCAGGTGGCCTGTGCACTGTGGCGCTGCGAGTTGCCGCCCTCGGCGCCGTTCACCGAGCCGAAGCGGTCCAGCCTGCCGGCGTTCACCTCGCGCAGGGGAAGCTGGCCGCTCGCGTTCCAGCCGCTCCCGTAGGAGGTGAGCGCCAGCGCCAGCGTGGAGGTGTCGGAGAGCTGGCGCGTCACCTTCGTGAAGAGGCTATAGCGCTCCAGCCGCTCGGGGCTGAGGAAGGGCCCCTGGGTGCCATACACCTGCCCGGCCACCACGGGGCTCCAGCCCTCCACGTCCGGGGCGGCGACGAACAGCCCGCGCCAGGTGCTGAACGAGCCGCCGCCGAGGGTGAGCTGGCTCGACTCGAAGTTGCGGCGTGTCACCAGGTTCACCGCGCCCGCGGTGGCGAAGTCCCCGTCCTGCGCGAAGGAGGGGCCCTTGCGCACCTCCACGCGCTCGATGAGCTCGGGGATGACCCAGTTGAGGTCCGCGTAGCCCTGGCCGTGCCCGTGGCTCACCATGTTGACGGGAATGCCGTCCACGGAGAGCGCCACGTCCGTGCCGTGGTCCGCGTCGAAGCCGCGCAGGAAGTACTGGTTGGCCTTGCCGCCGCCCGCGTGCTGCACGACGTAGAAGCCGGGCACCCCCTGGAGGATGTCCGCCGGGCGCGGGTGGGGGCGCAGCAGGAAGTCCCGGTCCCGCACCGTGGTGGACGAGGCCGCCGTGAAGGGCCGCCGCGCCGTCACCGTCGTCTGCATGCGCGAGGGCGCCTCCGGTGGCTGGAGGGTGGGGGCCACGGGCTCCAGCGGCGGGGGGGGCTCGGCCGGAGCGGGGAGCACGGGAGCGTCGGAGGGAGCGGGAGCCTGGGCGAGCGCGGGGGCTACGGACACAAATGCGGCGATCGCGGCCAGCGGGGCCGCGCGAGAAGACAGCATGGGGGAAAGACCTCGATGCGAGAGGGGGGGCGAAGGAGACGGACCGGCGTGGAACGTCGGTGTCGCCTACGGGCCCTGAGGCATCGCGGTCGGACGGAGCGGCTCACCCTTCCGGGCGCGTGCCTGCCCCAGGTGCCGGGCGCCGACCTCGACCCAGAACACCTGGAAGGGGGGCAGGGCGAGCGAGGGCAGCGCCACCGCCTGGAGGTGCTCGACACTGCCGGTCCCATGCGTGTGACCGGCCGGCTTGTCGGGGTGCTCTTCGTGCTTGCCCGCCGGCCCGTGCGAGTGCGGCTGGCGCTCGTCGTGCGGGGCAGGGGGCTCGGGTGCTTCAGCCCGTGCGTGGGAGACCCAGACGCGGGTAGCGGGTGCCGGGGAGGAGGGGAGTGCTCCACCGTGCCCGTACAGGGCGTGGAGGACCGGCGCGAACGCGAGCCCGTACACGGCCACCCATAGGCCGAGCCAGGCGAGATCGCGGCGGTCCTCCCTCGTCAACACAGCCGGGTGCTCCTCGTCGAGGCGGGACTACGAGCGCACGAAGTCGCGCACCAGTTGGCTGACCTCGCGCGGCTTCTCCAGGGCGATCCAGTGGGTGCCATCGGGGATGCGGTGGATGGTCAGGTTGGGCACCAGGTCCTTCAGCCCGCGCTGCCCGTCCGGGAGCAGGTAGGTGTCCTGCTCGCCGTGGATGAGGAGCACGGGCGTCTGCACCACGTACTGCTCCGGCTTGAGCCCCTCCAGGAGGTTGCTGCCGCCCGGGTGGCCCTCGCCGTCGGGCGGCCCCATCTTCGCCGCCCGGTAGTAGTTGAGCATGCAGGTGATGGTGCCCGGCTGCTTCCAGGCGCTGATCCACTCGGAGGTGTCCTCCTCCGACAGGATGGCGCCGTGGGCCCGCGCGTCATTGAAGACGGCCTGCTTGGGCCAGGCGAAGTCGTCGCCCATGATCTGCGGCTCGGCCTGCGGCGAGCGGAAGACGAGCATGTACTGGGCCGCCAGCTGCTGGCGGGGGTTCTCACGCAGCTCGCGGTCGAACAGGGCGGGGTGCGTGATGTTGAGCGTGACGAACCGGTGCACCAGCTCCGGGTGACGCAGCAGGAAGCTCCAGCCCAGCAGCGCGCCCCAGTCCTGACACACGATGGAGGCCTTCTTCAGGCCCAGGTGCTGGATGAGGCCGCGGATGTCCTCGACGAGGTGCTTGATGTGGTACGCCTCGACCTCCGCCGGCTTGGAGCTGAGGTTGTAGCCACGCAGGTCCAACGCGATGACGAAGTGATCCTTGCCCAGCTCGATGAGCTGCTTCTTCCAGGCGCCCCAGTACTCGGGGAACCCGTGGATGAAGAGGATCGGCTCGCCCGCACCGTGCGTCACGTAGTGCAGGTTGACTCCATTGATGTCCGCGTAGTGGTGCTGCAAGGGCGGCTCCCGGTGGCTGTGCGGCTGCGGGCGCAGGATAGGGCCGACAGCCCGGGAGTGAAAGCCCGCTGGTGGTGCCGCTTCGCGCCACCTGGAACTCACGATCAGGTGAAGTGCTGGCGCACCTCGGGCATGCTGAGCACCCAGAGCGCCCAGAGGGCGAAGGGGAAGCCCAGGACGCACACCGGCGTGACGGGGGTAATGGCGGTGATCGCGCCCACCACCACCAGGCCCCACCTGCGCAGGCCGAAGGCGTTCCACGCCCCCACGATGCTCAGCAACCCAGCCACGATGGACACGATCATCTTGAGCGGGGCCTCCCACTCGGTCTGCCCCCGCAGCGACGTGGCGAAGTCCTCCGGCGCGGGCAGCCAGCCCCGCAGCACGGCCGCCATCACCAGGGCATAGAGGATGGTGATGATGCCCACGTTCATCAGCATGAACGCCGGTGGGCGCAGCCGCCGCAGCGCCGGCCACCGAGGATCACTCTGCGGGACGTTCAGTCCAGGTCCACTCATGTCCGGGCCCTCAGGGCGCTCACGATCATCCGCGTCGCCGGAGACTTGTTGAGCGTGTAGAAGTGGATGCCCGGCACACCGCGCGACAGCAGCTCCATGCACTGCACCGTGGCGTGCGCCACGCCCAGCTGCACCAGCGCGTCGGGTTGATCCTTCACGCGCTCGAGCTGGAGCCCCAGGCGCATGGGCACCGTGGCCCCGCACATCCGGGTGAATCGTTGCACCTGCTCATAGTTGGTGATGGGCATGATTCCCGGGACGATGGGCACGTTGATGCCGATGCGGCGCGCCCGCTCCACGAAGTCGAAGTAGAAGGCGTTGTCGAAGAAGAGCTGGGTGATGACGAAGTCCAGGCCCGCGTCCACCTTCTCCTTCAAATGACGCAGGTCGTCGTCGCGGGAGGCCGTCTCCACGTGGCCCTCGGGATAGCACGCCCCGCCCAGGCTGAAGTTGAAATCCTCCTCCCGGATGAAGCGCACCAACTCGGAGGCATGACGGAAACCCCCGGCCACGGGCTCGAAGCTCTTCTGCCCCTGGGGCGGATCCCCCCGGAGCACCAGCACGTTGTCCACCTTCGCCTCCGCCAGCCGCCGCAGCACCTCGCGCAGCTCGTCCGGCGTGTGGCCCACGCAGGTGATGTGGGCCATGGCCTCGATGCCCGTCTCGCGCTTGATGCGGGTGACGAGCTCCACCGTCCTGTCCCGGGTGCTGCCGCCCGCGCCGTAGGTGACGGACACGAAGCCCGGCTCCAGCGGCGCCAGGTCCTCCAGCGTCTTGAGCAGGTTGGCCGTGCCCTCGTCCGTCTTGGGTGGGAAGAACTCGAAGGAGAAGCACGGGTTGGATGGATTCAGACGATTACGAATCTTCATGACGCGACCAGTCTAGAACGTCCCACGGGCTCCCCGAGAGCCTTGATTGAGGGAGGTGCGCGGTTATAGTCCGCGCCGTTTTTTCACCCCCCTCAGGAGAGAAGAGCATGTCCCGGCGTACGCCCCTCAACGAGGCCCATCGCAGGCTGGGTGGCAGGATGGTGGATTTCGCCGGGTGGGACATGCCGGTGCAATACACCTCCGTCATCGGCGAGCACGAGGCCGTCCGGACCGCCGTGGGCCTCTTCGACGTCTCGCACATGGGGGAGATCGAGTTCTCCGGCCCCGGGGCCCTCGAGACGGCCAACAAGCTCATCACCAATGATCTCTCCAAGTGCGCGGACGGCCAGGCCGTCTACGCCGGGCTGCTCAATGAGCAGGGCGGCTTCGTGGATGACGTGGTGGCCTACCGCTTCTCGCCCCAGCGCATCCTCATCGTCGTCAACGCGTCCAACAAGGACAAGGATTTCGCCTGGATGCAGGCGCGCGCCGAGGGCGTGAAGCCGGTGGATCGCAGCGACGACTACGCGCAGATCGCCGTGCAGGGCCCCAAGGCCGTGGCACTGGTGCAGCGGCTGACCCCGGTGGATACCTCCAAGGTGGGGACCTACCGCTTCGCCGAGGGCCCGGTGGCCGGCGTGCAGTGCATCATCTCGCGCACCGGCTACACCGGCGAGGACGGCTTCGAGCTGTACTGCGCGCCCGGTGACGCGGAGAAGCTGTGGGAGGCGCTGCTCAAGGAGGGCCAGCAGGACGGCGTGAAGCCCTGCGGCCTGGGCGCCCGCGACAGCCTGCGCACGGAGATGAAGTACTCCCTCTACGGCAACGACATCGACGACAACCACACGCCCCTGGAGGCGGGGCTGGGGTGGATCTGCAAGCTGGACAAGGCGGGCGGTTTCATCGGCCGCGAGGTGCTGGCGAAGCAGAAGGCCGAGGGCGTGAAGCGCAAGCTGGTGGGCTTCGAGCTGACCGGCGCCGGCATCCCCCGCCACGGCTACCCCATCCTCAAGGACGGGCAGCGGGTGGGCGAGGTGACCAGCGGCACCATGGGCCCCTCGGTGAAGAAGCCCATCGGCATCGGCTACGTGCCCGCCGAGCTGGCGGCCGAGGGCTCGACCTTCGAGGTGGAGATCCGCGGCCGTCCGGTGGCCGCCGTCGTGGTGAAGACCCCCTTCTGGAAGAAGTCCTGACGCAGTCCCAAGCCCTGAGCAGCCCTACCTGAGGAGCACGGACATGGCCGGCAACATTCCGCAGAACCTGAAGTACACGAAGGAGCACGAGTGGGCCCGCATCGAGGGCAACCGCGTGGTGGTGGGCGTCACCTCCCACGCCCAGGAGGCGCTCGGTGACGTGGTGTTCGTGGAGCTGCCCAAGGTGGGCGCCACCGTCACCTCCGGCAAGCAGTTCGGCGTCATCGAGTCCACCAAGGCCGTGTCGGAGCTCTACTCCCCGCTCTCCGGCAAGGTGGTGAAGGTGAACGACGCCCTCTCCGACAACCCCCAGACGATCAACTCGGACCCCTACGGGGCGGGGTGGATCATCGAGCTCGAGCTCTCGGACAGCAAGGAGCTGGCCGGCCTCATGGATGCCGCCGCGTACGGCGACCTGCTCAAGAATTCCTGACGGACCCCGGGTCTGAATGAACGCAGGAGGCCTGGGTGTTACCTGGGTCTTTTCGTCACACCCGCACTGCGAGTGCTCGAACTATGTCCTTGAACTGGAAATACCAGGAATCGTTCTCTGACCGGCACATCGGCCCGGATGAGAAGGAACTGCACGGGATGCTGAAGGCCGTGGGCGTGGGCTCGCTCGACGAGCTCATCGACCAGACGGTCCCCGCTGCCATCCGCTCGAAGGAGCCGCTGAAGCTGGCGGCGGCCGCCCACTCGGAGCACGACGCGCTCGCGGTGCTGGAGACGATCGCGGCCAAGAATCAGCTGCTGCGCTCCTTCATCGGGATGGGCTACTACGACACCCAGACCCCGAACGTCATCCTCCGCAACATCCTGCAGAACCCGGGCTGGTACACCCAGTACACGCCCTACCAGGCGGAGATCGCCCAGGGCCGGCTGGAGGCGCTGCTCAACTTCCAGACCATGGTGATGGACCTCACCGGCCTGGAGGTGGCCAACGCCTCGCTGCTCGACGAGGGCACCGCGGCCGCCGAGGCCATGGCCCTGGCGCTGCACACCAAGGGGGACGAGAACGGGGGCGCCTTCTTCGTCTCCGAGGTCTGCCACCCGCAGACGATCGACGTGGTGCGCACCCGCGCCCAGCCGCTGGGCGTGGAGGTGGTGGTGGGTGACCACCGCACGGTGGACCTGGGCGCCAAGAAGTACTTCGGCGCGCTGGTGCAGTACCCGGCCACCGACGGCGTGGTGCACGACTACCGCGCCTTCGGCGAGAAGGTGCACGCGGCCAACGGCCTCTTCATCGTCGCCACGGATCTGCTGGCGCTCACGATGCTGACGCCGCCGGGCGAGTTCGGCGCGGACGTGGCGGTGGGCAGCGCGCAGCGCTTCGGCGTGCCCATGGGCTACGGCGGCCCGCACGCGGCCTTCTTCGCCACGAAGAACGCCTACACGCGCGTCATGCCGGGCCGCATCATCGGCGTGTCCGAGGACGCCCAGGGCCGGCGCGCCCTGCGCATGGCGCTGCAGACGCGCGAGCAGCACATCCGCCGCGAGAAGGCCACCAGCAACATCTGCACCGCGCAGGTGCTGCTGGCCATCATGGCCGGCATGTACGCGGTGTACCACGGGCCCCGCGGCCTGAAGGCCATCGCCGAGCGCGTGCACGGCCTGACGGTGCTGCTGGCGCGCGGCCTGCGCAAGCTGGGCTACGGCGCCAACTACGAGCACGTCTTCGACACCCTCCGGGTGGAGACGGCGCCGCCGCACATCCGCGGCATCCTCTCGGCCGCCGAGGCCAAGGGGATGAACTTCCGCCGCATCGACGAGCGGGCCATCGGCCTGAGCCTGGACGAGGCCACCCGCCCCTCCGACGTGGAGGCCATCCTCTCCGTGTTCGCCGGCGGCAAGCCGCTGGGCTTCACGCTCGAGGAGCTGGGCAAGGACCTGCAGAGCACCATCCCCGAGGGCTTGCGCCGCACCAGCGCGTACCTCACGCACCAGGTCTTCAACAGCTACCACTCCGAGACGGAGATGCTGCGCTACATCCGCCGCCTCGAGTCGAGGGACTTGTCGCTCACGCACTCGATGATTCCGCTCGGCTCGTGCACGATGAAGCTCAACGCCACCGCGGAGATGATTCCGGTGACGTGGCCGCAGTTCGGCAAGCTGCACCCCTTCGCGCCGAGCTCGCAGGCCGCGGGCTACAAGGTGCTGTTCGATCAGCTGGAGCAGATGCTGGCGAGCATCACCGGGTTCGCGGGCGTGTCGCTGCAGCCCAACGCGGGCAGCCAGGGGGAGTACGCGGGCCTGCTCGTCATCCGCGCCTACCACCAGCACCGGGGCCAGGGGCACCGCAACATCTGCCTGATTCCCTCGTCCGCGCACGGCACCAACCCGGCCACCGCGGTGATGGCGGGCTACCAGGTCGTCGTCGTCAAGTGCGACGAGAGCGGCAACATCGACCTGACGGATCTGCGCGCCAAGGCGGATGAGCACAAGGAGAAGCTGGCCGCCCTGATGGTGACCTACCCGTCCACGCACGGCGTGTTCGAGGAGGAGATCAAGGACATCTGCTCCATCGTGCACGAGCGCGGCGGGCAGGTGTACATGGACGGCGCCAACCTGAATGCGCAGGTGGGGCTGACGTCGCCGGCGAACATCGGCGCGGACGTGTGCCACATCAACCTGCACAAGACGTTCTGCATCCCGCACGGCGGTGGCGGCCCGGGCATGGGTCCCATCTGCGTGGCGAGCCACCTGGTGAAGTTCCTGCCGCGGCACGCGGTCATCGCCACCGGCGGCAGCGACGGCATCGGCTCGGTGTCGGCGGCGCCGTGGGGCAGCGCGAGCATCCTGGTCATCTCGTGGATGTACATCGCGATGATGGGCGCCGATGGCCTGACGAAGGCCACCAAGCTGGCCATCCTCAACGCCAACTACATCGCCGAGCGGCTGCAGGAGCACTACCCGGTGCTCTACCGCGGCAAGCGGGGCCGGGTGGCGCACGAGTGCATCGTGGACCTGCGGCACCTGAAGAAGACGGCGGGCGTCGAGGTGGAAGACGTGGCCAAGCGGTTGATGGACTACGGCTTCCACGCGCCGACGGTGTCCTTCCCGGTGGCCGGCACGCTGATGATCGAGCCGACGGAGAGCGAGTCCAAGGCGGAGATCGATCGCCTGTGCGACGCGCTGATCGCCATCCGTGGGGAGATCCGCGAGATCGAGGAGGGCAAGGCGCCCAAGGACAACAACGTCCTGAAGAACGCGCCGCACACGGCGCGGGTGATGACGGAGCCGGAGTGGAACCGGCCCTACTCGCGTGAGCAGGCGGCCTTCCCGGCGCCCTGGGTGGTGGATCACAAGTTCTGGCCGTCGGTGGGACGGCTGAACAACGTGCTGGGCGATCGCAAGCTGGTGTGCTCGTGCCCGCCGATCGAGGACTACATGTCCCCGGAGCCGTCCAAGGCGGCGTAGTCCGTCAACATCCCCTCTCCCCCTGGGAGAGGGACGGGGTGAGGGTGGTGGGGGACTCGAGTTCGACTCCCACCGTTCCACCCAGACAAGGGCCTCAGGTTCTCCGGAACCTGGGGCCTTTTGTCTTCCAGTGAGTCTCGTCTTCTTGGGTGTTGAGAATCATTGCGTCGGTGGATGTCTGTCCTTCTGTGACGCTGTCACACGAGGGCACAGTTTCTCCAGTTGGATTGGACAATTGTGACAGACATGAATGCCCATTGCGTGATATTCCGCGTGTGTCGGTATTCACGGTTCTTTCGGGATCCAGTCTGGGGATCCAGCCGCCACCGCACCGTCAATGTCGTCTGGATGCGGCTGAGAAGCAGGCCAGTCCCGATCGCAGAAGGAGAGAGACAATCATGAAGCTCAAGCGCGGCATGCAGGGTCTCGCGCGGTGGAATGGGCAGGGACGTGGGAGGTTCTTCGTCGCGCTGGTGGCGCTGGCCACGGGGAGCGCGTGCGACACCACGGACTCGCAGCAGCAGCCCACCGCTCGTGGCACGGGGAACCTGGCGGAGCACTGCGAGGTGAAGCCGCCCTTCACGGGCAACTTCGAGCCGGAGCTGCAGTGGGAGTGGACGGGCAGCCCGGTCCTCCCCACGCACAAGCAGGTGATGATGCAGCCGGTGGTGGTGGACGTGAACCGGGACGGTACCCCGGACATCGTCTTCAGCACCTTCGACGGCGACTTCTACAACACCGCCTACAAGAACGGTTACGACGGCAACGCCAACGGCGTGCTGCGCGCCATCAGCGGTAACACCGGCGCGGAGCTGTGGACCGTGGCGGATCCGGCGTACCGGGTGAAGCCCGCCGCGAGCATCGCCGCGGGTGACATCGATGGCGACGGCGCCGTGGAGATCTGCGGCATCCCCGAGAGCGGACGCGGCATCATCTGCTTCGAGAACGACGGCACCTTCAAGTTCCGCTCGTCGCCGGACGCCAACGACTACAACGAGTGGGGCGGCCCCTCGCTGGCGGACCTGGATGGCGACGGCGTCGTGGAGATCCTCGACGGCAACCGGGTCTACAGCAACACGGGCGCGCTGAAGTGGGTGGGCTCGGACGGCATGGGCGGAGCGCTGTTCACCGGACCGGTGTCATTCGCGGTGGACCTCGACCAGGACGGCAAGCAGGAGGTGGTCAACGGCCGCTCGGTGTACCGGCACGACGGCACGCTCAAGTGCGCCAACACGGAGATTCCGCACGGCTTCGCGGCGGTGGGCAACTTCGATGGCGACGCGGCCGGGGAAATCGTGGTGGTGGGCAAGGGGCTGGAGGCGCTGCACGGCCGGGTGAGCCTGCTGGACGACAACTGCGCGCTGCTGTGGACGCGCGAGGTGCACCTGACGGGCGCGGACCTGCCGCTGCACGACAAGGCGGGCCATGGCGGCGCGCCCAACATCGGCGACTTCGACGGTGACGGGCAGCTGGAGATCGGCCTGGCGGGAGACTGGAACTACACGGTGTACGGGGCGGACGGGACGGTGAAGTGGACGTTCCCCATCCAGGAGTACAGCTCGGGCAAGACGACGTCGACGACGTTCGACTTCGAGGATGACGGGAAGCTGGAGGTCATCTACGCCGATGAGCTGAAGCTGCGCATCTTCGACGGAGTGACGGGAGCGCTGCGCTGGGAGACGGCGCACAGCTCTGGCACCACGCACGAGTTCCCCATCGTCGCGGACGTGGACGGGGACGGGGCGGCGGAGATTGTCACGGTGGAGAACAACCACGGAGCGCCGGGCTTCAACGGCGTGCGCGTGTGGCACGACAAGAAGGAGGGCTGGGCCGGGACGCGCAAAATCTGGAACCAGCACGCCTACTCCATCACGAACGTGAACAACGACGGGACGATTCCGGCGCAGCCGGGGGCCAACTGGCTCAACCCGAAGCTCAACAACTTCCGCGCCAACGTGGCCAACTACTTCGGAGAGGGCCCGAGCCCGTTCGCGGCGGCGGACCTGGTGGCCTCGGACGTGACGACGACGTGCGATGGGTACAACTCGCTGGTGCTCAGCGCGCGGGTGCGCAACCAGGGAGAGGTGGCGGTTGCAGCGGGCGTGAAGGTGGCCTTCTACAAGGGCAACCCGGCCTCGGGCGGAACGCTGCTGGGCGTGGCGAGCGTGCCGGACGCGCTGCCCGCGGGCGGCTCGTCCATTGCCACCGTGTCCGTGGCTTCCACGAGCTTCGGCACGGCCGAGGTGTGGGCCGTGGTGGATGATGACGGCACGGGCAAGGGCACCCTCACCGAGTGCCGCGAGGACAACAACGCTTCCTCCGCGATGGGCAATCTGTCGTGCGTCGAGACGCCTCCGGCCAACCAGCCGCCGGTGGCCCTGTGCCGCGACGTCACCGTCAACGCCGACATCTACTGCACCGGCAGCGCGAGCGTGAACAACGGCAGCTACGACCCGGACAACGGGCCGTTGCCGCTCTCCATCTCCGAGGTGCCGTACGCCTCCCTGCCCCTGGGCACGCACCCCGTCACGCTGACGGCCTCGGACGGTGAGGCGAGCGATCAGTGCGTGGGCCATGTCACCGTGGTGGACACCTCGAAGCCCGCTGTCAGCTGCCCGGCCTCGCAGGTGCTCGAGACGTGCTCGCCCGCGGGCGCCCCGGCCACCTTCGCGGCCTCGGGCACGGACAACTGCGGCCCGGCTTCCGTGAGCTGTTCGCACGCCTCTGGCGCCACCTTCCCGGTGGGCGAGACGGCCGTCACCTGCTCCGCCACGGATGGCTCCGGCAACACGGCCTCCTGCGGCTTCAACGTGACGGTGACCGGTGACACCACGGCCCCGGTGCTCAGCTGCCCGACCGCTCCCGTGGTGGTCAACGCGTGCAGCGCCGGTGGCTCCACGGCCAACTTCTCGGTCTCGGCCACGGACAACTGCGGCGAGGTGGCCGTCAACTGCTCGCACGCCTCCGGCTCCGCGTTCCCGGCCGGCAGCACCACGGTGAGCTGCTCGGCCACGGATGGCTTCGGCAACACGTCCTCGTGCAGCTTCTCCGTCCAGGTGAACGGTGCCGACCCCTCCACGCCGCCCACCCCGGGCGCGGAGCTGGGCGCCGAGCTGTGGTCTCCCAACCACAAGTACGAGTACGCGCCCCTGCTGCTCTCCGAGTGCGCGGCGCCCGCGACGGATGCGTGCGGCAAGCCCCTGCCCCTGGAGAAGTACGGCCGCATCCTCCGCGTCACCTCGGACGAGGTGGAGGACGCCAACGGCAACGGTGACGGCCGGACCTGCGACGACATGGTCATCGTGAGCCCCACGTCCGTGAAGCTGCGCTCCGAGCGCGAGGGCACGGGTGATGGCCGCGTCTACACCCTGCACTACGTCGTCACGAACGACGCCGGCGTCTCCGCCCAGAGCAGCTGCCGCGTCTACGTGCCGCACGATCAGTCCGGCCGCGGCGCGGTAGACAGCGGCGTGAAGTTCTGCGTCGGCGAGGGCTGCCCCTCCGGCACCACCGAGGGGAGCTCGCTCTGCAAGTGAGTCCGTAGCCGGGTGAAGTTCGGGTGAAGTCGCGCGGGGCCCGGGACCGGTTGTCGGTCCCGGGCCCTTCGCATTCGTGCGGCGTCGGGTCACGTCGTTCTCTCTGCGGGCTTCTCTCACCTTCGGTGCCAGGAGCGATCAACCGCTACACCTGGACGGAATAAGTCTGTCATTGCCATCTTTTGTGTTCGTCATTGGATGGCACACATCTGACTTCACTGTCTTTTCCGCTTAGTGAGAATCGATAGCAACCGGTACATTGGTCGAGCTTGTCTGGTTGGTATTGAAACCGGGTCATGCCCGAAAGCGGAGGAGAGAGTCCAAATGAAACTCAAACGCAACACCCTGGTTCCCTCGGAGTGGCGAGGCCTGGGGCGTGGGCGGCTCTTCGTTGCGCTGGTGGTGCTGGCTACGGGGGGAGCTTGCAGCACGTCGGCGTCGAAGGATCAGTCGAAGACTCGCGAGGCCGCGAAGCTGGCCGAGCACTGTGAGGTGAAGCCGCCCTTCACGGGCAACTTCGAGCCGGAGCTGCAGTGGGAGTGGACGGGCAGCCCGGTCCTCCCCACGCACAAGCAGGTGATGATGCAGCCGGTGGTGGTGGACGTGAACCGGGACGGCACTCCGGACATCGTCTTCAGCACCTTCGACGGCGACTTCTACAACGAGGCCTACAAGAACGGTCAGGATGGCAATGCCGACGGCGTGCTGCGCGCCATCAGCGGCAACACCGGGGCGGAGCTGTGGACGGTGGAGAACTCCGAGTACCGCGTGAAGCCCGCGGCCAGCCTCGCGGCGGGTGACATCGACGGCGACGGCGCCGTGGAGATCTGCGGCATTCCGGAGAGCGGGCGCGGCATCATCTGCTTCGAGAACGACGGCACCTTCAAGTTCCGCACGGAGCCGGCCGCCAACGACTACAACGAGTGGGGCGGTCTCTCGCTGGCGGACCTGGATGGCGACGGCGCCGTGGAGATCCTCGACGGCAACCGGGTCTACAGCAACACGGGCGCGCTGAAGTGGGTGGGCTCGGACGGAATGGGTGGTGCGCTGTTCACCGGCCCGGTGTCGTTCGCGGTGGACCTCGACCAGGACGGCAAGCAGGAGGTGGTCAACGGCCGCTCGGTGTACCGGCACGACGGCACGCTCAAGTGCGCCAACACGGAGATTCCGCACGGCTTCGCGGCGGTGGGTAACTTCGATGGCGACGCGGCCGGGGAAATCGTGGTGGTGGGCAAGGGCCTGGAGGCGCTGCACGGCCGGGTGAGCCTGCTGGACGACAACTGCGCGCTGCTGTGGACGCGCGAGGTGCACCTGACGGGCGCGGACCTGCCGCTGCACGACAAGGCGGGCCATGGCGGCGCGCCCAACATCGGCGACTTCGATGGTGACGGGCAGCTGGAGATCGGCCTGGCGGGAGACTGGAATTACACGGTGTATGGGGCGGACGGGACGGTGAAGTGGACGTTCCCCATCCAGGAGTACAGCTCGGGCAAGACGACGTCGACGACGTTCGACTTCGAGGATGACGGGCGGCTGGAGGTCATCTACGCCGATGAGCTCAAGCTGCGCATCTTCGACGGAGTGACGGGAGCGCTGCGTTGGGAGACGGCGCACAGCTCTGGCACCACGCACGAGTTCCCCATCGTCGCGGACGTGGACGGGGACGGGGCGGCCGAAATCGTGACGGTGGAGAACAACCACGGAGCGCCGGGCTTCAACGGCGTGCGCGTGTGGCACGACAAGAAGGAGGGCTGGGCCGGGACGCGCAAAATCTGGAACCAGCACGCCTACTCCATCACGAACGTGAACAACGACGGGACGATTCCGGCGCAGCCGGGGGCCAACTGGCTCAACCCGAAGCTCAACAACTTCCGCGCCAACGTGGCCAACTACTTCGGAGAGGGACCGAGCCCGTTCGCGGCGGCGGACCTGGTGGCCTCGGACGTGACGACGACGTGCGACGGGTACGGCTCGCTGGTGCTCAGTGCACGCGTGCGCAACGAGGGGGAGGCGGCGGTGGCGGCGGGCGTGAAGGTGGCCTTCTACAAGGGCAATCCGGCCTCGGGCGGAACGCTGCTGGGCGTGGCGAGCGTGCCGGACGCACTGCCCGCGGGTGGCTCGTCCATTGCCACCGTGTCCGTGGCCTCCACGGCCTTCGGCGCGGCCGAGGTGTGGGCCGTGGTGGATGATGACGGCACGGGCAAGGGCACCCTCACCGAGTGCCGCGAGGACAACAACGCTTCCTCCGCCATGGGCAACCTGACGTGCGCGGTGACGACGCCGGCCAACAAGCCGCCGGTGGCCCTGTGCCGCGACGTCACCGTCAACGCCGACGGCTCCTGTCAGGGCGCCTCCTCCGTGAACAACGGCAGCTACGACCCGGACAACGGGCCGTCGCCGCTCTCCATCACCGAGGCGCCTTCCGGGAACCTCCCCCTGGGCACGCACCCCATCACGCTGACGGCCTCGGATGGTGAGGCGAGCGACCAGTGCGTGGGCAACGTCACCGTCGTGGACACCACGAAGCCGGCCGTCGACTGCCCGGCCTCGCAGGTCATCGAGACGTGCTCGCCCGCGGGTGCCTCCGCCACCTTCGCGGCCTCGGCCACCGACTCGTGCAGCCCGGCGACCCTGTCGTGCTCGTACGCCTCGGGCTCCACCTTCCCGGTGGGCGAGACGGCCGTCTCCTGCTCCGCCAAGGATGCCTCCGGTAACGCGGCCTCCTGCGGCTTCAAGGTGACGGTGACCGGCGACACCACGCCTCCGGTGCTCAGCTGCCCGACCGCTCCGATCGTGATCAGGGCCTGCGCCCCGAGCGGCACCCGGGTCAACTACACGACCTCGGCCACGGACAACTGCGGCGAGGTGGCCGTCAACTGCTCGCATCCCTCGGGCTCCACCTTCCCGGTGGGCGAGACGGCCGTCACCTGCTCCACCCAGGATGCCTTCGGCAACGTGTCCACGTGTGGCTTCTCGGTGATCGTGGGCGGCGACGGCAGCGGTGGTGGTGACGCCCTCGCCGACGGCGGCGAGGAGGGCAGCGGCAACGGTGTTGTCGACGACGGTGACGCCAACGGCAGCGGTCAGCAGGCTGGCGACGGCTTCGCCCAGAAGGTCAGCACCTTCTTCGGTGGCTTCGGTGGCGGTCTCGCCGAGGACAGCAGCAGCAGCAGTGAGGGTGAAGGCGAGAACCCCTGCGGCTACTGCAATGACGGCGCTCCCGTCGCCGGAGCGGACAAGGGGCTGGAGCTGTGGCCGCCCAACCACAAGTACGTCACCCTCTCGCTGTCTGACTGCGCCCAGCCCGCGACGGACTCGTGCGGCAACACACTACCGCTGGAGAAGTACGGCCATGTGCTCCGCGTCACCTCGGACGAGGTGGAGGATGCCAATGGCAACGGTGATGGCCGCACCTGCGAGGACATCTCCATCATCGTGGGCAAGTCGTTCGTGCAGGTCCGCTCGGAGCGCGAGGGCACCGGGGATGGTCGCGTCTACACCATCCACTACGCCGTCACGAATGACGCCGGCCTCTCCACCCAGGCCTCCTGCCGCGTGATCGTGCCGCACGACCAGTCCGGTCGCACGGTGGTGGACAGCGGCGTGAAGTACTGCGTCGGCGAGGGGTGCCCCGAGGGCACCACCGAGGGCAGCCCGCTCTGCAAGTGAGTCGGTAATCGGGTGAAGTGGCGAGGGGTCCGGGACCGGTGGCCGGTTCCGGGCCCTTCGTTTTGGTGGAGCCCTTCGGGGTGGCTCGTCAGGGGGGCCGGACCTGGGCGCTGAGCCGCTCCTGACGGATGAGCAGCAGCTCGCGTGCGATGATCTGCGCGGCCGCCACCACCGGCACCGCCAGCAACGCGCCGACGATGCCGGCCATCTCCACGAAGCAGACCACCGCGAGCAGGGTGAGCAGCGGGTTGATGTGCACCGTGCGCCGGAAGACGAGCGGCGCCAGCACGTTGCCCTCGAGCTGCCCGTAGAGGATGAAGTAGATGAAGGCCGCCATCCCCTTCCAGGCCCCGCCCGTGGCGAGCGTCAGCAGGGTGATGGTGCCACCGGCCACGATGGGCCCCGCGTACGGCACCATGCTGGAGAAGCCGCTCGCGATGCCCAGGGGCAGGAAGAAGGGCACGCCGATGATGGCCAGGAAGGTGGTGGTGAGGGTGGCGTTGATGGAGCAGATGAGGGTGAGGCCGGCCAGGTAGCCACCCGTCGCGGTGTACACCTTGCTCAACACGCGCTCGTAGCGTTCGCGGCGCTCGGGCAGGGTCAGGGCGACCGCCCGCCGGACCAGCCCAGGGCCGAAGATGAGCATGAACACCACCAGGAAGAGGATGGTGACGAGCGCGCCCACCAGGCTGAACACCCCGCTGACGGCGTGCAGCAGCGGGGGCAGCGCGCCCGAGGCCAGCTCGGTGGAGTTGCGGCCCTTCTTCTCCAGCTGCTCCAGGATGTGGAAGCGCGCATCGATGCGCTTGAAGAAGCGCGAGGCGAGGACCTCGTCCGCGAGCGTGGGGGCCTCTTCGACCAGCGCCTGGCCCTGGGCGATGGCGGAGGGAATCACCAGCACGGCCACCGTCGTCAGGGTGCTCAGCAGCGCGGCGAGCACCACGCCGATGGCGAAGTTCCGCTTGAGCCGGGCCCGCATGAGCAGGACCACCAGATGGTTGAGCGCGATGGCGACGAGCGCGGCGATGCCCGTGAGGATGAGCGCCACCTGCGCCTTCACGAGCAGGACCGCGAGCGTCACCACCGCGAGTGCCGCGAAGCACACGGTAAACGCCGTCTTGAGCGTCACCTGGGAAGGGTGACCCATCGACGAGTTGATGCCCGCCACCGCTGCCCCCACTTGAACGAGCCGCCGCCTCTCCCCACGGTGCTTCGTGTTCCGGGTGGCGGCAATCCCCCATGCCTGCTCGCCAGGTCTGCGGACGGCCGCCCTATCGGAGCGCCTTCCCAGGTGGCTAACCTGTCCGGGTGACCCTACGCCGAGAGATCCGTGCCGGCCATGATCGGACGTCCATCGTCGTGTACCAGGCCTATCCAGACGCCATCGCCGACGTGGCGCTCGAGCGGCAACGGTTCGGCTCTCCGTTCTCGATGAACCGGATGACGTGGATCAAACCCAGCTTCCTGTGGTTGATGGAGCGCAGCAACTGGGGGCTCAAGTCCGGACAGGAGCGGATCCTGGCCGTGCGCATCCGGCGCGAGGGGTGGGAGGAAGCGCTGGAACTCGGGGTGCTGACGGGCTTCGAGCCGGGCGCCCATGGCACCCCCCAGCAGTGGGACCGGGACTTCCAGCGCGCTCCGGTCCACATCCAGTGGGATCCCGAGCGCTCGCTGCGAGGACAATCGCTCCCCCGTGACAGCATCCAGGTGGGGCTCGGGCGGACGGTCATCGGCCGCTACGTCGACGAATGGATCCTGTCCATCGAGGATCTCACGGAGCGGGTGAGGAAGATCCGCAAGCTCCTCGATGCGGGGCGGGCCGAGCAGACCACGCGGCTGCTGCCGCACGAATCCGTCTACCCGGTCCCCGCGCGGCTGATGCGCCAGCTCGGGATGTGACGGACCCTCTGCTTCGACCCTCTGCTTCGAAGCGGGTGGTTTCGGGTAGCATCACACCATGCGGATTTTCATCCCCGTGCTCGTGCTGCTCGTGGCGGGTAGCGGCCGGGCCGAGCCAGACACCTTCTACTTGGGAACGGGGAAGGACGGCTCCCTGCGGCTCGATTCCGGGAGCCGCGTCGTCAACCGCTACGCGCGCCTCACCGCCGATGCCGCCTCGGGCACGAGCGACCTGACGGTGTCCGACTCCACGGGCTTCGCCGCCGGAGACCTGGTGCTCGTCCACCAGTCCGCGGGCCTCGCCGCGCCGGACTCCGGAAACCAGAATCCCCTCGACCTGGGGAGCGGTCCGGTGGGCCGCATCGAGTACGCGCGCGTGGCCTCGGTATCCTCGGGCGTGATCCGCCTCACCGCTCCCTTGTTGTATGCCCATGCGGGCAACCTGTCGCAGGTGGTGTCGGTGCCCGAGTACACCGACCTGGACGTGCGCTCCGGGGCCTCGCTGCGCGCCGCGCCCTGGGATGGGAGCGTGGGCGGCATCCTCGCGGTGATGGTCACCGGACGCCTGCGCAACGACGGCCTCTTCACGGTGGATGGTGCGGGCTTCCGCGGCGGTGCCTTCCTCTCGCACGCGGACCTCAACGGGTGCACGGGCCTCGACGAGCCGGTGGCCAGTGGTGGCGCCTACAAAGGAGAGGGCCTGGTGGCCGGCCGTTTCGGCTCGGCGTCCGGGCGCGGCAACCTGGCCAACGGCGGTGGAGGAGGCATCTGCCACAACTCGGGCGGAGGCGGCGGCGGGCACGCGGGGCTCGGGGGCCGTGGTGGCCGCTCCGCGCCCGCCGACGGCGAGCAGGACGTGGGGGGACTCGGCGGCGCTCCGCTGGTGTACCTGCCCTACGAGTACCTCGTCTTTGGCGGCGGCGGTGGAGCGGGGGAGGGCAACAACGATGAGGGATCGGGAGGTGGGGCCGGAGGCGGGTTGATGCTCCTCCGCGCCACGGAAGTGCGAGGGGGAGGCCGCTTCAGCGCCGCGGGGGCCACTCCGCCACCGACGCCCGGGGACGACGGCGCGGGCGGTGGTGGGGCGGGTGGGGCCATCTCCATCCGCACGGTGCAGGAGCTGGAGTGTGGTGCGGTGGAGGCGCGGGGCGGCGCGGGCGGAGACAATACCGAGAGGATCTTCCCGCTCGCACCGGGTGGTGGAGGGGCAGGCGGCGTGGTGTTCCTCCAGGGAGAGGTCATCACGTGCTCCCGCTCGGTGCTCGCCGGTGAGCCGGGCCACATGGCGACGGACGGCGGCACGCATGGGGCGGGCCCCGACAGCGTGGACGGTGGCACGGCACCCGGTTCCGCGCAGGCGCTCTCCATCCCCTTCGACATGCCTCCCTCGCCCGTGCTGACGCTGCCGGTGGACGGTGCCACCCAGGTGGGGCTGAGGCTCCACGTCGAGGGCCGGGCCCAGGCGGGTGACCAGCGGGTGCTTCTCTTCCTCGATGGAGTGCTCCTGTCGCCGCTCGTGCCGGGGGCCGATGGCCGCTTCTCGTACGACCGCCCCGGGAGCCTCCCGCCGGGGCGGCACGAGCTGAGCGCCTTCACGGAGTCCCTCGGCGTGCACAGCCTCTCCTCCGCGCCCGTGGTCTTCACAGCCGTGCCCGGAGGGCCGCCCGACGCCGGAGTGCCAGGGGAGGGCGGTGGAAACGAGGTGCCGGGCGTGATCCCACCCCTGGTGCTGGCGGTGGGCTGCGGGTGCGGGAGCGCTCCGGGCGCGGGGCTCTGGGCCGGGGCGGTGCTGGTGGCCGCGCTGGCCGCGCGCCGCCGCCGGAAGCCGTGAGCGTCAGCCCTCAGTCGTCGCCGAACATCAACCGGCGCACCACGGGCACGGGCGGGTAGCCGTAGGAGACGACGGCGTCGTGGAAGCGTTGCAGGCTGAAGTCCTTGCCCCAGCGTGCCTTCGCCTCCTCGCGCAGCTCCAGGATCATCTTCTTGCCCAGCGCGTACACCAGGTAGGTGGGATCACTCGTGCCCCGGCGCGCCTCACGCTCGGCGTTGGTGCGCGTCATGTACGCCTCCTCTTCGAAGAAGCGCACCGCCTGCTCGTACGTCATGCCCCGCGTGTGCAACGACAGGCCCACCATGTAGCGCGCCAGCCGCTGCAGGTAGAGCGCCAGCTGGTTCAGCCGCAGCTTGTCCGCCACCACGCCCGTGCCGCCGTAGCCGGCCTCCAACATCATCTGCTCGGTGTACAGGCCCCAGCCCTCGCTGAAGGAGCCGCTGCCCATCAGCCGCCGCACCTTCGAGTCCACCTTGTTGGTCCACAGGAACTGCACGTAGTGGCCCGGGTAGGCCTCGTGGATGGAGACGAGCTCCAGCGCATGGCGGTTGTAGAAGCTCATGTGCTGCTCGGTCTGCTCGGCGTTCCACGTGGGGTCCGGCGGCGTGACGTAGTAGTAGGCCTCGGTGGCGCGCGTCTCGTAGGGGCCCGGCGTGCTCATGCTCGCGAAGGAGAGCGCCCGGTTGAAGCTCGGTGTCTCCGCTACCTGGGCCCGCACCTCGCTCGGGATGGTGATGATGTGTTGGTCCACCAGGAACTGGCGGATCGTCTCCAGCGTCGCCCGCGTGGTGGGCACCAGCTCCGCCGGAGTGGGGTGCTCCTTGCCCAGCTCCCGGTACACGTCCATGGGCGCCTTCGTGGCGTCGAGCCGCCGCGCCACCTCGCGGAACTCGTTCTGCGTGCGCGTGATCTCCGCGCGCCCCCACGCCAGCAGGCCGTCGATGTCCTCGGTGACGCCCTCTTCATACGAGAGCTTCCGGCGGTAGATGGACTCGCCGATGGCGAAGTCCCCGTTGGAGCGCGGCAACAGGTCCTCGCGCAGGAAGCGCACGTAGTCCTCCAGCGCCGCCAGCACCTTCGCCTGCTCGCGCGCGAAGGACTCCTGGAGGGCCGCGTCCTTCACCGGCGCGAAGGCCTGGGGCAGGGTGCTGGCGAAGAGCGAGCGCGTGCCCGCCGCCTGCTGCAGGGCGATCTCCGTCCACAGCCGGGGCGGGTTCTTCAGCGTCGCCTTGCCTTCGGCGAACACCTCGGGCAGCCGGGCCATGCGGGCCACCGCCGAGCGCATCCGCTGCTCGAGCGGCGCGAAGTCCCGGTTGATGAGCGCGTAGACGGAGCTGGAGGCGAGGCCCAGGTAGGTGTTGGGGTTGCGCTCCCAGCCGCGCACCTCCTCGATGTCCAGGATGCGGGCCTTCAGGTTGGACTCGAAGATGTCGTAGTCGGCCCGGTCGAGCGGAGGCAACTGGGTGCGGTCCACCTGCTGGGGCAGGCTGGCGAGCTCCTGCTTGAGGAAGGCGGCCCAGGCCAGCTGCTCGGTGGCGGTGAAGCCGGCCAGCTGGTCATCGTAGGTGTGCAGGCCCCGGGAGGTGGCGGCCTGGGGGAAGCGGCGGAACTGCTCCTCGAAGTGCGCATCGACGAGGCGGCGCAGGGACTGCTGGGCGGGAGACAGCGCGGGGGCGTCCGCCTGGGGGGCGGGGCGCGAGGTGGCACAAGCGGACAACAGCACGAGCAGCGCGGCGACGAGCGCACGGGTGGACGGCACGTACAATCAACACCTCCGGTAGGGTGGGGAGCCTCGCCCACCCCCGTGCCGGCGACAACCCGGGAGTCGAGGAGCCGCAGATGCACCCGAGCGTGGCCTTCAGCGTCGATGACACGGAGGACTGGGGACTGCCGTTGGCGGGCCCCGGCCTGCTGCTGGACGTCCCCGGCGAGGGCCCCTGGCGCCACCCGCCCTCCCTGCATGTCGAGGCCGCGCCGGGCTACCGGCTGCGTCTGAGCAGCGGAGGACAGGCCTTGTTCTGGGTGCGCATCGACCCCTGGTGGGACCGGTGCGGCTTCCTCCAGGGCAACGCCAGCACGCCCTGGGCCCTGCCCGCGGTGTCGGCGGCCGAGGTGCGGGAGGTGGCGCACGCACCGGGGACGGACAGGTGGTGGGAGGCCTGGACGTGGCGCCTGGGGCGAGCGCTCGCGCGGCCCGAGCATCCGGTGCTCCACGCGGGCCGCTGGTGCCTGCGGCCCCTCCGGGCCATTCCCGCCAGCAAGTCGTGTCACTATCCCATCAGCACGATGGAGTGGCAGTTCGGTCAGCCGCCGCTCCCGCCGCACTCGCCCGAGGGCGTCCTGCGCTTCGAGCGCTTCCGGGTAGAGGCCTGGTCTTCGTATGGCGCCCCCGCGGAGATCCGCACGGGGGCGATGATGCCGCTGCGTGCGCCTTCACCCGAGGACGATGGGCGGGTGAAGAGCTGGCGCAAGCGCGCTCGGGACGGGACGCTGCCCCCCGTGGTGCTGCTCTACGTGGACCTGCTCATGAAGTGGCTGGTGCTCGATGGGCATGACCGTGTGCACGCGGCCCTGCTCGAGGGCGTCCCACCGCCCCTGCTGGGGCTCTGGCCGGTCCACGAGGAGGTGCTGCCCGCGCTCCCCGAGAAGTACGACGGCATCATGCGGGCGGCGGAGCACCATCTGCGCGCCGGGGAGACGCCGTCGCTCGTCGACAGGGTGAACCGCATGTTGCTGGTCAATTACGCACAGCGCAGGCGGAGCACCGTGACACGCGGCTGGCCGTTGAACGGGGGCGCCGATGCGTGGCGAGCCGAGGTGCTCGCCTCGCGCCGGAGATGCCCCTTCCCGGCGGACGCCGAGGACTGGGAGTGGTTCGCGTAGGGCCGGCTACAGCAGCTTGTCGGGAGTGATGGGCAGGTCCCGGACACGCTTTCCCGTCGCGTGGAAGATGGCATTGGCGATCGCCGCCGCCACGCCCACGATGCCAATCTCTCCCAGGCCCTTGGCGCCGAGCGGGTTGACGATCTCGTCCTCCTCCTCGACGAAGAGGACGTCGATGTCCCGCACGTCGGCGTTCACGGGCACGTGGTACTCGGCGAGGTTGTGGTTCATGAACCGGCCGAGCTTCTGATCCATGGCCGACTCCTCTTCCATCGCCATGCCGATTCCCCAGACGACCCCGCCGAGGATCTGGCTTCGCGCCGTCTTCGGATTCAGGACGCGGCCGCCCGCGATGGCGCTGACGACGCGAGTCACCTTCACGGTGCCGAAGTCCTCGTCGACCTGGACCTCCACGAAGACCGCCGAGTGGGTGCACAGCGTGTAGGCCGATTGTTTGTGTTTGTCGGGCAGGGAGACCGTCTGCTCCTCGAGGCTGAGGACTTCCCCGTGCCGCATGGCCGCGGTGATGGACACCGCTCGCGAGGGATCCTCCTTGGAGCGGATGTGCCCTCCGGCGAACGTCACCTCCTCCAACCGGGCCTTCGCGAGCGGCGAGCCTTCCACCTTGCGAGCCAGCTCGAACAGCCGCTCGCGCACCTTCTCGCAAGCCTGCTTCACCGCCGAGCCCACCGAGGACACGGTCCACGAGCCACCCTCGAGGGGTGCCATGGGCAGCGAGGAATCCCCCAGCTTGAACGTCACATCCTCCACCGGCAGGCCGAGCGTGTCCGCGGCGATCTGCGTCATGACCGTATACGTCCCGGTCCCGATGTCGGCGGTGGCGCTGCTGACGATGAGCTTGCCGTCGATGCTCAGGACGGCCTTCGCGCTGGCCTCCTGCTGCATGGCCTCCCAGACGCCGGTGGCCATTCCCCAACCGATGAGTTGCTTCCCGTCGCGCATCGAGCGCGGGGCGGGCGTGCGCCTGGCCCAGCCGAAGCGCTCGGCACCTTGCTGGTAGCAGGCCCGCAGCTCCTTGCTGGAGAAGGGTTTGTCCTCGTTCTGATCCCGCTCGGCGTAGTTCTTCAGCCGCAGCTCGAGCGGATCCATGCCCACCGCGTAGGCCAGCTCGTCCATCGCGCACTCCAGCGCGTAGACGCCCATGGCCGCACCGGGGGCACGCATGTCGATGGGCGTGTACGTGTCGAGCTGCGTGACCTTGTAGTCCAGCCGGACGTTGTCGCACTGGTAGAGCAGGCCCGACCAGTTGACGATGACCTCGATGTAGTCCTCGAAGCGCGAGGTCTCGGAGACGGTCTCGTGGATGATGGCCTCGAGCTTGCCCTCCGCCGATGCGCCGAGCGCCACCCGCTGCAACGTCGCGGGGCGGTGGCCGAAGGTGAACATCTGCTGGCGGGTCAGCGTCACACGGACCGAGCGCTTCAGCTCGCGCGCCGCCATCACCGCCAGGAAGAGTTGGTACTGCGGCCTCAATCCCGAGCCGAAGGCCCCGCCCACGAAGGGCGAGCGCACGCGCACCTCTTCCGGGGAGAGGTGGAACACCTTCGAGACGTATTTCTGGGTGTTCATCACGCCCTGGGTCTTGTCGTAGACGGTGAGCGTGCCGTCGTCCTCGTAGACGACCGTGGTCGCGTGCGGCTCCATGGGGTTGTGGTGCTCGACGGGCGATGAATACTCCGCGTCGATCCGCGCCGCGGCCCTGGCGAGGGCCTTGTCGGCATGGCCCCTCGGCTTGGGCGGCGGCTCGAAGCCTCCCTTCCCCTTGTCCGGCGTATAGGCCTTCTCACGCTGTGCACGCAGGTCCGTCTCGTGGGAATGGGACTGGTACTCGGCCTGGATGAGCGACGCGGCGTAGCGGGCCACCTCGAGCGTCTCGGCGACGACCAGCGCGATGGGTTGTCCGCTGTAGATGATCTTGTCGTCATGGAGCGGCCGGAACGGCGAGCCCGAGGGGGAGTCCTCGTCGTGGTAGTTGCGGTCGAACCAGGCGGTCCGCGGCCGGTTGTCGTGCGTGAAGACGTGCAGCACGCCGGGAACCGCGAGGGCGGCGCTCGTGTCGAGCTTCTTGATGCGCCCCTTGGCGATCGCCCCCGAGACGACATAGCCGTAGGTGAGGCCGGGGACGTTGAACTCCCCGGCGTATTTCGCCTCGCCCGTCACCTTGAGGCGGCCGTCGACGCGGCTGACGGGCTTTCCAAGCAGGGTCGTGCTCTTCGTCATGAGGGCTGCTCCATCCCGGCGGCCTGTGCCAGGGCACGCACCACGGTCCGCTTCGCCAGCTCGATCTTGAAGGTGTTGTGGCCGAACCCCTTCGCGTCACGGACGATCGCCTCCGCGGCGGAGCGGAAGTTCTCCACGGTGGCGGCCTTGCCGCTCAACATCGCCTCGGCTCCCGGGTCCCGCCAGGGCTTGTGGGCCACGCCTCCGAGTGCGAGCCGAGCCTCCTGGATGTGGCCACCTTCCAGCTCGAGCGCGGCGGCCACCGACACGAGCGCGAAGGCGTACGACTGACGGTCGCGGACCTTCAGGTAGGCGCAATGCCTCGCGAAGCCTTTCGCGGGCAGGTCCACCGCGGTGATGAGCTCATCGGGCCGCAGGTTCGTATCGAGCTCCGGCGTGTCCCCGGGCAGGCGATGGAAGTCGGAGAAGGGGAGGGTGCGCTCTCCGTCCGGCCCGGTCACGCGGACGGCCGCGCCGAGCGCCGCGAGCGCCACGCACATGTCCGACGGATGGGTGGCGATGCACTTGTCGCTCGTGCCCAGGATGGCGTGGATGCGATTGAAGCCCTCGAGCGCGCCACAGCCCGTGCCGGGCGCTCGTTTGTTGCAGGGCGTGGCCGTGTCGTAGAAGTAATAACAGCGCGTGCGCTGGAGCAGGTTGCCCCCCGTTGTCGCCATGTTGCGCAGCTGTGCCGAGGCACCAGCGAGGATCGCCTGCGAGAGCAACGGGTAGCGCCGTTGGATCCGCTCGTCGTAGGCGGCCTCCGAGTTCGTGACGAGCGCGCCGATCCGCAAGCCGCCGTCTGGGTTCTCCTCTATCTTGCCCAGGGGCAGCCGCGTGATGTCGATCAGGTGGCCCGGCCGCGAGACATTCTCCTTCATCAAATCGAGAAGGTTGGTGCCGCCCGCGATGAACCGGGCCTTGTCATGCTGGGCGAGCGCGCTCACCGCGCCAGCGATGGTCTCGGCCCGCTCGAAGGAAAAGGGATTCATTTCCCGCCGCTCCTCTCGCGCTCCTGCCGCACCTTGTCGATGGCCGCGAGGATGTTGGGGTAGGCACCACAACGGCAGAGATTGCCGCTCATCAACTCGCGGATGTCCTCCACCGTCTTCGCCTTGCCTTCGTTCAGCAGCCCCTGGGCGGAGCAGAGCTGGCCGGGGGTGCAGTAGCCGCACTGGAAGGCGTCGTGCTCGATGAAGGCCTCCTGGAGCGGGTGGAGTGTCTGGCCCGTGGCGAGCCCCTCGACGGTTGTCACCTCCGCCCCGTCCTTCATGACGGCCAGGGTGAGGCAGGAATTGATGCGCTTGCCGTCGACGAGCACGGTACAGGCCCCGCACTGGCCGTGGTCGCAGCCCTTCTTGGTGCCCGTCAGGCCGAGGGACTCACGCAGCAGATCGAGCAAGGTGGTCCAGGGCGCGATCTCCATCCGCTTTTCCGCGCCGTTGACCTTGATGGTGACCGGGTGGGTCGAGGGACTCATGTGAACTCCTTCGTGGAGTGACGTTCGGGGGCGTCAATCTCCATCGGCGCTCACGCGGGAGCCGCCTCGAAGGTCATCACGCTATCGAGTAGTCGATAGCAGGCCCGCTGGACGGGCCTCTTCCTGTGTTGAAGGTGACGGACTACGCGGCCCCACTGCGCGCCGGCCGCAGCGATTCGACGAAGGCGAGCAGCTCGTCGATGTCGATGGGCTTCACGAAGTGGTGGCGGAAGCCCGCCGCCTGGCTGCGTGAGCGGTCCCCGTCCTGGCTGAAGCCCGTGAGCGCGGCGAAGACGGGGCTCGACTCTCCCAGCCGTTCGCGGATGCGCTCGGCGACGCCATAGCCATCCACCACGGGCAGGCCGATGTCGAGCAGCGCCACATCCGGGCGGAACGTCTCGGCCCGAGTCAACGCCCCCGGACAATCGTGCGCCACGGCCGTCTCGTACCCGCTCATGGCCAGCAGCTCGGCCAGGGTCTCGGCGGCGTCGACGTTGTCGTCCACCACGAGCACGCGGACGCGGTTCCCGGGCCCGGTCTCCGCCTCGGAAGCGACGGGCTCCTGCCGCGGCTCCTCGGGGAGCGGCGCCTCGGCCCGCGTGTGCCTCGGCAGCCAGACCGTGAAGCGGCTGCCCAGGCCGGGCCCCTCGCTGTGGGCCTCGACATGGCCGCCATGCGCCTCGACGAGACTTCGCACCAGCGCCAGGCCGATGCCCAGACCCCCTTCGCTCCGCTCCAACGTGCGAGCCCCCTGCACGAAGGGCTGGAAGAGCCGGGGGACGAGCTCCGGCGCCAGGCCCTGGCCATTGTCCTCGACGACGAGCTCGATGCCACCGTCCCGCTCTCCGGCCCGCAGCTGGATGCGCCCGCCAGAGGGCGTGTACTTCGCCGAGTTCGTGAGCAGGTTGGCGATCACCTGCGTCAGCCGATCGGCATCCGCCAGCACCGGCAGGCCCGAGGCGGACACGTGGGTCTCGAGCACGTGCCGCCGCTGCGTGATGAGCGGGATCGCGGCCTCCACGGCCCGGGTGACGGCGGAGGAGAGCTCGAGCGGCTCGCAGCGGAGCGACAGCTGTCCGCGCGCGAGCCGGGCCATGTCGAGCAGGTCATCCACGAGGCGGACCACGTGCCGGAGCTGCCGGGAGATGACCTCGTGCTCGGGTGTCTGCGCGAGGCCCCGTCTGCGGAGCACCTCCATCGAGGTGACGATCGGCGCGAGCGGGTTGCGCAGCTCGTGCCCCAGCATGGCGAGGAACACGTCCTTGGCCTGGGTGGCCTCGACGGCCTCGGCGCGTGCCGTCTCGGCGGCGGCGAGGTTCGCGTCCCGCTCGCGCTCCCGCTCCCGCAGCAGCTGTCCGGAGCGTTCCAGGGCCTCGCCCAGTTGCGCCAGCTCGCGCACGCTGGACGGCTCCATGTGGGGAGGATTTCCCCGCGCGAGGGCGGCCGCCGCGTCCGAGGCCTGGGTGATGGAGCGCTCGAGCCGCCGGGAGTAGACCCAGGCGCCGCCCGCGCTCGCGAACAGCAGCACGAGCCCGAGCCCTCCGGCGGCGAGCATCGCGTCGAGCACGGGGGCGTCCAGGATCCGCCGGGGACTGACGACCGCCGCGGTCCAGTCCGAGGGCTGGGAGCGGCTGAACGCCACGTAGACCGGAGCCCCGTCCAGCGACACGTCGGAGTACACGCCCTCGAGCGACGCGCGGGTGTTCTCCTGGAAGGAAGAGGTCGCCCGCTGGCCGACGAAGCGCGAGGGGTCGCGGGTGCGGGCCGCCACCATGCCTTGCGAGTCCACCAGCGTGCGCGTCCACTCCTCGTTCCCGGACGACGGGTTGGCCACGACCTCCTCGAGGGACTCGGGCGTGATGACGGCCGTGAGCACGTAGCGGAGCGCGCCGCCGCGCATCACCGGTACGCGGACGGGAAAGGCGGTCGCCCGCCGCGGGCCCTTGCCGGTGGCGATGCCTCCGACGATGGGTTGGTGCGTCTCGACGACGCGCACGAAGCTCTCCTGCTCGGCGACCGGCGGCAGCGGGGCTCCCCAGGGATGGGAAGTGTTGAGCAGCAACTGGCCGTCCGTGGAGATCAGCAGCACGTGCTTCCAGGCCGGCTGCGTACGGCGCACCCGCTCGGCCTCCGAGTGGAAGGACTCCAGCTCGCCGCGATCCAGGTAACCGGACTCGGCCAGCGCCTGGAGCGTCCGGATGGAGCCGGACATCTCCCTCTCGAAGGCCGTCGCGAGCGAGCGCGCCGAACGGACCACCCGCCGCTCGGCGTCCTTGCGCTCCAGGCGCGCCAGTTGGAAGACCACGACCGCGGCGAAGACGACGGCGGGCAGCAGCGTGCCGACCGCGAGCCGGACGAGATGCCAGCGGAGTGGAAGGGAAGGGGCCGGGGAGGACAAGGGGGGGACTCGCGCGCACGGTAGCTGGAGCGCCGCGAGCCGTGCAAACGGCGCCGCGCCCCAAAGTTCCACCGGGGGTGCTTGCCGGGTCCCTTATGCTCCGGGTCCCTGGAGATGACCCCACCCATGAAGAAGAAAGCGGCCAGCACCCAGCGCGTGTCCTTCGAGACCGTGCGGCAGCTCGCGCTCGCGCTGCCGGGCATCGAGGAAGGCACGTCCTACGGCACACCGGCTCTCAAGGTGCGTGGAAGGTTGTTGGCACGGCTCCGCGAGGATGGCGAGACCCTGGTCATCAAGATCGACTTCTCCGACCGGGACCTCCTCATGCAGGCGGAGCCAGACACCTTCTTCGTCACGGACCACTACGTGAGCCATCCCCTGATGCTCGTGCGGCTCGCCTCGGTCCGCCGCGAGCAACTCCGCATCCTGCTCGAGGATGCCTGGCGCTGTGCCGCACCGAAGCGGCTGGTGAGCACTTACGACGCCGGGAAGTGAGACGGCCGCCGTGAGAGGATCAGGGATGCACTCCAGCGTGGTCTTCACCCCGGATGACACGGATTGGCGTCTGCCCGGAGCGGGACCGGGCCTGTTGCTCGATGTGCCCGGTACGGGCCCTTGGCTCCGGCGGCCGTCCTTCCACGTGGAGGCCGCGCCCGTATACCGGTTGCGCATCAGCAGCGGAGGCCAGCCGCTGCTCTGGTTACGCATCGATGACTGGTGGGGCTCCTGCGGCTTCCTCCGGGGGCATGCTCTCGCCCCTGGGTTGATTCCCCCGTTGCCGGTCACCGAGGTGCGAGGCATTCCGCACGAGCCGGGCACGTCCGCGTGGTGGGAGTCCTGGACCTGGCACCTGGCGCGAGCGCTCGAGCGGTCGCCGCAGCCGGTGCTCCACGTGGGCCGCTGGTGTCTGCGGCCCCTCCAGGCGGTGACGCGTCGTGAGTCCGCCCCCTATCCCAGCGTCCCGAGCGGCCTGACGGGCGGGCCAGCCGATCCCCCGCACTCGCTCGAGGGCGTCCTGCGCTGGGAGCCGCTCTGGGTGGAGGAGTGGTCCTCGGGCGGCCCGCCGGGGGATGGCTCGGTGAGCAGCGGGGCCGTGCTGCCGCTGCGCGCTCCCTCCGCCGGGAACGACGGCCGGGTGAAGAGCTGGCGCAAGCACGCGCGCGCGGGGACGTTGCCTCCGGCGCTGCTGCTCTACCTGGAGGTCGCCGGGAAGTGGCTGGTGCTCGATGGGCATGACCGCCTGCATGCGGCCCTGCTCGAGGGCGTCCCACCGCCCCTGCTGGGGCTCTGGGCCGTGTTCGAGGAAGAGGTTCCGGAGGATCCTGTCCGGCGCGAGGGGCTCCAGCTCTCGGTGGAGGTGCAGTTGCGCTCCAAGACGGCTCCGGGGGTCATCGACCGGGCCAACCGCGCGCTGGTGCGGGAGTTCAGGGGACTCCGGCGCGCCGCCGTCACACGGGCGTGGCTGCTGCCGGGTGGAGTCGAGGCCTGGCGCTCGGAGGTGCTCTCGTGGCGCCGGCAGCACCCCCTTCTGCCGGAGACGGAGAAGGGGGACTGGGAGTGGCTCCTGTCCCCCAGGCTCGGGTGAGGCCGCGAGGACTCAGCAGTGCGCCACGGGCGCCTTCATGGCGAAGAGCAGCATGGGGCGCACGAGCGACTCGAGCTCGGCGTCGTACTTGAGCTGCTGGGCGGCGGCGGCCCTCTGCTCCTTCTTGCCCGAGAGCAGATAGCTCGCACCGATGATCGCGAAGGTCGTGAAGTAGATGGCGAGTTCGAGGTTCATGCCCGGATAGGGTCCGCGAGGGGGCTTTGTGACGGCCCTCCAAGGGATGCCAGCGGAGCGGGCGGGCGGGCGGGTCCGCCCGGGGACTCACCGGCTGGAGAGGTGGGTCCGGGAGGAGGGGAGCAGCGCCGGCTCGACGTGCACCACCACGTCCACCACCTCGGGGAATTCCGCCTGAATCCGGGCCTCCACGGCGTCGGCCAGCTCGTGGGCCTGGGCGGTGGTGAGCTGCGGATCCACCTCGATCTTCAGGTCCACGTACACCGTCCCCTCCATGCCCCGGCTGCGCACGTCGCGGCACGAGCGCACGCCCGGCACCTGGAGGGTGAGTTGCTCCACCTTCTGCGGCTCCAACCGCGCCGTGTCCGAGAGGATGCCCACCGCCTGCTTGACGATGCTCCACGCCACCCGGGCCACCACCACCAGCACCCCCAGCGTGACGACGCCGTCTGCCTTGGGGAAGCCCAGCCACACCAGCCCCATGGAGCCCAGCACCGCCAGCGTCACGCCCACGTCCGAGAGGGTGTGCCGCGCGTCCGCCAGCAGCAGGGGGCTCTGCAGCTTCTCTCCCTGCTTGCGCTCGATGGTGGTGACGGCCAGGTTGACCAGCAGCGTGCCCACCATCACCCCCGCCATGAGCGGCGTCACCACGGGGTGGCGGTCATGCAGCAGCGAGTCGAAGGCCATGCGCCCCAGCTCCAGCATGGCGATGCCGATCATCATCCCGATGCCCAGCGAGGCCAGCGCCTCGAACTTGCCGTGGCCGTAGGGGTGGTCCTCGTCCGCGGGACGGGCGGCCACGGACATGGCCACCAGGCCGAGCACGTTGGAGCCTCCGTCGATGAAGGAGTGCACCCCGTCCGCGGTCACCGCGGCCGAGTCGTTCATCCACCCGAAGACGATCTTCGCCACCGCCACGGCCCAGTTGGCCAGGAGGATGGTGGCGAGCACGGTGCGCACCTTCCGGTTGCGCTCGATGATGGAGGAGGCATCCACGCGGCGCACCCTAGTGCCAACGAGGCCCGCACGCGAGCCTCCCCAGCGGCCGGTCCATCAGTTGGGCTGACGGAAGAGCCGCATCCGGGGGCCGCCGCCCATCTCCATGAAGAAGCCGAACTTGAAGCGCACCTTGGAGTCGTCCTCCAGCAGGCCCGGCGGCGGATTGGGGAAGGGTTGGGCCTTCTTGAAGGACTCGACGGCCGCCAGATCCAGGAAGTCCAGCCCGCAGCTCTTCTCGATGGCGATGTCCGCCACCCGTCCGTTCTCGTCCAGGGTGACGTTGACCAGGGTGTAGCGATCCTTGCCGCTGTACGTCTGCCCCGTGGGATCTCTCCGCATCAGCGCCGAGTTGGGATCCCACTGCGTGCCCACGCTCTGCTTCACCCGGTTGAAGAAGCTGGCGTACTTCCACTCGCGGGTGTTGAGGTAGGTGCCGTCTCCCTCCTCCGCGTCCTTGAGATGATCATTGGGCGCTCCGCCGATGATCTGATCCATCACCGCCTGCGAGGGCATCAGCTTCGCCATCCCTGGAGAGCCCAGGCGGCCGGCGGAGCCCTCCTCGTCCGCATCGGAGCCCTGCTGGATGCGCAGCCGCTTGGCGTTGCCGGCCAGCTCGTCGCTCTCGTTGCGGTTGTTGACCTCCATGCCCGGGCCCGGCGCGTTGGGGTCCTGCTTGAGGGCGATCTCCTGCTTCTTCTTGGCGTCGGGCAGCTCGAAGGCGGACTTCTTGCCGCCCTCCTTCATGGGCCGCTCGTCCACGCCCGTGCCGTTGTTGCCGGCGATCCGCGGGGCCGTCTCGTCGCTGGAGCCCGAGCCCTCGCGGGACTCGCGCGCCGTCGTCTGCGGCATGGCGTTGCGGTAGAAGGGCGTCTGGTCCTTCGCGCGCGTCTCCTTCTCCACCTTGTTGTTGTGCTCGGCGAGGTACTTGGCGTCCGGCGCTTCCTGCTGGTTGCCCGGGGCCACGTCCACCACCTGACCCTTGGGCACCTCCTCGGGCTTCTTCTCCGGCTTCTTCTCGGGCTGGCGGCCGAGCGGGGGAACCTGGGCGTTGGGGGCCTGCGGCCCGCGGTTCTTCGCCCACTCCTGGGCGCTCAAGGGGCGCATGACCACGGCGCTCGCCGGCCTGGGGGGCTTGGGCTCGGGCGGCAGGTTGAGCTGGATGTAGGCCATCACCGACAGCAGACCGACAAAGGCTCCATGCGCCACCAGGGCCAGAACGAAGGCAATGAGGTAGCGGGCGGGCTGTTCCCGCCTCCGCCGCCGCTTGTTCGTCTGCTCTGGAACCGAAGGACCCGTCGACACGCGCGCTGATGATAACCCCCGAGCCCGCCCCGTACTCCCGAGACGTTTTCGGGGTGACAACCTGGTTTGAAATCCGTGTAGGTCCCCGCTCAGAGGGAGAGGGGAGCCGCGCCTCCCTTAATAGATAGGCGCGACCTCGGCACCATTGAAGTAGAACCGCAGGATGTCCTGGTAGCGCTGCCCGGCCTCCGCCCGTCCGATGGCACCCGTCTGGCACATGCCCACCCCGTGGCCCCAGCCGCCGCCCCGGAAGCGCCAACCGGTGAGGTGGCCCTCGGCATCCCGCTCCTCCTCCAGCAGGGCCATGGAGCTGTTCAGCATCCCGAAGAGCCGGCGGATGTTCAGCTCGCCTCGCACCTGGGTGACGCCCCGCTCGCCCGCCACCGTGAGGGTGCGCGCCCGGCCGGACACTCCCCGCTCACCCAGGCTCAGCGCGTGCACCGGGCCCACCTCGAGGTGCGCGGTGAGCGCATTCACCTGCTCCACGGTGAAGCGCTTCTCCCAACGGTACTTGCCCGCCCGCGCGAAGGTGGACAGCCGGCAGGCGGCGGGCAGCTCCGCGCTCAGGTACTCCGCCAGCGCCCCGGGCGTGGGCAGTCCCTCCGCCGGGCCGATGAGATCCGGCCTGCCACGCAGGCTCGGGTTGGGAGGGCCGCCCCAGACGACGTCGTTGTCCTCCGTGTGTCCACCGCACATGGCGCTGTACACCGAGTCCACCAGCTTGCCGTCCGAGGAGAAGAGGCCCTGGCCCCGCGTGGCCTCCACCGCCGCGCTCGTGCTGGCGGCCTCGCCGGTGCGGCCCCGGTACACCGCGCAGTGCTGCTCGGAGCACAGGAGGTAGGGATCCGCCAGGTGCTTGATGCCCACCTTCGCCAGCACCTCGCCGCGCGCCGTCACCGCCTGCGCCTTGAGGGCCTCCGGGTGCGCCCGGGCGTAGATCTCCGAGGGCACCAGCCCCTTGAGCAGCTCCTCCAGCTTCACCACGTTCACCACCGCCAGCGTCCCGTGGCGATCCACCGAGAGCTGCAGCGTGCCCCGGAAGCTCCGGTCCTCGAAGCCGTGGTTGTCGTAGCCGACGTCGTGCTCCACCTGCCGCACGTCGAAGCCGGCGCCATCCAGCGTCTCCACGTACAGGCTGTCCTGCGCGAGCCCCACCACGTTGCCCGGCTCGTCCCGCAGCTCGAGGATGGCACGCGAGGGCGCGCGGACCTCCTCGAAGAGCGTAGTGCGCACGCCAAACTGGCGCAGCAGCTCCGCCTGCCGCTCCGTGGCCTGCTTCGGGGTGAGCTCCTCGTCCAGCAGCAGCAGGTAGCGCCGGTTGTCGATGACCTTCCCGGCGATGCCGTAGAGCACGCCGAGCACGTGCGCGCGCACCGCCACGCCCCGGGCCTGCCAGCGCGCCTGCACCTCGGCGAGCCCTTCCTTGTCCGCGAAGGGAAGCTCCTCGAGCTGGATGCGCGCGGACAGCTCCGCGGGTGTGCCGTCGGTGACGCGCACCGTCCACACCGAGCCCGCCGGGGCCTCCAGCATCCGCTCCGCCTCGCCACCGAAGCGCAGCCGCATCCGGCCCTTGGGGGAGAAGCGCACCTCGCGGCGGCCCTGCATCAACCCGATGGGGACCTGCGGCTCACCGCCCCGGAAGTCCAGCCGCTTGAGGCTGTCCGGCGCGGGCAGCTCGCCCGGGGGCGGCGCCTCCAGCACCGGGGCGGCGGCCCTGCCCGGGAAGGCCGGGGCACCGGAGCGCGCGCTGGTGCTGGCGGCGGACTCGGAGCGCAGGGCCTCCGGAGCCGGAGCGGGCGCGGAACGGCGCGGCGCGGCGCAAGTGACGAGGAGGAACGCGAGGAGTGGAAGAACGGCTTTGAGCAAAGCCCCCCGACGGTACCTGTGGACGGCGCTCACCGCCACCTCCTGGTTGGAGTCCAGGCAGGCGAGAAGGAAGGGTGGCGAATACCGCGGCCGGGTACGGGGGTTTCCCCTGCTCATGAAAATCCAAGCAAGCAAGATGAGGAAGTCTCCGGCGGCCCTCCTGGCCGCTTGCTCGCTGGGCCTGGGCCTCTGGGCCTGTGGCGGGAGTGGGGGAACTGATTCCGGTGGGCAGCCCGGCATGCCGGACAACGCTCCGCGCCTCAACGCGCCCGCGGCCGTCGCACGGCCGGGCGAGCCCGCGCCCATCGGCGCGCAGCCCGTGGCGAACACGCCCGTGGCGGACCTGCCTTCGCACGAGGGGCACTCGCCCATCGCCGAGCCCTCTCCGCAGCCAGCCCTGTCCGAGCCCCAGGCGGCCCCCGCCGCGTCGCGCTTCACCCGCGAGTGGGTGGTGAGCGCGTCCGGGAACGACTCCGGTGACGGCAGCGCGGCCCAGCCGTTCCGCTCCATCGCCAAGGCCATCTCCGTGGCCGGGCCGGGCGAGGTCGTCCGCGTCCTCGCGGGCACCTACGCCGAGCGGGTCGTCATCGGCGAGAACGCCAAGGCGGGCTCCGAGGGCGCCCCCATCACCCTCCAGGGCGAGGGCAAGCCGCGCATCGTTCCGGGCTCCGGCTCCGGCGCGCTCGTTCAGATGCGGCGGCCGCACTGGATCGTCGATGGCTTCGAGCTGGACGCGCAGCGCCAGCCCGTCTACGCGGTGACCTTCCAGGGAGACGTGCGGGGCTCGACGCTGGCCAACTCGGATCTGCACGACGGCACGCTCGGTGCCGCCGTCACCACGTATGACAGCGCGACGGGCGCGGTCATCGAGAACAACCACATCCACGGCTTCGTGAAGAGCTCGGGCAACCAGGACTCGCACGGCGTGGTGGTGCAGCCGACGTCGCGCGACATCACGGTGCGCAACAACGACATCCACGACAACTCGGGTGACTCGGTGCAGTGCCTGGGGCCCGAGGGCTTCAGCTCGCTGCCGCCCGCCAATGGGCTGCTCATCGAGAACAACCACTTCTACGCCAACCGCGAGAACGCGGTGGACATCAAGACGTGCCACAAGGTGACCATCCGCCACAACAAGATGCACGGCTTCAAGCCGAGCTCCACGGCGAAGGGTGACGCGGTGGTGGTGCACTACTCGGCCAAGGACGTGGTCATCGAGGACAACGAGGTCTACGACTCGGGCAAGGGCATCTCGGTGGGAGGCAACCACGAGGGGCCGGTGCCGAGCGGCGTGGTGGTGCGGCGCAACCGCGTCCACGACATCACCAGCGAGGGCGGTGGCGAGGGGACGGCCATCCGGCTGGAGAACTCGGAGGGCACGGTGCTGGTGAACAACACGGTGACGCGTGCGGACACGGCGCTCGTCATCGGCCACGGCACGGGCGGCCCCACGAGCAACCTCCAGGTGGCGAACAACCTCGTCTCGGAGTCGGGGGTGGCGGTGAGCCTCGGCAGCCAGCGGCCCGGCCTGAAGATGGGGCACAACCTGTTCCCGTCGGGTGCGCAGTTCAAGGCCAACGGGCAGCAGGTGGACCTGGTGGGCTTCCAGCAGGCGGCGGGTGACAGCACCTCCAGCACGGGCAACGCGGGCGCGGCGCCGCCGACCTTCGGGCCGGACTCGGTGGCCGTGGACCAGGGCTCCGACGTGGGCCTGCCCTTCTGCGGTGGCGCCCCGGACATCGGCGCGGTGGAGACCGGTTGCTAGGTTCCCTGCGTCGGTGAAGACGAGAAGGCCCGGTGTGGATCGCTCCGCACCGGGCTTTTTCTTTACCTGGGCGTCCGGGTGCTGGGACGACTTCGATGCGTCGCGACAGCTTGCTCGGTGCCGAGATTGGCGAGTCTGCGGGCTCGTTCCACCGCGCTGTTGATCTCCTCCCTGAGCGCCGGGTGGTACTTCCGTCCACGAGTCCGCCGCTCGATGTCGGCGATGAGCTCGGCCGTCTTTCGCCTCCCAGAGGGAGAGCCTTTGGAGGCCATCGCGGCAAGGACACAGGCCAGAAGGCGGCGGTCCAGTCCGGAGTAGCCGAGTCGCTCCATTCGCCGCAGGTAGGGTGAGAACAATCGCCAGGGACCCTCACTCGCCGCGGTGAGCAGGTCCTCGGCGATTCGCCTCTGCAACTCTCGCTGCTCGAGCGCCGTGAGCGCTTCATCCCTGAGGAGTTGCATCTCCAGTCGTTTGTACGCCTGGAGCTTCTCAGCGACAGAGGCATTCCGGAGCGAGAGGAAGAGGCGACCCCGCGCTTGTCCTATCCGGAGAGATCTCTCCTCTGCCCGTGTCATTGGCCGGGACATGGCAGCCGCACTTTGTTCCAAGTGTAGAGAGCCTCAGGCCAGAAACCATGGGTCGTGCAGTAGTGCATGCAAGCTGAACAGCGGGTTTCATTCTTGTAGCGACCGGGCAGACTTTCGCCGCCTGCATCCACGCACCTGACATAGTAATCCGTGCAGCGATCCTCTGTGCATTGCGGGATCGCAGACCAAAGTGCCGTGCTCACTCAGGTTACCGGCGGGTGCGCAATTCGGGGGGGAGAGCCGTTCCATCGCACGGCCGCTCGCCCGTTGTCTCCTGGCTTGCTCACAAAGCCCCCGCGCCGCCTCTTCTTCTTGGAGGTCCCCTCTGGTCCTCAAGGAGAACGCATGACCCCCGAGCTCGACGTCGCGGACCCCGTGTTCCGAGCGGACCCATACCCGACCTATTCCCGGCTGCGGAAGACGCTCCCCGTCGCCGCCGTCCAACGCAAGATGGTGGGAAAGGCCTGGATCCTCACGCGCTACGAGGACGTGGTGAACGCCCTGAAGGATCCACGGCTCGCGAACAGCCGTCACCATGCGGTGGGGGGGAAGAATCCGTCGGAACAGTGGTGGATGCCCCGCCTCTTCCGGACGTTCCAGAAGAACATGGTGGCGAGCGACGCGGCCGATCATCGCCGCCTGCGAGACCTGGTGCACAAGGCGTTCACCCCTCGCCGGGTCGAGGAGCTGGAGGGAACGGTGGAGCGGATCGTCAACCGCCTGCTCGATGACGCCGAGAGGAAAGGGAGCGTCGAGCTCCTCTCCGACTTCGCGGCGCCCCTGGCCCTGACCATCATCTCGGAGATGATGGGCGTGCCCGAGGAGGAGCGGCCGAAGTTCCGCCGCTGGACGTTCAAGCTCATGGATTCGAAGCTCGAGACGCCCCTCGACTTCATCCGCCGTCTGCCCAGCGCGAACAAGATGCTGCGCTTCTTCCGCGCGTTGATCCGGCTGCGCCGCGAGCATCCCAGCGAGGATCTGCTGACGGCGCTCGTACAGGCGGAGGAGCAGGGAGACCGCCTCAGCGAGGAGGAGCTCGTCTCGATGGTGTTCCTGTTGCTGCTGGCCGGGCACGACACCCTGGTGAACCTCATCGGAAATGGAACGCTCGCGCTGCTCCAGAACCCGGACCAGCTCCAGAAGCTGCGGGAGAACCCCGAGCTGATCGGCTCCGCGGTCGAGGAGTTGTTGCGCTACACCAATCCCATCGAGGCGCCCACGCCACGCTTCGCCCGGGAGGACATCGAGCTGCACGGGCAGCTCATCCCGCGAGGCTCCATGGTGGTGCCGCTCATGGCCTCGGCGAACCGGGATGAGACGGTCTTCGAGAACCCGGACACGCTCGACATCACCCGCCACCCCAACCGTCATGTGGCGTTCGGCCTGGGGTCGCACTACTGCATGGGGGCTCCGCTGGCGAGGCTGGAGGGGAAGATCGCGCTCCTGACCCTGGTGCAACGCTTTCCAGCCATGCGGCTCGCGGTGCCCGAGGAGCAGCTGCGCTGGCGCGGGTTGTTCGGCCCGCGCGGACTGAAGTCCCTGCCCCTGCACCTCGTGTGAGCGGGCTAGAGGGAAGGGTGCTCTTCGGACGAGAGCATCTCCGCTTGCTGTGCGAGCTCCCTCAGCCGGGTCTTGATTCGCTTGAACTGTTGCCGCAACACGGCGGATTTGCGGTCGAGCGCCTCGCGCGTCAGGACCTCGTCCGGGCCGGCGATCGCCCGGGCCACGTCGTGCCAGGACATCCGCTCATCCACCCGGAGCGACAGGATGCGCTTCTCGTGAGGGGTGAGCTGTTCACGCAGCTCCCGGAAGCGCTCCTTGAGGGTGCTTCGCATCCAGGGCTTCGGCTGGCTCGGCTCGGGCTGCACCTGGTCACGGAAGGCCCCGAGGCTCACCGGTAGCTCCCGTGCGGCCGGCGAGGTGGCGATGCGGTAGGCGACGTGGCGTGCCACCTGGTAGGCCCACGAGCGGAAGGAGCAATCCCAGCGGAACCGCGGGAGATCCATCAGCAGGTTCTCGGTGAAGGTACTGTAGGCATCCCGCGCCTGCTCCCGGTCGTGAAGGATGGAGCCCAGCAGCCGCATGAACTCTGGCCCATATCCCTCCAGTGCGACCTGGACGGCGTGTCCTGTCTCGCCTCGCGTGCAGAGCTCGTGGATCCGCTGCTCCAGCTTCTGGCGTGCGCTCGCCTCCATGTCTCCCCTCCAAGGAAGATGAGGATGTCCCGCCTTCAAGGGAGATCTAGGCACCTGCCCCAGCGATGACGAGTGCCACGCATTGCAGGCTCTCCCATCCTGGTGGGCCGGCCACTCGGTAACGGGTATTCATCGCTTTGGGGGTTTTGGTAAAAATGCCTGTTTTCCTGGGTGTTGGGGTTGTGCTACGGGGCCAGTCCGCTTCAACGCCCGAGGGATCGATCCCCATGAACCTCAGACACCTTCTTCCCGCACTTGTTCTCTCACTCTTGGTGGCCGCCGAAGTCTCAGCGCAGTCGGCCACGCGATTCACCGTTCCGGGCTCGGCGGTGACGGCCAGCACCTATGACGTGGCGAACAACGCCATCCCCGCCAACGCGGTCGATGGCGATCTCTCCACCCGCTGGGCGGGGCAGGGCGATGGGGCGTTCATCACCTTCGATCTCGGCACCACGCAGAACGTGCAGCTCATCAAGATCGCCTGGTACCAGGGCAATACCCGCACGACGACCTTCGACGTGCTCGCCGCTGGCTCCTCGAGCGGCCCGTGGACGACGCTGCTCAACCGCGCCGTCAGCAGTGGCACGACGACCAGCTTCGAAACCTACGATGTCGCCGACACCAGCGCCCGCTACATCCGGATCGTGGGGCACGGCAACAGCTCCGGCAATGGCTGGAACAGCATCAGCGAGGTCGAACTCTGGGGGGCGGCGGCCAGCACGGGCAGTCAGTTGCCCGTCCCTGGCTCGGCGGTGACGGCCAGCACCTATGACGTGGCGAACAACGCCGTTCCCGCCAACGCGGTCGATGGCGATCTCTCCACCCGCTGGGCAGGGCAGGGTGACGGGGCGTTCATCACCTTCGATCTCGGCACCACTCAGAGCGTGCAACTCATCAAGATCGCCTGGTACCAGGGCAATACCCGCACGACGACCTTCGACGTGCTCGCCGCTGGCTCCTCGAGCGGCCCGTGGACGACGTTGATCAACCGCGCTGTCAGCAGTGGCACGACGACCAACGTCGAAACGTATGATTTCGCCGATACCAGCGCCCGCTACATCCGGATCGTGGGGCACGGCAACAGCTCCGGCAACGGCTGGAACAGCATCACCGAGGTCGAGCTGTGGGGATTGACCAGCTCCGGGGGGCAGGTGGCCACGCCCACGTTCAACCCCGCTCCTGGTACCTATACCGGTGCGCAGAGCATCACCCTCAGCTCCGCCACTTCCGGAGCCTCGATCCGCTACACCACCAATGGCAGCACGCCCACCTCCACCACCGGTACGCTCTACAGCGGCCCCATCACGCTCAGCACGACGACCACGTTGAAAGCGATTGCGTACCTGAGCGGGCTGTCCCCCAGCCCCATCGGAGGCGGGACGTATACGATTGGTGCCGGAGGCCTCGACCCGTCCGCGCCGCCGAGTGGCAACTTCGATCTGTCGCACTGGAAGATCACCCTGCCAGACGCCAGCGAAGTCAGCGCGTCCACGCTGAGCAAGGGTTACGAGCTGGAGAACACGTTCTATACGGACCCGGTGACGGGTGGCATGGTCTTCCGCTGCCCGAACCTCGCGGACACGACCGCCAACTCCAACTACTCCCGGACGGAGCTGCGCGAGATGCTCGCTCCGGATGGAAGCGCGAGCGCTCCCGGCAACAACTGGGTGATGTCGACTTCCTCGTCGACCGCGAAGTCCGCCGCGGGTGGCGTCGACGGAACGCTCAGGGCCACCCTCACCGTGGATCGTGTCTCCACCACTGGAGAGAGCGCGAAGATCGGCCGGGTGATCGTGGGGCAGATCCATGGTCCGTCCAGCGAGCCCATCCGCCTGTACTTCCACAAGCGTCCGTCCGACTCGCGAGGCGCCATCTACTTCGCCCACGACACGCCGTCCAACAGCACCACCTACCTCCCCATCATTGGCGACCCCAACAACCTGAACCCCACGAACGGGGTGCTGCTCGGTGAGACCTGGAGCTATGAGATCAAGGTCGTCGGACAGGCGATGACGGTCAAGGTCACGCCGCAAGGCCGTGCGACCGTCACCGCGAACTTCACCCTGGAGTCCGGGTACAACGACCTGGGCATGTATTTCAAAGCCGGTGTCTATAATCAGAACAACACCGGCACGACGTCTGATTATGTGCAGGCCACGTTCTACAGCCTGACCCATACGCATCCTTGAGCTGGAGCGCCACCTCGCGCTGCTTCGCGCTCAGCGTGATGACTTGAAGCGCTCCTCCAGGGAGCTGCCGAAGGGCGGGAGGGTGACCTCGAAGGTGGTGCCGCGTCCCGGCTCGCTCCGCACCCGGATGTCGCCGCCCATGGCCTGCAGGTGGGTGTGACAGATGGACAGGCCGAGCCCGGTTCCCTCGCCCACGGGTTTGGTGGTGAAGAAGGGCTCGAAGATGTGCGGTAGCGCCTCGGGAGGAATTCCCACGCCGGTGTCGCTCACCTCGATGACGGCGTGCCCCCGCTCGTCCCGGCGCGTGGTGACACGCACCTCGTTCTGGTCCGCGCCTCCCTCGGGGATGGCCTGCGCGGCGTTGACGAGCAGGTGGAGGAAGACCTGGCCGAGCCGCGTCTCGTTCCCCCGCACGGTCGGCGGCGTTCCATAGTCCTTCACCACCCGGGCCCGGGGGCGCAGCTTCCCGTCCGCCGTCGCCAGGGACACGTCGAGCAGCGCATGGAGGTCCACCTCCTTCGAGGGCTCCCGCTGGGCGCGGGCCAGGGTCCGTAGGTCCGCCACGATGCGGCGCACCCGCTCCGCGCCCACCTTCGCCTCGGAGAGCGCCTGCTCCACCTCCTGCCAGCGCTCGGACTCCTCCTCCCGCTTCGTGAGTTCTCCCAGCTCCCCCGTCACGTAGTTGAGGTTGGAGATGATGAAGGCGAGCGGGTTGTTGATCTCATGCCCGACGCCCGAGGCGAGCGTCCCCACCGCGGCCATCTTCTCCGCCTGGACGAGCCGCTCCCGGGTGTCCTGGAGCTCCTGGAGGCGGGCGCTCAGCTCGGTGGTGCGCTCCTCGACACGCGCCTGGAGCTCGCGCTCGCGCAGGCGGTGTCCGCGCAGGCGCAGCCGCACCCCACCGGCGATGACCAGCGCCCCCGCCAGCGCGCAGGCCGCCCGGAAGAGAAGCGTCTCGTGGAAGCGGGGCTGCTGCTGGAGTCTCAGCTCCGCGACGGGCGTCGTCTGGCCGTCCTCCGTCGAGAGCGCCATGACGCGGAAGCGGTAGTCCCCCGGCGGCAGGTGGGTGTAGTCGGCCTTGCGCTGCTCCGGCCCGGCCTCCACCCAGTCCTTGTCGAGGCCCTCGAGCTGGTAGCGGAAGCGCAGGCGCTGCGGCGCTCCCAGGCTCGGGGACGTGTAGTGGAGCTCCACTCGCTCCGCGCCGGGAGGGATGAGACTCCACTGGGAGGCGGGCACGGTCCGCCCATCCACCCGGACCTCTTCGAGCAGCACCGGTGGCGGCGAGGCCACGGGCGCGACCTCGTGCCGCGGATCGTAGGCGACGGCGCCGCGGATGGTGGCGAACCACAGCCGCCCATCCCGGGTGCGCAGCCCGGATGGCCACCCCACGTTGTTGCACTCCGGCGAGCGCATCCCGTCGTCCGTCCCGAAGAGCCGCGAGTGGACCCGTGCGAGCCGGCCCTCGGCCACCGCTTCCAGCTCCTCCAGGGAGACGCGGAAGATGCCCTTGTTGCAGCCCAGCCACAGGTTGCCGCGCCCATCGGGCATGGCCTGGAGGATGATGTCGTCGAAGAGTCCCTCGGTCCGGGTGAAGCGTGTGAGGCGCCCCGCCTTCCATCGGAAGAGGCCCGTGGTGGAGCCGATCCAGAGCGTGCCGTCAGCCTCCTCGTGGAGCGTCAGGAGGGAGCCGGTGAGCGGTGTCTCCCCGGACGCCAGGGGAACGAGGCGGCCCGCCTGGACATGGCCCAGGCCGCCGTTGCCGGAAGCCACCCAGAAACCTCCCGCGGCGCGCGGGTGCAGCACGGTGATGGAGGCGCCGGGCCACCCGTCCCGTGGCGAGAGCAGCTCGAAGCGTTTCCCATTCCATCGGGCGAGCCCCAGATGGGTGCCGGCCCAGAGGGTGCCTTGCTCATCCTCGTGGACGGTGCGCACGCCCCCGTGCAGTCCCTCGGCCTCTCCGAGCGAGCGGGTGATGGTCCCCGCCTGCCAGCGGCTCACGCCTCGTTGGGTGCCGAGCCAGAGGCCGCCGTCCCGCGCATCGGCGATGGAGAGGACCCGGTTGCTGGGGAGCCCTTCGCGCGTCGTCCAGTGCGTCATCTCCCCCTGCTTCATGCGGGTGATGCCGCCGCCCAGGGTGGCGAACCAGAGGCTGCCATCGCGGGACTCGTGAAGGGCGGCCATCATGTCGTGCGCCACCCCCTCGGGGCGGCCGTACGGGGAGAAGAGCCCATCCTTGAGGCGGTGCAGTCCCCGCGACTCCGTCCCCACCCAGAGGTTGCCCTCGGCGTCCTCCAGCAGGGCGAGGACCGCGTCACCTTCCAGCCCGGAGGGGGTTTCCAGGACGGAGCGCTGGCCGTGGGTCAGGCGCAACAGCCCGCGGTCCGTGCTCCCCACCCAGAGCGTGCCCGGCCGGTCCACGAGCAGGATCCCGATGGGGGTGCCCGGCAGGCTCGCCTCGGGCACCGGGTGCATCATCCCGTCCCGCAGCCGGTACACGAGGCCATTCAGGGTGCCGGCCCAGAGGGCGCCGTCCCGGTCCAGCGCGAGCGACAGCACCCGGGAAGGCGTGTCCGCGAAGGCGGGCCCCTTCTGGAAAGCGGCGCCGTCCCATCGCAGCAGGCCGCCCTGCGAGGCCACCCAGAGGTTGCCGGCCGCGTCCTCGACGAGCGCATCCACGTGATCGCTGCCGAGCCCGTCTCCGGCCTTCCATACCTGGAAGTGTCCCTGGGAGAGCCGCAGCAGCCCGTGACCGGCCGTGGTGATCCACAGGCTCCCATCCCGGGCGGGCAGCAGGTGGCGCAGGTTGCGCAGGGTGATGCCCGGGGGTGGGGTGACGCGGAAGAAGGTGCCCTCCCGCATGCCGGCGAGCCCCGAGCCCGTGCCGATCCACAGCGTCCCGTCCTGGCTGCGGGCGAGGCCCCAGATGAAGCGATCCGGGAGGGCCGGCGTGTTCTCCGGGTCGAAGACGGTGAAGCGCACGCCGTCGAAGCGCACCAGCCCCTCATACGTGCCGCCCCAGAGGTAGCCATCCGCCGTCTGCTCGAGGGCCAGGATGCTGTTCTGCGGCAGCCCGTCCTCCGTCTGCCAGGTACGGGAAGGGAACTGGCTCAGCGCCTTGCCCGGCTCCAGGGCCCAGGCGCTCCCGGCGGCTCCCAGCAGCAGGACCAGGAGCACCCTCGTGGCCATCCGCACGCTCACGTGTTGCATGACCCGTCCTCAACCGGTCTGGAGATGGAGGATCTCCATGCGCACGGCCGGGAAGTCGCCCTCCGGCAGGTGCCAGACGGACTCCCACTGCGTGGGGAACAGCCTGCCGTCCAGCTCTCGCCACTCACGGCTGTAGCCCGTCCACGCTGTCAGCACCCCCGTGCCGTTCACGTCGCGATACCGCTGCGCGTGCATGGCGATGGGCAGGCCTTGCTCGTTGTAGTCGATGACGGCTTCGAGCTTCAGCTCGCCCTGTTCGATCCGGACACGTGCCTGTGTCTCGTTCATCGCCTCCCAGTGAAGGGAGGGGCTGCGCACCAGCTCCGGGAACGCGAGCGCCTCGCCCCAGAACCTCAAGGCGGCGCCCTGGTCCATCTGCGGACCTGTGCCATCCGCGAGGGTGATGAGCCCTCCGAGGGTGATCAGCATGTTGCCGCGCAGGCCGACGAACTTGTCCCGCGCGAGCATGTGGACGCCGGGCGCGACCTTCGCGCGCGCGAACCAGAGGAAGCCCGGCGGCTCCAGGGAGTAGACCTGCTCGGCTTCGAACGGCATCCACGGCTTGTCCGCCGCGGTGCGAAGGCCGCCCCGCTGCTGGACGATGGCGAACCTTGGGAGCGGCTTGTCCCCGGCGCGCGTGACCTGCAGGTACCTGCGCACGGGCGGCGGTAGGCTCTCGGCAGCGATGCCAGCACCCGCGGGTGGAGCGCCGGAGCGCGCCTGCTGGAGCAGCGCGGCCTTCTCCGTCTCGTACCTCGCGTGGAAGCGCCGGCCAGCGAGCGTGGCCGCGACGCCAGCGGCCAGCACCACTGCGGTGAAGACGACTCCGGCGATCATCAAGCCCACGCGTACCTTCCTTCTCATGTCTCCTCTACCTCGACCTGTCTGTCCCAGGAGAGCCCGGCCTCGTCACGCCGCCTGGGCCGGCTTGCCGTACCGCGACACCCCGAGGAACTCCGGCTCCGTGGCTCCGGGGCGTCTCACCCACGTCGTCACCTGACGGCTGTCCGCTTGCTCCTCGATGGAGAACTCGACGGCGCACGGCTCCAGCGGCAGGGGCGCGCACACCGAGCCGGTGAGCGTGTCCGCCTCCAGCTCGAACCGCAGGGCGATGGGGAAGGGGAGGACGTTGAGGAAGCGCAGATCCTTGTAGCCGTAGGCCACGGTGGCATCCGAGCCCAGGGGCGCGAAGCGCGTCTGCTCCGTGTAGATGTCCACCGAGTGCGCGTGCCGCTCCGTCACCCACAGGCCACCGCGCAGGGCCAGCAGGTACGTCAGCCCCGACAGCTGGCACAGCCCGCCTCCCATGCTCACCTCAAGCCGGCCCCGCACGAGGTTGCGTCCGGGCACGAAGCCCCGGCGCTTCGTGGGCCGCCCCACCAGGTGCCAGAAGGAGAAGAGCTCCTCGGGCCCCACGCGCACGTCCCGCAGCTCGCGGAGGGCCCGGGCGAGGTTGTGCTTCTTGCTCTCCACGTGCTCCGACTGGCCGAGCGGCTGCGAGATGCTCACGTACGCCGGCCACTCCCGCGCCTCGGCCTGGGAGGGCTCCGAGCCGGTGGCCATCCTCCTCCTCGCCCCCGAGCGCACATCCCTCAGCGTGCGCCGGGAGGCCGCCACCCAGACCCGGGCGGGCACCGGGACGAGCGGGCGGAGGAGCTCAGTCCAACTTCTCAAGCTTCACCAGTTGATACGAGGCGAGGTGCTTCAGCGGCGTGCGGCCCAGCAGCACCTCCGCGGCCATGAAGGCCGGGCGGGCCGCGTGCGGCAGGCGGTGGATGGGCGCCAGCGCGAGGCCTCGCGAGGCGGCGAGGCGCCAGTGCCCCCCACCCAGCATCCGCAGGTCCCCCGCCATCAGCTCGGTGCCCGCGTGCCAGCCGGTGGCCTGGTAGCCCACGAGCCGGCGGCGCAGCGCATTGGGGAAGTCGAACACCATCACCCCGCCCGGGCGCAGCACGCGCCGGCACTCCTCGAGCACCCGGCGCAGGTCTCCCAGGTGCAGGTGCATGAAGAGGTGCAGGGCGAAGACGCTGTCGTAGCTGCCGGCGGCGGCGGGGATGCTCCAGGCCGGAGCGTGGTGGATGCGCTTGCCCGGCCAGCGCTCCCGGGCCCGCTCGACCATCTTCCCGCTCAGGTCGAGCCCTTCGCTCGCCAGGTCCAGGAAGCGGCCCGTGCCACACGCGAGATCCAGCACCCGCGGCCCCCGGAGCCACCTGCGCAGGGCCCGGCGCTCCAGCCCGTCCAGGTAGGCCCCGTACGAGTTGCCGAAGCGGTCCGCGTCGTACGTCGGCGCGAGGGCGTCATAGTAGGCGACGACCTCGCGGGCCTCCGCGGACAGCTCCTCCGCGGGGGCCCCGGCCTGACTGCTGACGATTCCGGAAGTGTCCGAGCTCATCGGGTCAGGCTCCTGGGGAAGACGGAATCAGGCGGCCTGGGTCTCGGGCGGCTTCCAGTTCGCGAAGAAGCGCGACTTGAAGCGGGCGCAGTAGCGGACCAGGTTCTCCTGGGACAGGGTGTACTGCTTGAACTCCGTGTCCACGGGGTTGGCGATGATGCTCACCAGGAACGAGTACACCACCGCGTCGAAGGACGTGGGGGAGTCACCGAGCAGGAAGGGCTTGTTGCCCATCAGCGTCGCCAGCGCGGCGATGTCCTGCTTGGCCAGCGCCTGGACCTCTTCCATGTTGTGCCGGCCCGTCCCCTGGTCATGGAGGATGCCCAGCATCTTCTGGCGCAGCGCCATCAGCGGCACGGGGCCACCGGTGACCGTGGGGACCATCGTCTCGACGATGGGCGTGTAGGCGCGCCAGCCCGCATCGTCCACCCAGCGCATGTAGACGATGTACCAGTAGGTGCACTCCTCCAGCATGCGCCGGACGGTGTGACCGATGGCCAGCTGCTCCGGGGTCAGCTTCGCGTCGAGCGTGTCCCCGTGCTTGGTCTTGAGGTACTCGATGATGAACTGGGAGTCGCCCATGAGCCGCCCGTCGATCTCGACGTAGGGCACCTTGCCCTTGGGGGCCTTGAGCAGCTCGGCCATCTTCACCTGGTAGGGCAGCCCCACCATGCGGAAGTAGGCCTCCAGTTTGAAGCAGAAGGGGCTCAGGTTCGGAGTGCCCCAGGCCATGGGGGTCTGATAGAGGGTGATCATCGGGGTTGTCTCATCCAGTTGCGGAATGTTGCTGTGGTTCTTTCGTACGTGCTGATTGTACCGGCTCGACGCGGACCTGGATTCCGCTGAACGCGGCGTTGCCGCTGATGGCGTCCAACGCGCGGTCATCGGTCAGGTCATTGATGCTCACGCCTGCATGCTCCCCAGCCACCCGGAGCTGGACGCCTTCGCGCCCGTGTCCGTAGCCGTGCGGCAGGCTCACCACGCCCGGCATCATCTCGTCCGTCACGCTCACCGGGGCCTTCACCTCGCCGACGCGCGAGGTTATCACCGCTTCCTCGCCTTCCCGAAGACCCAGCCGCTGGGCGTCGTCGGGGTGCACCATCAGCGTACATCGTGGCTTGCCTTTGACCAGTTGCGGCACGTTGTGCATCCACGAATTGTTGTCCCGCAGGTGGCGCCGTCCGATGAGCAGCAGTGCTCCATCCCCGGTGGCGCCCGCGCCCTCCGGGAAGGTCTGGCGCAGCCGCGGGAGATCGGCCACCAGGGCCTCGGGCGCGAGCTGGATGCGGCGGTCCCGCGTGGCCAGGCGCCGGGGGAGGCTCGGCTCGAGCGGCCCCAGGTCCACGCCGTGCGGCTGGGCCTTGAGGCTCGCCAGGCTCAGGCCCTTGCGGAAGGGGCGGAGCTTCATGCCGTACGGGCCCGCGCGCAGCCCTAGGTCCAGCAGGCCGTCGGGGCCGAGCGCCTTGAGCGCCCGGTACGTCAGCGCGCCACGCACGCGGGGCTCGCCGCGCAGCGTCTCCAGCCGGTGCTTCAGCTCCAGGAACAGCTCCCAGTCGTGGCGCGTGTCCGGGCCCGGCTGGAAGAGGGGCGGGGAGTACTTCGCGGTGTTGCGCACCGCCAGCGCGTGGAAGGCCAGGTCGTAGTGGCTGCGCTCCAGCTTGGAGCTGGGCGGCAGGATGAGGTGCGCGTGGCGCGTCGTCTCGTTGATGTACGGGTCGATGCACACCATGAAGTCGAGCGATGCGAGGGCCGTGTCGAGCTGCCGCCCGTTGGGGGTGGACATGACGGGGTTGCCCGCGGAGGTGACCATCGCGCGGATGCGCCCGGGGCCCTCGGTGAGCACCTCCTCGCCGAGCGCGGCCACCGGCAGCTCGCCCGAGAACTCGGGCAGCCCGCGCACCCGGCTCCGCCAGCGGCCGTAGCTGCCGCGGCTCATGGCCATGGCCTTGGGGCCACCCACGATGTCGAAGGCCGGGCGCGTGAAGAGGGCGCCCCCCGGGCGATCCAGGTTGCCCGTCACGATGTTGATGACGTTGATGAGCCACTGGCACATCGCGCCGAAGGCCTGCGTGGAGACGCCCACGCGCCCGTAGCAGACGGCGGCCTCCGAGGCGGACAGCTCGCGGGCGATCCTCCGGGTGGTCTCCGCCGGCACGCCGGTGTGGGGCTCGGCGCGCTCGGGGGTGAAGTCGCGCGCCAGCTCGCGCACGGTGGCCAGGCCGTCGGCGAGCTCCGCGAGCCTCCCCATCTTCGGGCCCGCCTCCTCCAGCAACACGTGCAGGAGCGCGAAGAGGAAGAGCGCGTCGGTGCCGGGACGGATGAAGACGTGCTCGTCCGCGACGCGGGCCGTCTCCGTCTTCCGGGGGTCCACCACCACCACCCGGCCTCCGCGCTGCTGGATGGCCTTGAGCCGGTGGCGCACGCCCGGCGCGCTCATCAGGCTGCCGTTGGAGGCCAGCGGGTTGGCCCCGAGGATGAGCATGTAGCGCGTGTGGTCGATGTCCGGGATGGGGATGAGGAACTGGTGCCCGAACATCAGGTACGCGGCGAGCTGGTGGGGGAGCTGATCCACCGACGACGCGGAGAACTTGTTCTTCGTGCGCAGCGCCCGCAGGAAGAGCGGCAGGAACATCATCGCGCCGTGGTCGTGCACGGTGGGGTTGCCCACGTACACGCCCACCGCGTCCTTGCCGTGCTCGCGCTGGATGGCGTGCAGCCGCCGCGCCGTCTCGTCGAGCGCCTCCTCCCAGGAGATGGGCTGCCAGCCGGTGGCGGTGCGCCGCACGGGCTGCCGGAGCCGGTCCGGGTCCTCGTGGAGATCCTGGAGCGCGACGGCCTTGGGGCAGATGTGGCCCTGGCTGAAGGGATCCGCTTCATCGCCCCGGATGGAGGTGACGCGGCCCTCGGCGGTCTCGATGCGCAGGCCGCACATGGCCTCGCACAGGTTGCAGGTACGGAAGTGCGTCATCGGGTGCCTTCCTGGGAGCGGCGGGAGGAGCGGCGGCGGGCGGCGAGGGTCAGCAGCGAGAGCAGCCCCATCCACCCGGCCGCGCCCATGCTACCCGGAGCGGCGGAGCAACCACCGGACTTCTCGATGTGCACGTTGAAGGTGCACCGGGCCGCGTTGCCCGCGTCGTCCCGGGCCGTGACCTCCACGGAGGTGTTACCCGGTTGGAACACACTGCCGCTGGCCGGAGAGAAGGTGATGGCGGGCGAGGCCGTCACCCGGTCCGTGACGGAGGGCTGGGGCAGCTGCACCGCCACCGGCCCCCGGGCGATGGTCATGTCCTGCGGGCAGGTGAGCAGCGGCGGTAGGGTGTCGGTCACCACGACGGAGAAGCCGCACTCGGCCACGTTGCCCGCGGCGTCCCGGGCCTGCACCCGGACGGGCGTCTCTCCGACCGGGAAGGTGTCGCCGGAGGCGTGGCTGAGGGAGACCTCGACGGTGGAGACGGTGTCCACGACGTTGTTCACGATGAACTCCGCGGGCGCGCCCGAGGCGCCAACGGCCTCGGCCTGGACGTTGGCCGGGCACCGGAGCGTGGGCGCCTGGGTGTCGCGGACGGACACCTGGAAGGTGCAGCTGGAGGTGTTGCCGGCACCATCCGTCGCCGTGGCCGTGACGGGCGTGTTGCCGAGCCCGAAGCGGCTGCCGTTGAGCTGATCGTAGGTGATGGTGGGGCGGGAGACGTCCCCGTCCGAGGCCTCGGCGGGCGGCCAGGTGACATCCGCGCCAGTGGCGCTCTGGGCCTCGACGAGCTGATCCGCCGGGCACGTCACCACCGAGGCCGTCGTGTCCTGCACGCGCACGGTGAAGGTGCACTGCTTGCTGTTCTTCTGCGCGTCGGTGGCCGTCACCGTCACCATCGTGTTGCCCCAGGGGAAGAGGCCGCCGGACTCGTGGCTCACGGAGATGACCGGGGCGCGGGTGACCGCGTCGGTGGCCCGCGGGGCCGAGTAGGTGATGCGCGCGCCGTCCTCACGGGTGGCCTCCACCGTGGCGTCCGCCGGGCAGACCGGCTCCGGAGGCGTGGTGTCCCGCACCGTGACGGTGAAGGTGCACGTGTCCACGAGGCCCGCCGAGTCGCGCGCGGTGACGCGCACCTCGGTGTCTCCGAGCGGGAAGAAGCCGCCCGGCACATGGCTGTAGGAGATGGCGGGCGGGAGCGCGGTGTCGTCGCTGGCCGTCGCCTCCTCGAAGTCGACCCGCGCGCCCAGGAACTGCTGGGCCTCGACGGGCGGGACCACCGGACAGGTGACGCTCGGAGGCGTGCCGTTGGTGAGCAGCGACAGCGGCATCAGCCACGGCTCGCGCCCGCGCCGCCCATCGCTCGCGCTGAAGGCGAGGGTGTCCCCGAAGACGGTGAAGCCCGCGGGATTCGAGCCGAGCTGCCACGGGGCGATGTCGTGCAGCACGAAGGTGCCCGCCTCGGTGCCGTCCGAGCGCCACAGCTCGGTGCCGCCCACCCCATCATTCGCGGCGAAGACGAGCAGCTTCTCGGCGGGGAGCGCGAAGAGCGACTCGGCGAGCACACCGCTGCCCGTGCCCGGGAGGATGTCCTTCACGCGCATGGGGACGGGCTCCGCCGCGGTGGTGTCGAGCTTCCACAGCTCGCGCCCGGAGGTGCCGTCGTCGGCGGTGAAGTAGAGCGTCTTGCCGAGCACCGTGAGGGCGCCAGGGCTGGAGCCCCCGCTGGCCGGGTTGAGCTCCTGGACGAGCACGGTGCCGCTCTCGGTGCCATCGGTGCGCCACAGCTCGCGGCCGAAGCCATCGTTGGCGGTGAAGTAGAGGAGGCCGTCGAGCACCGCGAACGTGGAGGGGCCGGCGTCGAGGATGCCCGGGGCGATGTCCTTCACCAGCGAGGTGCCCGCCTCGGTGCCGTCCGTCTTCCACAGCTCGATGCCCGTGTTCTCCTCGTTGGCCACGAAGTAGAGGGTGCTGCCCACCACCCCGGCGATGTTCATGACGGCGCTCATGCCCACGTAGTCGCGGATGTTCGCCACGCGGGAGGTGTTCGCCTCGGTGCCCTCCGTCCTCCACAGCTCGCGGCCGCCGGAGGCATCCCGGGCGATGAAGTAGAGGACATCACCCATGGCGGTGAAGCGCGAGGGGCGCGAGGAGGGTCCGCTCCCCGCGGCGATGTCCTTCACCAGGGTGGTGCCCGCCGCCGTGCCGTCGCTCTTCCACAGCTCGATGCCGCGCGCGGAGTCCTGGCCGGCGAAGTAGAGGAAGCCGCCGTGGGAGACGATCTCCATGGGGGAGCTGGCCGCGGTGGTGAGCCGGACGCTGCTCGTCACCCGGGCCGTGCCCGCGGTGGTCCCATCCGTCTTCCAGAGCTGGAAGCCCTCCGCGAGCGACGGCATGGCCGCGAAGTAGAGGGCTCCGTTGAAGGGCGTCAGGGCGCTCAGGCCCGACTCCGCAGTGAACTCGGGAGCGTCGTCGGGGACGATGTTCACGAGCGGCTGCGTGCCCGCCACCGTGCCATCCGTCCGCCACAGCCGGGCCGCCTCCTCCTGCTCGAAGGTGGTGAAGTACAGCGCGCCATCGAAGGAGGCGAAGGGAGCGGGGTTCGAGCCCCGGGTGGGCGTCAGGTCGGTTCCGACGGGGACGGTGGTGGCCGCATCGCCCTTCGACTTCCACAGCGTGGGCAGCGGCGGCAACTCGTCGGAGAGGCCCGTGCCCGGCGCGGTCGCCACGAAGTACACGGTGTCGCCCAGGACGGTGAACGCCTTGGGGGACGGATCCGCGAGGCGGTCGCCCGTGAAGTGGTTGGTGCCGATGCGCCGGGAGCCCGAGGGCGTGCCGTCGCTCGTCCACAGCTCATGGCCCACGCCCGGCTCGTAGCCGGTGAAGTAGAGCGTGCCTCCATGGGCCGTCATCAGCAGCGGGCCCTTGCCGCCCGCGGCCTTGAAGTCCACCAGCTTCGCCGTGCCCGCGGCCGAGCCGTCCGTCGCGTAGAGGGCGCTCTCGGTGTTGCTCGCGTCCCTCATCATGAAGAAGAGGCGCGAGCTGGTGGCGGTGAGCGCGTCGGGCTTCTCCACGGAGTTGTTGCCGGGGACGAGCTCCAGGACGCGCTGCGTACCCGCCTCGGTGCCATCGGTCTTCCACAGCTCGCGCCCCGTCACGCCGTCCGAGGCGACGAAGTACACCGCGCCCTCGAAGACGGTGAGCTGCACGGGGTTGGAGCCCGTCGCGCCCGGGAGGATGTCTCTGACGCGCACGGTGCCCGCCTCGGTGCCGTCGGTCTTCCACAGCTCGGTGCCCGCCGTGCCCTCGTTGCCCGCGAAGTAGAGCGCCCGGCCGGAACGCACGAGCCCGCGCGCCAAGGGGAAGGTCGTGACCGTCACCCCCGCGCCGACCCGGACGGTGCCCGTCTGGGTGCCATCGGTGCTCCACAACTGCCGGGTGCCCCCCGGATCATTGACCAGGAAGTAGAGCCTTCCGCCCAGCTCGGTGAACGCCTGGGGCTCGCTGCCGCCCGTGCCCAGCGAGATGTCCCGGACGAGCTGAGTGCCCTCCGGGGTCCCATCGGTGCGCCACAGCTCGGCGCCGTGCTCGCTGTCCTGGGCGCTGAAGAGAATCCACCCGTTGAGCTCGGCGAACCCGGTGGGCCGGGAGCTGGCCGCGCCGGGGGAGATGTCCTTGAGGAGGAACGTCCCCGCGGTGGTGCCGTCCGTCCGCCACAGCTCCACGCCATGCGCCTCGTCGGAGGCGGTGAACCAGGTGAGCCCCCGCGAGTGGAAGAACTGGGAGGGCGCCGAGCCGATGGGACCCGGGACGATGTCGGCCACCAGCGCGGGGCCCGAGGCGTCGAGCCTCCACAGCTCGGACCCGAGGCTGTCCTCATTGGCCGCGAAGAGGAGCGCTGTTCCCGCGGCCGTGGGGGACTCGGGGTAGCGCACCAGGGCGCGCTCGGGCTTGGTGCCCACGTCCACGAGGGAGGCGGGACCTTCGCCCAGGGCCCGGCGGGTGGCTTTCGGCGCCAGCTTCGCCGGCTCCTCGCGAGTGGGGGACGAGCAGGCTCCCCCTAGCACCAGGACGCACAAGGCCGCCAGGATCGTGTTCGCTCTCACCATGCTGTTCCTCGGAGACTCCCCCGCCGGACCCGTGGGGCCCGGCCATGTCGAATCGGCGGCGGCATTCAACCATATCCAGACCCGGCGGAGGGCCCTCCGACCACTCAGGGGAGGGCAGGCGATCTCTTTCAGATGCAGGAGGGGGGCTGTGGAGATAAGAGGCGCTCCATGCTCACCCTGCGTGGTGCCCCCGCCCTCTCCGAGTTCCGTCTGGCCAAGTTGCTCGCTCGCTGCCGCGAGCTGGAGCCGGCCGTCGCCTCCGTCTACGCGGAGTTCGTGCACTTCATCGACGTCGCGGCCGCGCTCTCCGAGTCCGAGCGGACCCTGATGGACAGGCTGCTGGAGTACGGCCCCCGGCTCACCCGTGGCGAGCAGCGCGGCAGCCTGCAGTTGGTCATCCCTCGGCCCGGGACCATCTCGCCCTGGTCCTCCAAGGCCACGGACATTTTCCAGAACACCGGCCTGCGCGCCGTGCGGCGCATCGAGCGGGGCGTGGCTTACTGGGTCGCTGACCGGACGGGCAAGGCCCTGAGTCCCGAGCAGCTCGCCCGCCTCCAGCCGGTGCTGCACGACCGGATGACCCAGGCGGTGGTGGAGCGCGAGGAGGACGCCGCCATCCTCTTCGCCGGGCACACGCCCCGGCCGCTCACCAGGGTGGATGTGGTGGGGGGAGGCCGGGCCGCGCTCGTCACCGCCAACCGGGAGCTGGGCCTGGCGCTGGCCGAGGATGAGATCGACTACCTGGTGGCGCGCTTCACGGAGCTGAAGCGCAACCCCACCGACGTCGAGCTGATGATGTTCGCGCAGGCGAACAGCGAGCACTGCCGGCACAAGATCTTCAACGCCTCGTGGACGATTGATGGGAAGCAGCAGGAGCGCTCGCTCTTCCAGTCCATCAAGAACACGTACGCGGCGAACAAGGAAGGCGTGCTGTCGGCGTACAAGGACAACGCGGCGGTGATGGAGGGCTTCGAGGTGGAGCGCCTCTTCCCGGAGGTGGCCAGCGGCGAGTACCGCTTCCACCGCGAGCCCGCGCACATCCTGATGAAGGTGGAGACGCACAACCATCCCACCGCCATCTCGCCGCACCCGGGCGCCTCGACGGGCGCGGGCGGGGAGATTCGGGACGAGGGTGCCACGGGCCGTGGAGCGAAGCCCAAGGCGGGCCTGGCCGGGTTCTCCGTGTCCAACCTGCGCATCCCCGGCTTCGAGCAGCCCTGGGAGCAGGCCTACGGCAAGCCGGAGCGGATCGTCTCCGCGCTCGACATCATGATCGAGGGCCCGCTGGGGGGCGCCGCCTTCAACAACGAGTTCGGCCGGCCCAACCTGTGCGGCTACTTCCGCAGCTTCGAGCAGCAGGTGTCCACGCCCGAGGGCGCCGAGGTGCGCGGCTACCACAAGCCCATCATGATCGCCGGAGGCCTGGGCAACATCCGGGACGGGCACGTGCAGAAGGGCACGCTGAAGCCAGGGGACAAGATCGTCGTGCTGGGCGGCCCGGCGATGCTGATCGGCCTGGGCGGCGGCGCGGCGTCCTCGATGACGCAGGGCTCGAGCGCGGCGGACCTGGATTTCGCCTCGGTGCAGCGCGACAACCCGGAGATGGAGCGGCGCTGCCAGGAGGTCATCGACCGCTGCTGGGCGCAGGGCGACGCCAACCCCATCCGCTCGATTCACGACGTAGGCGCGGGAGGCCTGTCCAACGCGGTGCCGGAGCTCATCCACGACAACAACCTGGGTGGACGCTTCGAGCTGCGTGAGGTGCCCAACGCCGAGCCCGGCATGGCGCCGGTGGAGATCTGGTGCAACGAGGCGCAGGAGCGCTACGTGCTGGCCATCGCGCCGCAGGACCTGGAGCGCTTCGCGGCCCTGTGCGAGCGCGAGCGGGCGCCTTTCGCGGTGCTGGGGGACGCGACCGAGGAGCAGGTGCTGAAGGTGTCGGACCGGCAGTTCGGCAACGCGCCCATCGACATCCCGATGGATGTGCTGTTCGGCAAGCCGCCGCGCATGCACCGGGACGTGAAGTCGCGGCCGCTGACGCACGCCGAGCTGAAGCTGGATGCGCCGGTGAAGGAGCTGCTGGGACGGGTGCTCGGACACCCGACGGTGGCGGACAAGGGCTTCCTCATCACGATTGGCGACCGGACGGTGGGGGGCCAGACGGCGAGGGACCAGATGGTGGGCCCGTGGCAGGTGCCGGTGGCGGACTGTGCGGTGACGCTGTCGGCGCACGCGGGCTACACGGGCGAGGCCATGTCCATGGGCGAGCGCACGCCGGTGGCGCTCATCGACGCGGCCGCCTCGGCGCGCATGGCGGTGGCCGAGGCCGTGACGAACATCGCCTCGGCGCGGATTGGCAAGCTGGGGGACGTGAAGCTGTCGGCCAACTGGATGGCGGCGGCCGGCAGCCCGGGCGAGGACGCCAACCTCTACGCCGCGGTGAAGGCGGTGGGCATGGAGCTGTGCCCGGCGCTGGGCCTCACCATTCCGGTGGGCAAGGACTCCATGTCCATGCGCACTGTGTGGGAGGAGAAGGGGAATCGGAAGGCGGTGACGGCGCCGCTGTCGCTCATCGTGTCGGCCTTCGCGCCGGTGCTGGACGTGCGCAAGTCGCTCACGCCGCAGCTGCGCGAGCCGGGCGTGGACTCGCGGCTGGTGTTCGTGGACCTGGCGGGCGGCAAGCAGCGGCTGGGGGGCTCGGTCCTGGCTCAGGCGTACTCGCAGGTGGGCCCGCGCTGCCCGGACGTGGAGAACCCCGAGACCCTCAAGGGCTTCTTCACCGCGATGCAGGTGCTCAACGAGGCGGGTCTGGTGCAGGCCTACCATGACCGCTCCGACGGTGGCCTGCTGACCACGCTGGTGGAGATGGCCTTCGCGGGGCACTGCGGCTTCGACGTGGACGTGGCCGCGCTGGGTGCGGATGCCGTGGCGGCGCTCTTCAACGAGGAGCTGGGCGCGGTGCTGCAGGTGAAGGCCGGGGACCTCCAGCGGGTGCGCGAGGTGCTGACGAAGCACGGGTTGGGCGCGCACTGCCACGAGCTGGGCCGGCCGGGCGCGGCGCTGACGGTGCGGGTGCGGCAGGGCGCGAAGGTGCTCCTCGAGGAGGAGACGGTGGCGCTGCGCAAGGTGTGGTCGCGCGTGAGCTACGAGATGCAGAAGCTGCGCGACAACCCGCGCTGCGCGGAGGAGGATTACGCCGCGAAGTGCGACCCGAAGGATCCCGGCCTGTCGGCGCGGCTCACGTTCGACCCGGCGGAGGACGTGGCGGCGCCGTACATCGCGAAGGGCGCGAAGCCGCGGGTGGTCATCCTGCGAGAGCAGGGCGTGAACAGCCAGTTCGAGATGGCGCGGGCGTTCATTCGCGCGGGCTTCACGGCGGTGGACGTGCACATGAGCGACATCCTCACCGGGAGGGTATCGCTGAAGGACTTCACGGGCGTCGCGGCCTGTGGAGGCTTCTCGTACGGCGACGTGCTGGGCGCGGGCGGAGGCTGGGCGCGCTCCATCCTGTTCAACGCGCGGGCGCGGGACGAGTTCGCCGCCTTCTTCGCGCGCTCGGGCACGTTCGCCCTGGGCATCTGCAACGGCTGCCAGATGATGTCGCAGCTGCGCGAGCTGATTCCGGGCGCGGAGCACTTCCCGCACTTCGTGCGCAACGCGTCGGAGCAGTTCGAGGCGCGGCTGGTGCAGGTGGAGGTGGCGGAGAGCCCGTCGCTGTTCTTCAAGGGCATGGCGGGCAGCCGCATCCTGATCGCATCGTCGCACGGCGAGGGGCGGGCGGAGTTCACCAGCGCGGAGGAGGCGGCGAGGGTGAACGGGCTGGGGATGGTGCCGGTGCGCTTCGTGGACAACCACGGGCGGGTGACGGAGACGTACCCGGCGAACCCGAACGGCTCGCCGCACGGAATCGCGGGCCTGACGTCGAGGGACGGGCGCGTCACCATCATGATGCCGCACCCGGAGCGGGTGAGCCGGAGCGTGACGTACTCGTGGTGCCCGCCGGAGTGGGGCGAGGACGGCCCCTGGATGCGGATGTTCCGCAACGCGCGCGCGGCGCTGGGGTAGTGCCCGCAGTAGGCTCCTGCATCACCTGGGGCGTTTTCTGCCCACGCCCCTGGGTGCACCGACCAGTTTTTGACGCCTCGGGGATTTTGAGACTCAGGAGCGAGCTCGGCAGAGCGGGGCCTAGTGAACCTTACTTTCTCAATGGGAAGAGAGACTTCCACCATGAGGGTGTGGGGCTCTGCGGCATCATGAGTTGAAGGGCGATCCTCGCACGGCGTTGAGCAGCCCAGCAGATCCGAGCGGAGGCTCCCCAGGAGAATATTACATGGAGCAAATGTAACACGAACGCGGTCCCGAACACGGTGCCAATTGTTGTCACCCATGGGATGGTGCCTTCCGGGAAGGGAACCATCTTTATCTTGTCTAGATGATGCAAAAACAAGGCGAGCAGAGGGGGAAATGCTGAGGGCAATAACTTGGTTGCTCTATTCTTATTGCGTGCGCTCTCCTCTACTGACAGTTTCTCCCAGTCCATTATGTACTGGTTGGATTGTCTCTCAATCAAGGACTGGAGCACTTCAATCTCGTCCGATATTTCCTTTGCCAGAGAGAGATTGATGTTTTCCGGGTGCTGTGTTGTTTTTTGAAGTTCCAGCCGGATTGAGTTGGTTTTTTGGGCAATGTCAGACAGCTTGGTTGCCCAGAAAACAGGGCCGTCTGTCTTGTTGTCGGTTGAAAAGCCAAGTTCGTGCAGCAACGGCCATGTAGGGATGCTGTTTCTGTGAATCTTTACCGCTCTTAGCTCGTTCGCGATTTCGGTGAGACGGGTGGTTGTCTCATCAGATTTAACGGTGGGTGTTCCCGAATTATTGGCTGCTGATGTGCCCGGATTGGGTGTCACTTCACGCCCCATTCATGTTTGGACGAGTCTTGTTTGGCGAGCTGTGCGGCTGCCGACAACGTGGCCGCACAGTGCCTTGTTTAGCCTGAGATCAGCGCGTCGCAGGGCTCGCGGAGGCGTTGGTCTTCCGCCCGCGCTTCCCGGACGTCCAGTCTTCCCACATGTTCATGCTCTTCATCTGCTGGCCCAGGTCCGTGGTGCGGACCAGCTCCTCCACCTGGGCGCGCGAGTGGCGCGGCAGCTTCGCGTCCATCTGCGCGAAGCCGTACGCCAGCGCCCCCGCGATGGCCGTGTTGAGCCGCAGTTGCTGCGGATCGCACTTGTCCAGCTCGTCCGAGCGCGCGTGGTAGTTCGGGCCGTAGAGCGCCGGCTCCTGGTTGGCCACCAGGTTGGGCACCCCGTGCAGCATGAAGTCGAAGTTGTCCGTGCCCACGATCGGCGCGTCCACCTGCGTGAAGGGGCCCAGTCCCTTCACCGGCTCGAGCGCCACGTCCACCAGGGGCGGCAGCTCGGGGCGGCCTCCCGTGAAGAAGCCGTTGATGCGCCCGCAGCCGATGTCGAACGAGGACGCCATCACGTGCTTGTCCAGCTCGGCCTCGTGCGCCTTCACGTAGCCCTCCGAGCCGTACATGCCCTGCTCCTCGCCGTTCCACAGCGCGAAGCGGAGGGTGCGCGCCGGTTTGATCCCCAGCCGCTTCATCTGCCGCGCCACGTCGATGAGCGCCGCCACGTTGGCTCCGTTGTCCAGCGCCCCCGTCCCCAGGTCCCACGAGTCCAGGTGTGCGCCGAGCACCACCACCTCGTCCGGGCGCGTGCTGCCGCGGATCTCCCCGATGACGTTGTAGCTCTCGTACGCGGGCCCGGTCTGGACATCGAGCTCGGCCGTGAGCATCAGCGTCTTGCCCGTGCGCAGCAGGCGCTGGGCGCGCAGGGCTCCGTCACGCTCCATCACCATCATGGGCCGCGTGTTGCGCAGGCCCACCGACACGTTGTGCCGGTAGAGCAGGTTGTTGGGCCGTGAGCCCACGTACACCACGCCCGCCACGCCGGCCGCGAAGGCCCGCTGCTCGATCTCCGCGGCCTCGGCGTACTCGCGGAACAGATCGTCCACATTCTTCAGCTCGGTCGTGTCCACGAGCAGGAAGGCGCCCTTCGCCTTCTCCCCGAGCGCCTGGAGCTCCTTCTCCGTGCCCTTGCCCGCGTCGAGCAGCGGCGCCATCAGTCCGCCCTTGGGCGTGGCGGTGGAGAAAGGCATGGCCGCGATGCGGGGCGAGAACTCTAGCCCCTTGCCGCGCACGGTGGCGGACGCCGAGCGCTCCAGCCACAGGCCCGGCATCTGGAAGGGCTCCTTGCGCGCCTCGACGCCCGCCTCACGCAAGCGCGCGAGCGCCCAGTCCACGGAGCGCAGGTTCGCCGGCGAGCCCGTGGCCCTTCCGCCCACCTCGTCCACGAGGGACTGCAGATCGCCCATCAGCGGCGTGTCCCCGAGGAAGGCGGAGACGAGTCGCGCCGCCTCGGCCTGCGACGCCTCCGGGGCCTTCGCCGCGGGCTTGCGCTCGGTCGCCAGGGCCGGCGAGCCGAGGAGGGACAGGGACAGGAGGGAGGACAGCAGTCGGCGGGAGGCGACAGTGCTCAGGCAGGGGCTCCAGGAAGAGTGGAGCCGCGAGCATCCTCCCAGTACCCGGAAACACGAAGGCCCGATGTGAACCGGAGTCCACATCGGGCCCTTGTTGTGAGGCGCCACCCGGATTCGAACCGGGGAATGAAGGTTTTGCAGACCTTTGCCTTACCACTTGGCTATGGCGCCGCGAGAAGCGTGTACGCCTTATATGAACCCGAAACAGCCGGGTCAAGACAGGAGAAAGGGGGGCGTGCACATCCGTGTCCGCTAGCATCGCGGGCGAGCGGTCCAGCGGCCCACCGGAGGAGCTCAATCATGCTGCAGGGTTACGGGCTGTACCAGGAGGAGCACGAGGCCTTCCGCCGCACGGTCCGGGCGGTGGTGGACAAGGAGCTGAAGCCCTTCGCCCCCCAGTGGGAGGAGCAGGAGGAGTTCCCCCGGGAGCTCTTCACCCGCTTCGGTGAGCTGGGCTTCCTCGGCCTCAAGTACCCGGAGGCCTATGGTGGCTCCAACGCCGGGGAGCTGTACGAGGCGGTGCTGCTCGAGGAGATGGGGCGCTGCGGCTCGGGCGGGGTCGCCGCCGGCCTGGGGGCCCAGCACACCATCGCCACCGGCCCCCTCCACAAGTACGGCACCGAGGATCAGAAGCAGCGCTTCCTCGCTCCGGCCATCCGGGGCGAGAAGATCGGCGCGCTCGGCATCACCGAGCCCAATGGCGGCTCGGATGTGGCGGGCCTGCGCACCACCGCCCGCCGCGATGGCGACTCCTACGTCGTCAACGGCTCGAAGACCTACATCACCAATGGCGTCCGGGCGGACTTCGTCGTGCTGGCGGTGAAGACGAACCCGGATGCCGGGCACAAGGGCTTGGCGCTGCTGGTGGTGGAGAAGGGCACGCCCGGCTTCTCCGTGGGGCGTAAGCTCAAGAAGCTCGGGTGGCGCGCCTCGGACACCGGGGAGCTCTTCTTCGAGGACTGCCGGGTGCCCGCGGCCAACCTGATCGGCGGCGTGGAGGGGCAGGGCTTCTATCAAATCATGGGCAACTTCCAGTGGGAGCGCCTGTCGCTCGCCCTGGGGGCGCTCGGGGCCATGGAGGAGATGCTGGAGGTCGTCATGGCCCACGTGAGGGACCGGCGGGCCTTCGGTCACGCGCTCCACGAGTTCCAGGTGGTGCGGCATCGCATCGCCGAGCTGGCCACCGAATTCGAGGCGGCGCGCCAGCTCACCTACCACGCGCTGCGCCTGCACGTGGGGGGCGAGTACGCCATCGCCCAGACGTCCATGGCCAAGAAGGTGGCCACCGAGACGGCCTGCCGGGTGGCCGATGCGTGCCTCCAACTGCACGGCGGCGCCGGGTACATGATGGAGTACGACATCCAGCGCCACTGGCGGGACGCGCGCCTGGGCCCCATCGGTGGCGGCACCAGCGAGATCATGAACGAGATCATCGCCAAGCAGCTCGGTCTCTAGGCGGGCGCGGTCCGGGGCGGGCGGGCAGGCTCCCGGGAAGGGAATGAGGGGGCTCCTCGTTCTGCGGGACAGACACCGCAGCAGGAGGTCCGGGTGGTGGATCCCCGTATGCCTTGTACCGAGCTCTATGTGCGGCTCGGAGACGAGGAAGTGCTCGTGCTCGACTGCAGAGATCCCGAGGATTGGGATCGCTACGGTCTCCATATCCCCGGTGCCCTGTGGATGCCCTTCGAGGAGATTCTACGGGACGCGGAGGTCCTCCCCGACGACGAGCTGATCGTGGTGTGTGGGTGTTCCCCGGACGGCTCCGATGCGCGCCGGGCCTGCCGCCTGCTCAACCACAAGGGGCTCAACGCGGTCTGTCTGGACGGGGGCCTCCAGGGGTGGATCACCCACGGGCTACCGACCGAGAGCCACCTGTCGGATGCCTCGGCGGGCGGGCTGTGCTGAGCCCTGTGGGGAGCCCTACAGGGGGCCGTGTCCGCCGCGGTGCGTAGAAGTCCGGCGCCAAAGGGTGTAAAGGACCCGCCATCTCTCGACCCCCACGAGAAAGGGAGTCTCTGACACCATGGCCAAGCTTCGTGCCGTCCTGATCGGCGCCACTGGACTCGCCGGCCAGCAGTTCATCGCCGCGCTGAAGGATCACCCTTCCATCGAGCTGACCGGACTGGCGGCCTCGCCGCGCTCCGCGGGCAAGGCCTACGCCGAGGCGCTCAAAGCCTCCAACGGGATGACGGCCTGGTTCGTCCCCGAGGCGCTCCCGGAGTCGATCGCGAAGATGAAGGTGGTGAGTGGTGAGGAGGTCCAGGCCCGGGACTACGACATCGCCTTCTCGGCGGTGGAGTCGGACGTGGCCAAGGAGATGGAGCCCCGGCTCGCGCGGGACATCCCCGTGTTCTCGGCGGCCAGCGCCTTCCGCTACGAGGCGGACGTGCCGCTGCTCATCCCCCCGGTGAACGCCGATCACGCCCGGCTGGTGCGCGAGCAGCAGAAGCGCCGGGGCTGGAAGGGTTACATCGTCCCCATCCCCAACTGCACCACCACCGGCATGGCCATCACCCTGGCCCCGCTGGCCGAGCGCTTCGGCATCAAGGCGGTGGTGATGACCTCCATGCAGGCCATGTCCGGCGCGGGCCGCTCGCCCGGCGTGATCGGCCTGGACATCCTGGACAACGTCATCCCCTTCATCCCCAAGGAGGAGGAGAAGGTCCAGGTGGAGACGAAGAAGATCCTCGGCTCGCTGGACGCCGCGGGGGCCGCCATCACCTCGCACGACGTGCGGGTGTCGTGCACCTGCACCCGCGTGGCGGTGATGGAGGGCCACACCGAGTCCGTCTTCGTGTCGCTGGCCCGCAAGGCCTCCGTGCAGGAGGTGGTGCAGGCCATGCGCGAGTGGCGGGGCGCCGAGGTGTCTCGCAACCTGCCGTCCGCGCCGCCGCGCTGGATCGAGGTCCTGGAGGATCCCTTCCGTCCGCAGCCGAGGCTGGACCGGGACACGCACGCGGGCATGGCCACCACGGTGGGCCGGGTGCGCGAGGACGGCGTGCTGGAAAACGGCTTCAAGTACCTGCTCGTCTCCCACAACACGAAGATGGGAGCGGCCAAGGGAGCGATCCTGGTAGCCGAACTGATGCGTGCCCAGGGGCTCCTGGGATGAGTAGGCTCTAGGGGTACTCCATTTAGGGCGTGCCCCCCCCGTCCCAACCCATGTACTGTGCGCGCGCGCACGGACTCAGTCCAAGAGGAGATATTTCAATGGCTTACGTGGTCACCGAGCCTTGCATCAAGTGCAAGTACACCGACTGTGTCGAGGTCTGCCCGGTCAACTGCTTCTACGAAGGCGCCAACTTCCTGGTCATCCACCCGGACGAGTGCATCGACTGCGGTGCGTGTGAGCCGGTGTGCCCGACCAAGGCGATCTTCCCCGAGTCGGATCTGCCCGCCGAGTACTCGGAGTACAAGGCGCTGAACGCGCAGTACTCCACCCAGTGGCCGAACATCGCGGAGAAGAAGGCGCCCCTGCCCGAGGCCGAGGAGTTCAAGGACAAGAAGGGCAAGCGGAACATGCTCGAGGCCAAGCCCGGCAAGTAGGCCCGTCGCCCCGTGTGCCCTCTCCGTCTGGGAGCGGGCCGGGGGATGGTGTCCGAGGCCCTCCGCCGAGAGGCGGCAGGGCCTTTCGCATGTCCGGAGTCCGTCTCAGGAGGCCAGCAAGGCGCTGAGCTTCAGCCCGCGTGCGGCCAGCTCGTCGCGGATGCGCGCCAGGTCCTTCTGGGGAAGGCACCCGCGTCTCCCCTGGATGCGCAGGGACACCTCCCGTTCGCCCGTGCGCTCCACCTCCACGGTGGCGTCCAGCGTGCCGCCCAGGCGCATCGCCAGCGCGGGCCGCTGCGACTTCACGAACACCTCGATCTGCTCGATGAGCTCCAGGGCCGCCTGCACGCGGACCGCGGGGGACGGCGTCTCCACGGCCGCCGGTCCTCCAGCGCCTCCCGGCTGCGCGCCTCCCGCGGCGGAGAGGGCCTCCGCGGAGGGGAGCGGGGGCGGAGTCTCCGGGCCCGGCGAGGGGGGCGAGGCGCGGGGGGCCACCGGCTCGGGGCGTGGCTCCCGTGCGAGCTCCCGGGCGATGAGGTCGGTCACGCGCTGTTGCACCCGCTCCTGCTGCGTCTGGTGGGCGTCTCCGCGCACGTCCCGGAGCCGGTGGGCCTCGGCATTGAGGCCCTGGCGGACCTGGCCGAGGTGCTCGGCGCTGGCGAAGGCACCTCGCTGGGGGATCCGCGCCAGCCCCATGGAGGCCAGGGCGCCAGTGGCTCCCCGGGTGGCGGCCGCGGGGGTCCGGGCGGCCAGTGCTCCCGGGGTGGGGGCCTTCGCCTCTGGAGGGGTCTTCTTCAGCACTTCCTGGAAACGTCCCTTGTCCGAGGCCGGCCGGGCCGGCGCTGCCTCAGGGTGTCCGTCGACCTTCATGGTTCCTCGCGGCGCTGGGGGTGGTCCCCGAGGGCGAGCACGGCCCATGCCAGGAGGCGCTCGACGGAGGAGCCCGGGGATGGACTCCCGGGCCGTGGACGGGAAGCTCACCAGCGGGACGCCTCCCCCCGGTGACGTGGCCACGGACCCAAGGCTAGTGTCGGCCTCCCCATGAGCGCCGATTCCAGCACCAAGCCCCCCCGGATCCTCTCGCGCCGCACCGAGACCCTCTTCTTCGTCATCTACTGCCTCTGCTTCACCGTGGCCTCCGCCCTCCACGTCCTCGATGTGGTGACCAACGGCCTGACGCTGAACACCACGGGACCGGCGCCCGGTGCCTCCATGCCGCTGGTGTGGAGCGCCTTGTCCAAGGCGTTCACGGTGCTCAACCCGCTGACGCTGGTGCTGTTGCTGGTGCGGCGGCAGGCCGGCATCGCGCTGATGGTGGGCATCACCACGACGACGCTCGTGATGCACATCTCGCTGATGGTGCAGTGGTGGTTGCAGGCGCAGTTCTTCTACTTCCAGTGGCTGCCCCTCAACGCCACCTTTGGCGCCTTCCAGCTCGTGACGGCGCCCATGATGTGGCGGGCCGCGGCGGCCCGGTCGGCTCCGGCCGCGTCCCCGTCCCTCGCGCAATAGCCTGAGTCCGGAGCGGCGCGCCTCCGGGTGGAGGGGAGGCGCGCGGGCTCCAGCGCTACCGGCTCGGCTGGCCGAAGGCGCCCGACTGCGCCGGGGCCGCGCCCATCAGATCGTTGACGGCGAGGGGGCAGCGGGCCACGGCGTTGGGATCGGCCAGGACGTTGCCCTGGGACCAGTTGCGGTCCTGGAAGATGAGCCCGTCGCGCAGCTCCAGCTCGTCCACCGCCTTCTTGAAGCCCCAGAACCGCCCGCGCACCATCAGCTGGGTGCCCTTGGGGATGCGGCTCAGGTCCAGGTACTGCTGGGGCGCGAGCTTCGCGGTGATGTTGACGCTGAAGCGCTTCTTCGGCGTGCCGAAGGGGTTGAGCTCTCCCTCGTCGGCGGCGGTCGGGTACCACACCATCTTCGCCACGGCCGTGGGCGCCTCGGGCTCCTCGTCGATGACGGGCTGGCCCCGGCGCTTCTTGGGCGCCTTCTTCTTCTTGGGCTGCTCGATGTCGAGGTCGATCAGCTCCAGGCCGCCGAAGGCCACCTGCCGGTCGAGGTAGCTCTCGCGGAACATCTTCTCGGCGGAGCGGGCGGCGGTGGCGTTGGCGCGGAGCACCTCGATCTCATAGCGCTCACGCAGGGCGGGCAGGGTGAGGAAGAAGCTGTCGATGGGCTGGAGGCCCTCGGAGAGGAAGCGCAGCTTGCCCACGTCGATGGTGAGCACCACGGGCCCGAGGGCGGCCGCGGTCTGGAACCAGTTGGGGGGCAGCTTCCGGTCGATCAGCACGCGGCGCACCATGGCCACCAGGTACGCGTTGGCCTGGAAGCGCGGGGTGCTCAGCTGGGTGTTGAGGGCCTGGACGAGCAGGGGGTCCAGGTAGAAGTTCTCGTCGCGCTTGTGCAGCAGGGGCGCGGTCTCCCCGAGCAGTGTGAGCAGCCCGCCGACGAGCTGGGCGCAGTTGGGATCCCGCGTACCCTGGACGAGGGCCTGGTACACGCCGGTCCTGAGGAAGCGGCGGTCGAAGTCCTCCTCCTTGATGTTGGGCACGTCATTACCGGAGCCGAAGAAGACCTCCGGTTGAGCGGCGGCGGGGACGGAAATGAGGCAGAGGGCGAGTGCGAGGAGAGCGGATCGCATCGCGCGGAGGTTATCACGCCGGGAGGCGGGGCTCCTGGGGACTGATGCGCAGGACGAGCGCGGCGGCGAGGAGCTCGAGGACGGCGGCGGTGGCGAAGAGGCGGTGGCCGCCGAGCCAGTCGTAGCCGGCCCCGGCGGAGGAGTAGCCCACGAGCCCGCCGACGCCGAAGGTGATGGCGGCGAAGAGGCCCTGGCCGGAGGCGCGCAGGTGGGCGGGGACGCGGCGGGCGACGAAGGCGATGCTGGCCACGTAGAAGGCGCCGAAGGACAGGCCGTGGAAGAGGGAGAGGGCCACGATGACGGCGGGCGAGGAGGTGAGGGAGAGGCCGGCCCAGCGCAGGGTGCTGGCGGCGAAGGAGATCGCCAGGAGGTGCTGGGGGGCGATGCGGTGGGCGATGCGGGGATAGAGGAGCATCACGCCCAGCTCGGCGGCGACCCCGAGCCCCACGGAGATGCCCACGATGGAGGGGGGCAGTCCGAGCGAGCCGACGAAGATGGAGAAGGTGGCGTGGTAGGGCGCGCAGGCGAGCCAGTGGAGGGCGCAGGCGGCGAGCAGCCAGCGCAGCTCCCGGTCGGCGAGGAGCTGGAGCCCGGCGAGCGGGTGGACGGGAACCTGGGCCGGGGGGCCGCCGGAGTCGCGGAGGGTGGCGCTCCAGAGGGTGAGGGTGACCAGGAGGGCGAGGGCGGCGAGCACGGTGGCGCGGCCCACGGAGTCCACGGCGAAGCCGAAGAAGGTGGAGGAGAGGATGAAGCCGAGCGAGCCGAAGAGGCGCAGGTGTGAGTAGGAGCCACCGGCCTGGGCGACGTGCTGGAGGGCGAGGCTGTCGATGAGGGGGGTGATGGAGGAGGCGAAGAAGGCGTAGGCGGCGAGGGTGACGAGGAGGGTGGGGAAGCGGTCGACGAAGAGGAGGGGGAGGAAGCCCAGACAGGCGCCGGCGCAGATGGCGGTGAGGACGCGGCTGGGGCGGCCGGTGCGATCGGCGAGGTAACCCCAGAAGTGAGGGGCACCGAGCGAGAGCAGGGGGTTGAGGGAGAGGAGGAGGCCGACCTGGGAGACGGAGAGGGTCAGGGATTTCAGGTAGGCGGGGAGGAAGGGGAGGGTGATGCCGACGGTGCCGAAATAGAGGGCGTAGAAACCGACGAGGGGGAGGCGTCCGGTGGCCTGGATGGGGAGCATCGAGTCGGGGGGGCGCTTAGCACGCCGGGGTGCCTTTTCGTCTGTTTGCACCGCCGGGATTTGTGTACCTTGACCGGGCCATGTCGACCCCGGAGACCCCCCAGCCGCCCGTCACCATCGCTCAGATCAAGACTGAGGCTGAGTTGTTTCAGGCGCTCGCCATCCGCGAGGTGGTGTTCATCGAGGAGCAGCACGTACCCGAGGGCATCGAGCGGGACGCCGAGGATGCGAAGGCGTACCACGTGCTGGCGTTCCAGGGTGGGCACGCCATTGGAACGGGGCGCCTGGTGATGTTGGCCGAGCCGCCGCCGGGAGAGACGGGGACGTGGGGGCAGATCGGGCGCATGGCGGTGCTGAAGGCGCACCGGAAGGCTCGAGTGGGCGCGATGCTGCTGACGTCGCTGGAGGACGAGGCGCGCCGGCGGGGAGTGAGCGGGATCATGCTGCACTCGCAGCTGTACGCGCTGGAGTTCTACAAGAAGCAGGGCTACGAGCCGCTGGGCGAGGTCTTCCAGGAAGCGGGAATCGACCACCTGGAGATGCGCAAGAGGCTGTAGCGAGCGGCGCCAACAACCCACCGCGCCAACCACCCCACCGCGCCAACTACCCCACCGCGTCAACTACCCCTCTCCCCTCGGGAGAGGGACGGGGTGAGGGTATCGAGGCCTCGGGTTGCCCCCCGTTTCCCCTCAAATGCGCCGGCCACGTTCGGCCGGAGTCTGCGCATGGCGCGGATCCTCGGGCCAGCTGTGCTTCGGGTACTTCCGGCACAGCTCCTTGCGGAGGGAGGGGTAATGCCGTTCCCAGAACCCGGCGAGGTCGGTGGTGACCTGCACGGCGCGCATGTTGGGCGCGAGCAGATGAAGCACGAGCGGCACCCTGCCAGCGCAGACGCTGGGGCCCTGGGCCATGCCGAAGAAGTCCTGGAGGCGTGACTCGACCCAGGGGGGCTTGCCGGGCTCGTAGTGGACCTTGGCGGTACGGCCACCGGGGAGGGAGACCTTCTCGGGGGCGTGGTTGGAGAGAAGGCGGGCCTGTTCACCGGAGAGCCGGGAGTAGAGCGCGTCGAGCAGGGAAACCCCCTCGAGGTCGGCGAAGCTGCGAGCACCCGCACACAGCGAGGCAAGCGAGTCGCGCATGAAGGCGTCGTCGACGGTGGGGAACCCGGCCTCGGGGAAGGCCTGGGCGAGCAGGGCGACGCGGGTGCGCCACTGCAGCAGGGCCTCGGGGTCGGCGAAGCGGCCGGGGCCGGCGGCGAGGGCCTGTTCCACGAGGACGCGGGCGGCCGCCTCGGAGGGCGGCGCGGGGGTCCGTGTCTCCTCGAGGACGAGGTTGCCGTAGGCCAGGCGGGTGATGCGCTCGACGCGCTTGGAGGAGGGGTTCCACTGGAGGGCGTCGACCTCCTCGAGGGCATCGGGGTACAGGTCGAGGAGCCACTCGGGCTCGACGGCGCTGGCGATGCGGATGATGACGCCGCGGCCGGGACGCTCCTCGGCGTCGACGGCGATCATCAGCTCGGGCTCCTGGACGACGCTGACGTCGGAGAGCTGGGCGGTGCCGCCGCCGAAGAGGAGGAGCTCGGGGGAGCGGGGCTTGCGGCGGCGGGCGACGCGGTCCGGGTAGCCGGCGAGCGCGCTGAGCATGAGGGCCTGCTCCACGTCCTCGGGGCGGGAGGGCCGCTGCCCCTGCTCGCGGACGGCGCGCCGGAGTTGGCGCTGCACGCGATCCACGGCCTGCACGGCGCCCTGCTCGAGGGAGAGGGACTGCACGCGGCCGGAGGAGAAGTTGGAGCGCTCGGCCTGGCGGAAGCGCTCGAGCAACTCCAGCAGATCCGAGGGCCCGGCGACGACGTTGGCGGCGCGGCCGGGGCCGGAGAGGTTGGTGCGGGCCTCGCGGCGGATGTCGCGCTCACCGACGAGGGCGGCGAGCAGGGCCGCGTCCGCGCCGACGCCGCGCTTCTCACCCTCGACGATGATGCGGGCCTGGCGCGGGTGGAGGGGGAAGCGCAGCAGGCGCTGGCCCACGGGAGTGACGGTCCCGTTGGAGGCCACGGCGCCGAGGCGGCGCAGGAGGCTCTCGGCGGCCTCGAGGGAGGGGGCGGGAGGGGCCTCGAAGAAGGGGAAGGAGGCGAGGTCGGTGATGCCAGCGGCGCGCAGGGAGAGGACGGTCTCGGCCAGGTCCATGCGGCGGATTTCGGGGGCGTCCTGCTCGGGGCGGCCGTCGAAGTCGTGCTGGGTGTAGAGGCGGAGACAGTGGCCGGAGCGGGTACGGCCGGCGCGGCCGGCGCGCTGGGTGGCGGAGGCCCGGCTCACCTTGGAGAGCTTGAGGATGGGCAGGCCGGACCAGGGCGAGTGCGAGGCGACGCGGGCGAGGCCGGAGTCGATGACGGCGGCGACGCCGTCGATAGTGACGGAGGTCTCCGCGACGTTGGTGGAGAGGATGATCTTCCGGCGCGAGCTGCGGCGCACGGCGCGGTCCTGCTCGGCGGGGGGCAGGTCGCCGTGGAGGGGGAGCAGGTCGATGCCGTGGCGCCCGGCGAACTCGGAGCAGGCGTCCATGGCGCGGCGGATCTCCCCGGCGCCGGGGAGGAACACGAGCACATCGCCATCGAGACCATTGGCATGGAGCCGCTTGATGCCGGAGAGGACCTGGGCATCGAGGTAGCGGTCGTCGGCGGTGGGGAGGTACTCGAGGCTGACGTCGAAGCGGCGGCCCTCGGAGCGCAGGGTGGGGCAGTTGCCGAGGTAGGCGCTGATGGGGGCGGCCTCGAGCGTGGCGGACATGACCACGAGCTTGAGGTCGGGCCGGGGGCCCTGCTGGAGGCGGCGCAGGAGGGCGAGCGAGATGTCGGCGGAGAGGTGGCGCTCGTGGAACTCGTCGAGCACGACGGCGCCGACGTCACGCAGGGTGGGGTCGGAGAGGAGGCGGCGGCCGAGGACGCCCTCGGTGACGAAGGAGAGCCGGGTTTTGGGGCCGCGGATGTCCTCGAAGCGGACCTGGTAGCCGACGGTCTCGCCGACGCGCTCGCCGATCTCCTCGGAGACGCGCTGGGCGGCGAGGCGGGTGGGGAGCCGGCGGGGCTGGAGGACGACGATCTCCTTGCCGTGACCGAGGCCGGCCTCGAGCAGGGCGCGGGGGACGCGGGTCGTCTTGCCGGCGCCGGGAGGGGCCTCGAGCACGAGCGAGCTCGCGCCGCGCAGGGTGGCGACGATCTCGGGCAGGAGGGGATCGATGGGAAGGGCGACGTCGGCCATGGCCGAATCCTCCTAACGGTGGCCGGTGGCCACTGCTTTCAGGCCGGTTCCGAGGTGGACTTGGAATCGTTCTTCTTGCGTCCCCGCTTGGAGGGCGCCTTCGGAGGCTCGGCGGCCGGGGGAGCGGGAGTGGGCTCGGGAGCCTGCGGGGCCTCGGGAGTGGGAGCGGCGGTGGCCTCGAGAGCGGGAGGAGGCTCTGCCGGAGCGTCGCTGGCGACGGGTGCATCGCCCGGGGATTCCGGCTCGGCGGGAGCGGCCCCGGAGAGCGCGGCGAGTTCGGCCAACTCGGCGGCACTGGGCTCGACGGAGTCGGGCTCGAGGGGCGCGACGTCGGCGGCCTCGGTCTCGGAGGTGGTGGCCTCGGGAGCACCCAGCTCGGCCGAGTCGATGAACGGCAGCCCGCGAGCGGCGCGCTTGCGCGGCTTGGCGGCGAGGCCGGAGTTCTCGAAGGCATCCGGGATGGGAGCGAGGGAGGCCTCGGCGAGGCAGCGGGCCTGACGGAGGGCGACATCCAGCTTCTTGCCGAGGGCGATGAGCTCGGCACGAAGGGGAGCGGCCTGCTCGTGGGGGAGCTGGACGGGGGCGAAGCAGGCCTGCCAGGTGGAGTAGGCGGTGGCGACCTGATCGAGCACGGGGCGGACGAAGGAGAAGTCGTCGCGGGCGAGGATGCGGGAGACGTAGGAGGACTTGAGGCGGCGCTCGTAGCCGGCGCCGAACTCCTGGATGGCCTCACGGGAGGCGCGGCGGAGCTGGGGGAACTTGAGGTGGGGGAAGAGGGCCTCGATGACGGGGGCGCGGCTGCTGGCGCAGAAGGTGATGCCGGCGTGGAGCTTCTCGAGGGAGTCGACCCAGAGGTTCTGGAGGGTGAAGGAGAACTCCTCGCGGACCTCCTCGAGCTCGGGCAGGTCGCGGACCTTTTCGAGGAGGGCGGGGGCGGGGGCGCGCTCGGTGCGGACGATCTGGATGGCGGTGGCGAGCCACTCCTTCTCGCGCTCCAGACCCGGGCGGCCCGCGAGCAGCTCGTCGGCGGCGGCGAGGCGCGAGTCGATGGCCTCGGCGAAACGGACGAGATCGTAGGCTTCGAGGGTGGACAGCGACATGGGGAGGGGCCTCCTCGGGAGCTGGAGCGGGGGGGGCGGGAGATACCACACCCGGGGGGAGGGAGGGGGCGGGGCTCAGCGTCCGTCGAGCAGGGCGGCGAGCGCTTCGCGGGCCGAGAAGTCAGGGAAGGCGTAGTCGGCGCCGGAGGCGAGGAGGGCGTCGGGGGTGAAGCTGCCGGTGCCGACGCCGATGCAGGTGGCGCCGATGCCCTTGGCGGCGGCGACGTCCTTGGGGGTATCGCCGATGACGACGACGCGGCACTCCTGGAGGGGGACGCCGAGCTGGGAGGCGCCGGACCGGGCGCCGTGGCGGATGAGCTCGACGCGGTCCTCGTGATCGCAACCGAAGCCGCCGAAGGAGAAGCGGTCATGGATGCGGACGCGCTCGAGCTTGATGCGAGCGCCCTGGCGGACATTGCCAGTGCCGAGTCCGACGGCGAAACCAGGGCGGGAGAGGGCGGCGTCGACGGCCTCGCGCATGCCGGGGTGGAGGCGGTAGTCGCGCTCATCGACGAGGGGGACCTCCTGGGCGAGGTGGAGGAGGTAGGAGTCGATGACGGCGGAGATGGCGTCGGGGGAGGGGTGGACGCCGATGAAGCCGAGCGCCTTGCGGACGATGGCGTGGTCGGTCATGCCGGACATGCTGAAGGAGTCACAGGCATCGAGGCGGCCGTGGAGGGCCTGGAAGGCGAGCGCCATGGAGCGTCGGCCGGCACCGCCGGTGGTGACGAGGGTGCCATCGATGTCGAAGAGGAGGACGGTGGGGCGCATGGCCCCCATCTAACGGAAGGCCGGGGCCGATGCGAGAGTCTCCTCCCCCGGCCACCAGGAGAGCCCGAGTCCCACCGTGCCCCTCCTCTCCCTCGCCCACCGGGAGAGGGGACGGGGGTGAGGGTGCCTCGGACCCCAGGTTGAGCCCGCGTGAACCCCCTCTCCCTCTGGGCAGGGCGAACGCATCTAAAGGTCAGTAAATACGGCCATCAAGACGCGTAGCAGATAATCGTTGTCCCAGCCGGCCAGCTTGCGTCGGCTGGGCACGCCCGGTTTTTCCGTCGACTCTCGCCTCAGAGCGGTCAAGGCCATGCGGCTGAGCAGCGCGAAGTTCTGAGCGCCGTTGTGGTCGCGGATGCGGCGCGAGTCCTCGCCCAGGCACACGTCCAGGCTCCAGTGCAGGCCATTCTCCACGCCCCAGTGGGTGCGGATGATTCGGGCGAGCTTGCGCGCCTTGGGTGGCAGGCTGGTGAGGTAGTAGTGCCACTGCACCTGCGTCTTGCCGCCCTGGGTGCGCTCACGCCGCATCATGACGGCCGTCTTGAGCTTGGGCCATGTGGAGGCCGACTTGGGACAAGCCTCGAGCTTGAGGGCAACAGCCCAGGCACTGCGCACCTCGTGCCGGCCATGCCCCTCTTCTTCGCTGCGAGAGTGGGAGTCCACCCGGGCACGCGCCTGGCCCTCACGCACTGGGGCGAACAAGTCCTGCACATACGCGTACAGCGGCCCGCGGTTGCCCTTGAGACACAGCACGTAGTCGGCCTGGGCCTGCACCACGGCCTGGGCTACCTGGGCCGTGCACCCGTTGGCGTCCACCGTTACCACCGCCCCCTTCAAGTCCAGCAGCGCCAGCAGCTCGGGTATGGCCTTCACCTCCCCGGGCGCCCCCTGCACAGCCGCTTGTGCCAGCAGCAACCTCTGCTGCGTGGCCCACACGTGCACCAGGTGCAGCGGTGAGCCCGCCAGCGCCTTGCCCAAGGCGCCTCGCACGCTCTTGCCGTCCACCGCCACTACCTCCTCGCGCAGTGTCTGGGCCATCTCCTGTACCCAGCTGCGGAAGCACGCCTCGAAGGCCTGGGGCCTGAGTGCGCAAAACACCCGGCGAAATGTGTCCGCGCTGGGCACTCCATGTGGAATTTCCAAGAAGGTGGCGAACCATCTGGCCCTCGTCCTGGCGAACAGCGCCAGCTGCTTCCACCCGTCTGCCCCGGCTATCACTCCACACAGCGCCATCACCAGCACGTTGAGCAGTGCATGCCGTCTGGTACGCGCCACACGCGGGTCCCTCAGCGTGCCGAAGTGCTTGAGAATCAGCTCAACGACCTGCCCGCCCTCTCCCTCGCCCTGCCCCATTGCCGCCCCCATATGGGAGCCACCCTATGGAGCCAGTCTGACCTGGCAGGTGGGCCACCTGCCAAGTCACTGATTTCCTTGCCCTTTAGATGCTTTTCCCCTGCCCTCTGGGAGAGGGCTGGGGTGAGGGTCTACGCGAGGCGAGCCCGTGCGACCTACGGCTCGATGTAACTGAGCCCCTGCTGGATGGCCTCGCGAACAGCCAGACTCTCCTCGAGGGGAAGCCGTTCCTCCAGGGCCTTGCGGACCTCGGTCCCTCCCACGCGCCCGAGAACTTGCGCGGCGGTGGCACGCACCTGCTCATTCGGGTCGGCGAGGAGGGGAGCGAGGACGGGAACGGCCTCGAGACCCGCGCGGCGGCCGAGCGCGAGGGTGGCGGCGGCGCGAACGGAGGAAGGCTGGGCCTTGCTGCGCAGGAGCTCCTGAAGGCGGAGGGAGGCCTCGGGGTGGGAGACGACGGCCATGGCGGCGACGGCGCGGGAGCGCTGGGGCTCGGGGGCCTTCGGGTTGCTGGCGAGCCCGAGGAGCTCGGAGAGGGCTTCGGGACCGAGCCGGGCCCATTCGGCCTCACGAGGGAATGCCTCGGAACTGTCGAGCAGGCGAAGGATCTCCTCGTGCAGGGTGCCGCGGGGCTGGGGCGAGCTGGGCGCGGAGGGCGGCATCAGGGCGGCGGAGGCCTGGCCGAAGTGGGAGGATCCCGTCAGGAGCAACGCTGCGAGCGCGCAGGTGGAAGCCAGGGATGAACGCCCCGGACGTTGGCGCGAGGCGGCGCGAGCCGGGGATGGCAGTGGGGAGAAGGACATGGGGGAGCTCCCGCGTCAGGACATCAACGGAGCCTGTTTATAGGCCGGAGGGCCGGGTGGATTCGACGCACCCCGAGTGCCTTTTGCTGAAAGTGGATTCTTGTATTGTCGCGCGCCTTATGGCCGGACGGGTCTTCTTCTTCCTGCAGCACGCCACGTATGAGCCCGCGTTCCAGGCCGCCTCGATGGGAATCACCGCGGCGGCGATGGGGGACGATGTGTATTTCGTCTTCGCCTTCGACGCCTTGCGTGCGTTGGTGAGGGGCAGCTTTGGTCTGCCGCACACGGAGAAGGAGTTGTCGGAGAGTGCGCGGGCGGAGGGGCTGGGGGTTCCGGTGCCGTCGCGGATGCTGGAGGAGGCGCGGGCGCTGGGGGCGAAGCTGGTGGCGTGTGACACCACGGTAAGAATCTGCGGATACGCGCCTGAGGAGTTGAAGGGGACGCTGGACGAGGTGATGGGGCTGGCGTCGCTGTGGCGGCTGACGGCAGGTGCACGCACCCTTGCCCTCTAGGTAGGCACTGGATTGCTGCTGGCCGTGGGTGCGCGGGAGAGGGTATCCTCGGTGCGTTTCGGATTCCGAGGAGCGACTTCTAAATCTTATGCGCGCCAAGCTGACTCTCCTGAGGGCCCTGGTGTTGGGCACCATCGGTGGTGTTCTCGCCACCGGTTGCCAGACGTATGACTTCGAGCCGGTGGAGCCACTGGCCATCTCTCAGACGACGGAGACGCGGAGCATCGAGGCGCGTGCTCGCAAGCCGAACCTGATGCTGCTGGTGGACACGTCGGGCTCGATGACGGACCCGGTGAACCCGTCGCTGCCGGCGTGCAACCCGGGCGGCGTGCGCTGTGGCGACTCGCGTCCGTGCGACACCAACGTGTGCCCCACGCGCTGGAGCGAGCTGCAGGCGGCGATGCAGGACTTCCTCTCCACCAGCGGCACCATCGCGCGGATGGGGCTCGCGACCTATCCGAGCGATTCCTCGTGCGGCTCCACGACGAAGATCCGCATCTCGCTGCCCGAGGCGGACACGGATGACGACGCCACGCTCGCGGCCAAAGCGCAGGAGGTCAAGAACGAGATCCTCTCCATCAAGAACTACTCGGCGACGGGGACGATGCCGCAGGGTGGTACGCCCACCAGCAAGAGCCTGCAGTTCGTGGGCTCCGCGTTGGAGACGGACCGCGAGGACCTGGTGCTGCTGCTGACGGACGGTCTGCCCAACTGCAACGACACGTTCGCGCCGGCCTATCCGAACACGGCCTGCTTCTGCACGCTGTCGGATTGCACCTATGCCAAGGAGATTGGCTGCCTCGACACGAACGCGTCGGTGGCGGCGGTGCAGGCGCTGGGTGCCAGGCAGATCAAGACGATCGTCATTGGCTTCGGCGCGGACTTCAACGCCACCACCGAGTCCGGCAAGCGGGGCGCGGCGACTCTCAACGGCATGGCCGAGGCGGGTGCGTTCCCCCGCACGTGCAAGGTGGACGCGGACTGCGGCACGGGTGACACGTGCGAGACGGCCAAGGGCCTGTGCGGCCGCCGCTTCTATCAGGCGAGCAACAGGGCGGAGCTGGTGGCGGCCCTGCGGCAGATCAGCGAGAAGGTGCTGGTGAAGGATCCCTGCGTGCTGACCTTCGAGTCCAGTGCGCAGGTCCCGGCCAACAAGGATCTGGTGGTGGTCTACGTCAACGAGGAACGTCTCTCCTCGGGGGCGGACACCTGGAACCTGACGTCCACGGGCATCACCTTCGCGGGCTCCACGTGTGAGCGCATCAAGAACTCCACGTCGGCGAACCCGGTGAAGATCGAAGTGCGGGCCGTCGTCACGCCGTAAGGTGTGTCGCCCGCGGGGGCGGCTTTACGCGGTGAGGGGCCGGGGCTATGTCTCCGGCGCCCGCCCGGGCCGCCCCCATGAAGATCACCATCCTCTCGCGCTCCGCCTCCATTTCATCCACCAAGCGTCTGGTCGAGGCCGGGCGCGCGAGAGGGCACCAGGTGCGTGTGCTCAACCCGGTCCGGGTGGAGATGCACCTGGATGGGCAGCGCGCCAACCTCTACTACCGGCGCCGCAAGCTGTCCGCGTGCGACGTGGTCATCCCGCGCATCGCGCAGTCCATCAGCAACTACGGCCTGGCGGTGGTGAACCAGTTCGCCATGTGCGGGGTTCCGCTGGTGAACACGGCGCGGGCGATCGCCGAGTCGCGCAACAAGATGCGCTCGCTGCAGCTGCTATCGGCACACGGCATCGACATCCCGGCGACGGTGATGGCGCGTGACGCCGCGGACCTCAAGGCCATGGTGGGCCTGGTGGGCGGAGTGCCGGTGCTGGTGAAGCTGCTGCAGGGCCAGGAGAAGCACGGGGTGATGGTGTGCGAGAGCCTCCAGTCGCTGGAGGCGGCGCTCGAGGCCATCCTCGGGCTGGGGCACAACCTGGTCATGCAGCAGTACGTGCAGAACACGGGGCAGGACGTGCGGGTGGTGGTGGTGGGAGGCCGGGCGGTGGCGGCGGTGCGGCGCCGGCCGCGGTTCGGGCGGCTGTCCTACACGCTCAACCGGGGGGCCCGGCTGGAGCGCATCGAGCTGACGGAGTCCCAGCGGCTGGCGGCGGAGCGGACGGCCACGCTGGTGGGGTTGGAGGTGGCGGCGGTGGATCTGCTGGACGTGCAGGAGGGGCACCCCAAGGTGTTCGAGGTGAACAGCTCGCCGGCCATCCCGGAGATGGAGGCGGCCACGGGGTTGGATCTGGCCGGCATCATCATCCAGCGCGCCGAGGAGCTGGCGGCCGGAGGGCCGAGGGTGGGCCTGCCGGAGCCGGAGCCGGGGGCTCCGTCCCGGCGCAAGCGGACGCCCAAGGCCACCGCGGGCGAGGCGTGAACAGAAAGAGGTCCCCGGGCGTCGGAGGCTCGGTGATAGGGTGCCCCCCGATTTTCCGTGAGGAGAACGAACCATGCTGCACTTGCGACGCATCACCTCTCTGGCCGCCGCGCTGGTGGCCATTGCCAGCACCCAGGTCCACGCCGAGGGACAGGTGGATCCAACCACCCTCTACGAGGTGAGCACGGAGGGCACCTCCACCAAGGTGAAGGCGGGAGAGCAGGGCGTGTTCGTGCTGTCCATCAAGAGCAAGTCGGGGGCGCACGTCTCCGATGAAGCGCCGCTGAAGCTCGAGCTCAAGGGCGGGGCGCAGCTGGCTCCCGCGCAGGAGAAGCTGGCGCTCAAGGACTCGGTGGCCAAGAAGGCGGCGGGGCAGCAGTTCGTGGATCCCCGCTTCGAGGTGCCGTTCAAGGCCACGGCGGCCGGCAAGGGCACGCTGGAGGCGAAGCTGACCTTCTTCATCTGCTCGGAGCAGCTGTGCGCCCGTCAGCAGAAGACGTTCTCCCTGCCCGTCGAGGTTCTCTAGTCCGTGGTGCGCCAGCGATCGTCCAGGGGCAGTGAGCGCGGGGAGCGTGGGGAGCAGCAGCGCGGGGAGCGTGGGGGAGGGCGCGAGCGAGGCGGAGAGCGTGAGCGGAGCGAACAGCGCTACGTCTACGGGGTGAACCCGGTGCTCGAGTCCCTGCGAGCGCACGCGGAGCGGGTGGAGCGCCTGTTCGTGACCGAGGGGCAGCTCGCCGCGAAGGCGGCGGCGGAGATCTTCAGCCGCGCGAGGGACTCGGGCATCCGGGTGGAGCGGGTACCCCGGGAGCGGCTGGCGGCCATGGCCGATGGGGGCGTGCACCAGGGCGTGGTGGCCGAGCTGCGAGGCTTCGAATACGTGGAGCTGGAGGATCTGCTGGAGGCGGCCGAGGCGAGCGGGCGGCCCGCGCTGCTGGTGGTGTTGGACGGCATCCAGGATCCGCACAACTTCGGGGCCATCATCCGCTCGGCGCATGCCATGGGGGCGCACGGGGTGGTCATCGCCAAGGACCGGGCGGTGCCGGTGACGGGGGTGGTGGCCAAGGCGTCCGCGGGGGCGGTGGAGCACTGTCCCGTCGCGCGGGTGGTCAACCTCTCGCGGACCCTGGAGGAGCTGAAGGAGGCCGGGGTGTGGATCGCCGCGGCGGATCCCCATTCGAGCCAGCCCCTGTGGAGCGCCCGGCTGGACGGGCCATTGGCCCTGGTGGTGGGGGCCGAGGGAGCAGGCGTGCGCCAGGGGGTGCTGGAGCACTGTGACTTCCGCCTCGGGATTCCGATGCTCGGTCAGGTCGGTTCCCTGAATGCGTCCGTTTCTGCGGCGATTCTGCTATACGAGGCCGCGCGGCAGCGGGGGACGTCACGTCCCGGTGCCGGAAGTTGAACCGTCTGGATCAAAGCGCTTGACTTGGACGGCGGGGACTTCTAAAAGGGCGCGCCTCGACGGGACGGGCGGTTGGCGGTTCCGGTCGGTGGGGCGGGCGGGTAGGGGACGCAGCCGGAGTGATGGATGCCGGTGTAGCTCAGCTGGTAGAGCACCTGATTTGTAATCAGTAGGTCGCGGGTTCAAATCCCGCCGCCGGCCAGCACGGGGCCGCGGATGAGGGCCCGGGGCAAAAAAGCAGTAGGAAGAACAGTGGTTTCACGGTAGTTGAGGATGGCGTTGCGGAGGGGTACCCAAGTGGCCAAAGGGAGCAGACTGTAAATCTGCCGGCTCTACGCCTTCGTTGGTTCGAATCCAACCCCCTCCATCCGCATCGCGGGAATAGCTCAGTTGGTAGAGCGTCAGCCTTCCAAGCTGAATGTCGTGGGTTCGAGTCCCATTTCCCGCTCCAGTGTTGTAGTCGCAGATACAAGCCCCGATAGCTCAGTTGGCAGAGCGCATCCTTGGTAAGGATGAGGTCACCAGTTCAATCCTGGTTCGGGGCTCCATTTTTTCGGGGAGCGTTATGTCCAAGGAAAAGTTCGACAGAAGCTTGCCGCACGTCAACATCGGCACCATCGGCCACGTTGACCACGGCAAGACGTCCCTCACGGCGGCCATCACCAAGGTGCTGGCGAAGACCGGCGGCGCGACCTTCCTCGCGTACGATCAGATCGACAAGGCGCCCGAGGAGCGCGAGCGCGGCATCACCATCTCCACGGCTCACGTGGAGTACAAGACGAAGAACCGTCACTACGCGCACGTCGATTGTCCGGGCCACGCCGACTACGTGAAGAACATGATCACGGGCGCGGCGCAGATGGACGGCGCCATCCTCGTGGTGTCGGCCGCTGACGGCCCGATGCCCCAGACGCGTGAGCACATCCTGCTCGCCCGCCAGGTCGGCGTGCCCTACATCGTCGTCTTCCTGAACAAGGTCGACATGCTGGACGACCCCGAGCTGCGCGAGCTCGTGGAGATGGAAGTCCGCGACCTGCTCAAGAAGTACGAGTTCCCGGGCGACAGCATCCCCATCATCCCGGGCAGCGCCCTCAAGGCGCTCGAGGGTGACACCTCGGACATCGGCGAGCCGTCCATCCTCAAGCTGATGGAGGCGGTGGACAGCTACATCCCCACCCCGCAGCGCGCCACGGACAAGCCCTTCCTGATGCCGGTGGAGGACGTGTTCTCCATCGCCGGCCGCGGTACGGTGGCCACCGGCCGCGTGGAGCGCGGCATCATCAAGGTGGGCGAGGAAATCGAAGTGGTGGGTCTGCGTGCGACGCAGAAGACGGTCGTCACGGGCGTGGAGATGTTCCGCAAGCTGCTGGACGAGGGCCGGGCGGGCGACAACATCGGCGCGCTGGTGCGCGGCCTCAAGCGTGAGGACCTCGAGCGTGGCCAGGTGCTGGCCAAGCCGGGCTCCATCACCCCGCACACCAAGTTCAAGGCGCAGATCTACGTGCTCTCGAAGGAAGAGGGTGGCCGTCACACCCCGTTCTTCAAGGGCTACCGCCCGCAGTTCTACTTCCGCACCACGGACGTGACGGGCACGGTGAAGCTGCCCGACAACGTCGAGATGGTGATGCCCGGCGACAACATCGCCATCGAGGTGGAGCTGATCACCCCTGTGGCCATGGAGAAGGAGCTGCGCTTCGCTGTTCGCGAGGGTGGCCGTACCGTGGGCGCCGGCGTCGTGGCCGAGATCATCGCCTAGCTGGCTGGCGAGCCTTCGGCCCGCCCCAGCAGGTGGTTAACCCCGAGGGGGGAGCTGTGATAAACAGCTTTCCCCTCGTGCTTATCGAGTTCAAGTCATGCCCAAGGGTAACCGCAGCATCATCTCGCTCGAGTGCACGCAGTGCAAGGAGCGGAACTACTACACCACCAAGAACAAGCGGAAGAGCCAGGACAAGCTCGAGTTGAGCAAGTACTGCCCCCGCGACCGGAAGCATACCGTCCATAAGGAAGGTAAGGTCTAGTTCGGTTGTTGTGGTCGGGTGTTTAGGCCAGTAGCTCCAACGGTAGAGCAGCGGTCTCCAAATCCGCGTGTTGGGGGTTCGAATCCCTCCTGGCCTGCCAGTTGTTAGTTGCAGGGACCCTCGGTACCCACGTACCGGGGGTCCCTGTGTTTCCGGGATCAGGCAGTACTCAGTCAGCGAGGAATCATGGCAGCGGCATCCGAGGCCAGCCAGCAGGCGAACCGTTCGGGGATGGACCCGAAGCGGCTCGTGGTCATCTTCTTCCTCATCGCGGGTCTCATCTTCGCGCTCTTCCTGGAGCACGTCTGTGGCCTCATCTGGGCCAGGGCCGGCTGGAGCGACCCCGTCATCATCGACGGCGTCGACTGGCAGGTCTCCACGTTGGTGGGCTTCCTGCTCGCCGCGGGGCTCGTGGTGGGGGCCTACGTGTACCCCAAGACTCACGCCCTCTCGCTCGATGTGGCTTCCGAGCTGATGAAGGTCACCTGGCCTTCCTGGGCGGAGACCAAGGCGTCGACCGTGGCGGTCATCGTCGCCTCCGTCGTGGCGGCCGTGCTCCTCTTCTGCATCGACACCCTCGCCTACAACCTTATGGTTGAGTGGATACCCGCCATCTGGGGGAAGTTGTAATGGCGATGAAATGGTACGTGGTCCACACCTACTCGAACTTCGAGAACCAGGCGAAGAAGAGCCTGGAAGAGCGGATCCGTCTCGAGGGGTTGCAGGACCTGTTCGGCGAAATCCTGATTCCCATGGAACAGGTCGTCGAGATGGTGAAGGGCGAGAAGAAGACGTCCCGGCGCAAGTTCTTCCCGGGCTACATCTTCGTGCAGATGGAGCTCAATGACCGCTCCTGGCACCTGGTGAAGAACACGCCGAAGATCACCGGTTTCCCCGGTGCGGCACAGAACGAGCAGCCCACGCCCATCTCCGACAAGGAAGTGGCCCGGCTCACCTCGCAGATCTCCGAGGGCACGCTCAAGCCCAAGCCGAAGGTGCAGTTCTCCGACGGCGACACCGTGCGCGTCATCGACGGGCCGTTTGCCAACTTCAATGGCACGGTGGAAGAGGTCAACGCCGAGAAGGGCCGCGTGAAGGTGCTCGTGAGCATCTTCGGCCGCGCCACGCCGGTGGAGCTCGATTTCATGCAGGTGGAGAAGACCACCGGCTAGCAAGCTTCCCCGGCGTGAGAGCGCTCGGGGATACCCAGGGTGGGAGGGCCGCCCGTCAAGCGGCCCGTTGGAACCACCGTCTCGAAAGGCAGTTTTCAGCAAATGAAGAAGGTCACAGGGCAGGTCAAGCTGCAGATTCCCGCCGGTAAGGCGAACCCCGCTCCGCCGATCGGCCCCGCGCTCGGTCAGCAGGGCGTGAACATCATGGAGTTCTGCAAGCAGTTCAACGCCAAGACCCAGGCGGAGGCCAAGGAAGGCCTGATCATCCCGGTCATCATCACCGTGTATGCGGACCGTTCCTTCACCTTCATCCTGAAGACGCCGCCGGCGGCCGTCCTCATCAAGAAGGCGGCGGGCCTGCACACCGAGAAGAAGAAGGGCTCGGGCGCCAAGAAGCCGGGCAAGGAGAAGGTGGGGCAGATCACCCAGAAGCAGCTCGAGGAGATCGCCAAGAAGAAGATCGAGGACACGACCGCCGGTTCTCTGGACGCCGCCAAGCGCACCATCGCTGGCACCGCGCGCTCCATGGGCATCGAAGTCGTCTGATCCTCTCCCTCCACCCCTTCTGAAACAGGATATTTCCCATGCCTCAGACCGGTAAGAAGTTCCGTGCGGCCATCGCGAAGGTGGACCGCAACAAGCGCTACACCATCGCCGATGGCTTTGCTCTCCTGAAGGAGACCACGGCCCTCCGCGGGACCAAGTTCGATCAGACTGTCGAGGTGGCGCTCAACCTCGGCGTGGACCCGAAGCACGCGGACCAGATGGTCCGTGGCGCCGTGGTCCTCCCGCACGGCACGGGCGCCACGGTTCGCGTGGCCGTGTTCGCCAAGGGCGAGCGCGCCACCGAGGCCGAGGGTGCTGGCGCCGACGTGGTCGGCGGCGACGAGCTGGCCAAGCGCATCGAGGGCGGCTTCCTCGATTTCGACACCGTCATCGCCACCCCGGACATGATGGGTGTGGTCGGCCGCCTCGGTAAGGTGCTCGGTCCCCGTGGCCTCATGCCCAACCCGAAGGTGGGCACGGTGACCATGGACGTGGCCAAGGCCGTCCGCGACGCCAAGGGCGGTAAGGTGGAGTTCCGCGCCGAGAAGGCCGGCATCGTCCACGTCAAGGTCGGCAAGGCCTCCTTCACCCCGGAGAAGCTCACCGAGAACTTCAACACCCTGGTGGACCTGGTGATGAAGCTCAAGCCGGCCACCGCCAAGGGCGTCTACCTCAAGGGCGTGGCCATCTCCGCCACCATGAGCCCGGGCATCAAGATCGACACCAACGAGATCCTCGCCCGCCACCGGTAGTCAGGGGTAGGGCAGGGGACTCGTCGGTTCAGACGGTGGGGGGCCTCTTCATCCGGGAGGCCCCCTTCGTCGTCTGATTGACGCCGGCAGTCATAATTTGCTGGACGTTTCGCGAAGCCGCGGGTATAGCGCCCCGGCTTTTGCAATTGAAGCGCCACGTCGATGAGACGGCGCGCTTCAAACATCCCTGGTCCCAGACAGCAGGGACCCGGGGTGGGACTCGTGCCCTCCGTTGGCAACCGGACAACCGGTCGGAGCCACGAAGACCACCCAGGGTTCAAACGACTCCTAGAGTCGCCCTGCCGAGACTGGAGGTGCGGTGTGGTGCCTTACGGGGCTCCTCTCGCTCTGCCACTTGCGTGGCCCAGGTAATCCAGCCCGCCTTCGGGTGGGTGTCGTAAGGAGGTGAAACCAAGTGATCAAGAGCGAGAAGGAAGAACTGATCAAGGAGCTCAACGAGAAGTTCTCGAGGGCTCAGACTGCGATCGTCGCGGAGTTCTCCAAGCTGAACGTGGAGACCGTGACCAAGCTGCGCAAGAAGTTCCGCGACGGCAAGGTGGACTACAAGGTCCTGAAGAACACGCTGGCCAAGCGCGCCGCGAAGGGTACGCCTGTGGAGGTCATTGCACAGGACTTCGTGGGGCCCGTGGCCATCGCCATCAGCTACGACGACGTCGTGGCCCCGGCGAAGATCCTCGTGGACTTCATCAAGGATCTCGAGACCATCAAGGTCCGCAGCGCGTCCGTGCAGGGCCGCCGTGTCGACGTCGAGGGCGTGAAGGCCCTGGCGAAGATGCCCGGTCTGCCCGAGCTCCGCGCCCAGCTGCTCGGCATGCTCAACCAGCCTGCCGGCAAGCTCGTTCGCACCATCGCGGCCCCCGGCTCCCAGCTGGCCCGCGTGCTCCAGGCGAACGTGGACAAGCAGCCCAAGTAATAGCCCCCAGAAGCAGACCCACCGCAAACCTCTGGCCTTTTCCTCCCCATGGGGAGCCAGGCCGCTAGAAAAAGAAGGACATTGAAATGGCCGCTGACCTGAATTCGATCGTTGACCAGCTCTCCACCCTGACGGTGATGGAGGCCGCCGAGCTCGTGAAGCAGCTCGAGAGCAAGTGGGGCGTGTCCGCCGCCGCCGTTGCCGTGGCCGCTGGCCCCGCCGCCGCCGCCGCTGCCCCGGCCGAGGAGAAGACGGAGTTCACCGTCGTCCTCGCCGACGCCGGCGCGAACAAGATCAACGTCATCAAGGAGATCCGCGCCATCACCGGCCTGGGCCTGAAGGAGGCCAAGGACCTGGTCGAGGGCGCCCCGAAGAACGTCAAGGAGGGCGTCAACAAGGACGACGCCAAGAAGATCAAGGACCAGCTCACCGCGGCTGGCGCCAAGGTCGACATCAAGTAGTTGTTGTTTCTCAGGTGTGCGACGGGTTTCGGAAAATTCCCGCCGCCTCCTGACCGGATGAGCAGGCCGGCGTGCCCGGAAAGGGTGCGCCGGCTTTGCCCTTTCCGTATCTCTAAATTTTCCGCTGCCGCTGCGCGTTACCCAATCTCGCCCCGCCAGCAGAGATTGCTCGCCCCGGAGTTCGAATGCCGACGCAGATCCAGAACAACTTCCGAGTGCGGAAGACCTTCGCGAAGATCGCGAAGACCATCGACATTCCCAACCTCATCAACATCCAGAAGCAGTCCTACGAGAAGTTCCTCCAGGCTGACATCCCGCCGGAGAAGCGTGAGGACATCGGGCTTCAGGGAGTTTTCAAGTCGGTCTTCCCGATCCGGGACTTCAACGAGACGTCCTCGCTCGAGTTCGTCAGCTATCACCTCGAAAAGCCCAAGTACGACGTGGATGAGTGCCACCAGCGTGGCATGACCTACTCGGCGCCCATCAAGGTCGTCGTGCGCCTGGTCGTATGGGACAAGGACGAGGAGACTGGCGCCCAGTCCATCCGCGATGTGAAGGAGCAGGAGGTCTACTTCGGCGAAATCCCGCTGATGACCCAGAACGGTACCTTCATCATCAACGGGACCGAGCGCGTGGTGGTCAGCCAGCTGCACCGCAGCCCGGGTGCTTTCTTCGACCACGACAAGGGCAAGAGCCACTCGTCTGGCAAGCTGCTCTACAACGCCCGCATCATCCCGTACCGCGGCTCGTGGATCGACTTCGAGTTCGACCACAAGGACATCCTGTACGTCCGCATCGACCGGCGCCGCAAGCTGCCGGCCACGGTGCTCATCCGCGCCCTGGGCGCGGTGGCGGACACCGCCAAGAAGAACCCGCTGGAGTTCCGTGGCTCCACCGAGGAGATCCTCAACTACTACTACGCCACGGAGACCATCTACCTGCAGAGCAACACCGACTTCGAGAAGTCGGTGGAGCTGGAGCTCCTGCCCGGTCAGCGCGCCACGCGCGACATCAAGACGAAGACGGGCGACGTCATCGTCAAGAAGAACCGCAAGTTCACCCGCGCCGCCATCAAGAAGCTCGAAGCGGCCAAGATGAAGACGCTCCCGATCGACGCGGACGAGCTCTTCACCAAGGTGTCCGCCTACGACGTGGTGGACGAGAACACCGGCGAGGTCATCCTCGAGTGCAACGAGGAAGTCTCGCAGGACAAGATCGACGAGCTCCTCAAGCGCGACATCAAGGAGTTCAAGGTCCTCTTCATCGACAACCTCAACGTGGGTCCCTACCTGCGTGAGACGTTGATGCTGGACAAGATCGAGTCGCCCGAGCAGGCGATCATGGAGATCTACCGCCGCCTGCGCCCGGGTGATCCCCCGACGCCGGAGACGGCCACCAACCTGTTCAGCAACCTCTTCTTCAACCCCGAGCGCTACGACCTGTCCAAGGTCGGCCGCCTCAAGCTGAACTTCAAGTTCGGCCTCGAGGAGCCGCTCGACGGGCAGATCCTCACCAAGCGCGACATCCTCGAGGTCATCCGCTACCTGGTGGACCTCAAGAACGGCAAGGGTGTGATCGACGACATCGATCACCTCGGCAACCGCCGTGTGCGCGCGGTGGGCGAGCTGCTGGAGAACCAGTACCGCATCGGTCTGGTGCGCATGGAGCGGGCGATCAAGGAGCGCATGAGCCTCCAGGAGATCGAGACGCTCATGCCGCACGATCTGATCAACGCCAAGCCCGTGACGGCGGTCATCAAGGAGTTCTTCGGGTCCAGCCAGCTGTCGCAGTTCATGGACCAGACGAACCCCCTGTCCGAGGTCACGCACAAGCGGCGTCTGTCCGCCCTCGGGCCCGGTGGCCTCACCCGCGAGCGCGCGGGCTTCGAGGTGCGCGACGTGCACCCGACGCACTACGGCCGCATCTGCCCCATCGAGACGCCGGAAGGTCCGAACATCGGCCTCATCGCGTCGCTGTCCACCTTCGCCCGCGTCAACGAGTTCGGCTTCGTCGAGACGCCGTACAAGAAGGTGGAGGCCGGCTCGGTCACCGGTGACGTGGCCTTCTACTCCGCGCTCGAGGAGGAGAAGCACACGATCGCCCAGGCCAACGCCGAGACCGACAAGAAGGGCAAGTTCGTCAACGCCCTCGTGTCCTCTCGCCGCGGCGGTGAGTTCGTCCAGGCCAAGGCCGAGGAAGTGGACCTGATGGACGTGTCCCCGAACCAGCTGGTGTCGGTGGCCGCCTCCCTCATCCCGTTCCTCGAGAACGACGACGCCAACCGCGCCCTCATGGGCTCGAACATGCAGCGCCAGGCCGTTCCGCTGCTGCGCACCGCCGCTCCGCTCGTGGGCACCGGCATCGAGGCCATCGTGGCCCGCGACTCCGGCGTCACCTGCGTGGCCCGGCGCGATGGCATCGTGGAGAGCGTGGACGCCAGCCGCATCGTCGTGAAGGCGGACTCCGCCACGGGCGCGTTCGACATCTCCAGCGAGGTCGACATCTACAACCTCCTGAAGTACCAGCGCTCCAACCAGAACACGTGCCTCAACCAGAAGCCCATCGTCCGCAAGGGCGACCGGGTGCGGAAGGGTGACGTGATCGCCGACGGTCCCGCGACCGAGACCGGCGAGCTGGCGCTGGGCCAGAACGTGGTCGTCGCGTTCATGCCGTGGCAGGGCTACAACTTCGAGGACTCCATCCTCATCTCCGAGCGCATCCTCAAGGAGGACGTCTTCACGTCCATCCACATCGAGGAGTTCGAGTGCATCGCGCGCGATACCAAGCTCGGCAAGGAGGAGATCACCCGCGACATCCCGAACGTGGGTGAGGAGGCCCTCAAGGACCTCGACGAGAGCGGTATCATCCGCATCGGCGCCGAGGTGAAGCCCGGCGACGTGCTCGTGGGCAAGATCACCCCGAAGGGCGAGACCCAGCTCTCCCCCGAGGAGAAGCTGCTGCGCGCCATCTTCGGTGAGAAGGCCGGCGACGTGCGCGACAGCTCGCTGCGCGTGCCCCCCGGCGTGGTGGGTACCGTCATCAACGCCAAGGTGTTCAGCCGCAAGGGCGTCGAGAAGGACGAGCGCGCCAAGCAGATCGAGTCCATGGAGGAAGCCAAGCTCCTCAAGGACCAGAACGACGAGATCAAGGTCCTGCGCGACAGCGCCTACAGCCGTCTGCGCGCCATGCTCCGTGGCAAGGAGATCCAGGGCAAGCTCGTGGACGACAAGGGCAAGATCCTCCTGAAGAAGGGGGACATCGTCTCCGACGAGCTGCTGGCCACCGTCCCGTACAAGTACTGGACGGAGATCTCCGTCGGCGATCCGCTCGACGGCAAGCTGCGCGACATCCTCCGCAACCTGGAGGAGACCACCGAGGCCGTGAAGCTGGCCTTCGGCGAGAAGATCGCCCGCATCAAGAAGGGCGATGAGCTCCCGCCGGGCGTCATCAAGATGGTCAAGGTGTACGTCGCCATCAAGCGCAAGCTGGCCGTGGGCGACAAGATGGCCGGCCGCCACGGTAACAAGGGCGTCGTCTCCCGCATCCTCCCCGAGGAGGACCTGCCGTACCTCGAGGACGGGCGTCCGGTGGACATCGTGCTCAACCCGCTGGGCGTGCCCTCGCGCATGAACATCGGGCAGATCCTCGAGACGCACCTGGGCTGGGCCGCCAAGGGCGTGGGCGAGCAGCTGCAGCGCTACATCGAGGAGAACTACAGCGGCGAGAACCTCAAGAAGCAGGTGAAGACCGTCTACGACGACAAGGCCTTCGGCGAGTTCGTGGACACCCTGTCCGATGACGAGGTTCGCAGCCTGTGCAGCCGCCTCAAGCGGGGCATCCATGTCGCCACGCCGGTGTTCGACGGCGCGCGCGAGACGGAGATCCACTCCCTCTTCGACGAGGCCCGGCTGCCGCGCACCGGTCAGATGGTGCTCTTCGACGGCCGCACCGGCGAGCCGTTCGACCAGAACGTCACCGTCGGCGTCATGTACATCCTCAAGCTGCACCACCTGGTGGACGAGAAGATCCACGCCCGCTCCATCGGGCCCTACTCGCTCGTCACGCAGCAGCCCCTGGGCGGCAAGGCCCAGTTCGGCGGCCAGCGTCTGGGAGAGATGGAAGTGTGGGCGATGGAGGCCTACGGCGCGGCGTACACGCTGCAGGAGTTCCTCACCGTCAAGTCCGACGACGTGGTGGGCCGCACGCGCATGTACGAGGCGATCGTCAAGGGCGACAACGTCCTCGAGTCCGGTCTGCCCGAGTCGTTCAACGTGCTCCTCAAGGAGCTCCAGTCGCTCGCGCTCGACGTCGAGCTCCTGGAGAGCGCTCCCCCCGAGCGCCAGCGCTCCTTCTCCGGAGACTTCGGTGGTGGTGGTGGTGGTGGCGATGGCGAGGACCGGGTGAAGACCGGTACCGAGGCCTAGTCCAGCGTGCTTGACCCCCGGCGCCCGCTCCCTCAGCGGGCGGGCGCTGGCGGCCAGGCGAAACGAATTCGCGCTCACGCGCTCAGAAGAAATTCGGAGGCACCGTGAAGGACATTTTCAACTTCTTCGAGAAGCCGAAGGATCCGCTCTCGTTCAACGCCATCCGCATCGCGCTGGCGTCGCCGGACAAGATCCGGCAGTGGTCGCACGGCGAGGTCAAGAAGCCGGAGACGATCAACTACCGCACCTTCAAGCCGGAGCGGGATGGCCTGTTCTGCGCCCGCATCTTCGGCCCCGTGAAGGACTACGAGTGCAACTGCGGCAAGTACAAGCGCATGAAGCACCGCGGCGTCGTGTGCGAGAAGTGCGGCGTGGAGGTCATCCAGTCCAAGGTGCGCCGTGAGCGCCTGGGCCACATCACGCTCGCCACGCCCGTGGCGCACATCTGGTTCCTCAAGTCGCTGCCCTCGCGCATCGGCAACCTGCTCGACATCACGCTCAAGGAGCTCGAGAAGGTCCTCTACTGCGAGAGCTACATCATCATCGACCCCAAGGCGACGCCGCTGCAGCGCGGTGAGCTCGTCAGCGAGGAGAAGCTCCACCGGCTCTACGAGGAGCACGGTGAGGAGTCCTTCTCCGCCGGCATGGGCGGCGAGGCCGTCCGCGAGCTGCTCAAGTCGATCGACGTGAACCGGCTGTCCGAGGATCTCCGCCGCGACATGCGCGAGACCAACTCGGAGGCCAAGAAGAAGAAGTACGCCAAGCGCCTCAAGGTCGCCGAGGCCTTCCGGATGTCCGGCAACAAGCCGGAGTGGATGATGCTCGACGTCATCCCCGTCATCCCGCCCGACCTGCGTCCGCTCGTCCCCCTGGACGGTGGCCGCTTCGCCACGTCGGACCTCAACGACCTGTACCGTCGCGTCATCAACCGCAACAACCGCCTCAAGCGGCTGCAGGAGCTCAACGCCCCTGACATCATCATCCGCAACGAGAAGCGGATGCTCCAGGAGGCCGTGGACGCGCTGTTCGACAACGGCCGCCGCGGCAAGACGATCACCGGCCCCAACAAGCGGCCGCTGAAGTCCCTCTCCGACATGCTCAAGGGCAAGCAGGGCCGGTTCCGTCAGAACCTGCTCGGCAAGCGCGTGGACTACTCCGGCCGTTCCGTGATCGTGGTCGGTCCCGAGCTGCGCCTGCACCAGTGCGGCCTGCCGAAGATCATGGCGCTCGAGCTCTTCAAGCCGTTCATCTACAACAAGCTCGAAGAGAAGGGCTACGTCACCACCATCAAGAGCGCCAAGAAGATGGTGGAGAAGGAGCGTCCCGAGGTCTGGGACATCCTCGAGGACGTCATCCGCGAGCACCCGGTCCTCCTCAACCGCGCCCCGACCCTGCACCGCCTCGGCATGCAGGCCTTCGAGCCCGTGCTCATCGAGGGCAAGGCCATCCAGCTGCACCCGCTCGTGTGCGCCGCCTTCAACGCGGACTTCGACGGTGACCAGATGGCCGTCCACGTGCCGCTCTCCATCGAGGCTCAGATGGAGGCGCGCGTGCTGATGATGTCCACCAACAACATCCTCAGCCCCGCCAACGGCAAGCCCATCATCGTCCCCACGCAGGACATGGTGCTCGGCATCTACTACATGACCCGCGCCCGCGAGTTCGCTCACGGCGAGGGCCGTGTGTTCGCCTCGCCCGACGAGGTCCGCGCCGCGTACGACCATGGCGAGGTGCACCTCCAGGCCAAGGTCGTCTGCCGCATCCTGGGCAAGCGCAAGGAGACCACCGTCGGCCGCGTCCTCCTCTGGGACATCGTGCCGCGCAAGGTGGGCTTCGACGCCATCAACAAGGTGCTCGACAAGAAGTCGCTCGGTGGCCTGATCGACCTCTGCTACCGCCTCACCGGTGAGAAGGAGACGGTGCTGCTGGCCGACCGCATCCGGTCGCTCGGCTACACCAACGCCACCCGCGCCGGCATCTCCATCGCGCTCAAGGACATGATCATTCCTGCCAAGAAGCAGGAGTTCCTGGACTTCGCGCGCAAGGAAGTGGCGGAGATCGAGAACCAGTACCTCGAGGGTCTCATCACCGACGGCGAGCGCTACAACAAGGTCATCGATATCTGGGCGGAGATCACCGAGAAGGTGGCCGCCGAGATGATGCAGCAGATCTCCCAGGACGAGGCCGTGGGCGAGAAGGACGGCAAGCGCGAGGTGCGCAAGCAGCCGTCGTTCAACCCCATCTACATCATGGCCGACTCCGGTGCCCGCGGCTCCGCCCAGCAGATCCGCCAGCTGGCCGGTATGCGCGGCCTCATGGCCAAGCCCTCCGGTGAAATCATCGAGACGCCCATCACGGCCAACTTCCGTGAAGGTCTCTCCGTGCTCCAGTACTTCATCTCCACCCACGGCGCCCGTAAGGGTCTGGCGGACACGGCCCTTAAGACGGCCAACTCCGGCTACCTCACCCGCCGTCTCGTCGACGTGGCGCAGGACGCCATCATCAACGAGTACGACTGCGGCACCATGGACGGCCTGTTCATCGGCGCCCTCGTCGAGGGCGGCGAGATCATCGAGCCGCTCGGCGAGCGCATCCTGGGCCGAGTGGCCCTCGATGACATCCTCGACCCGGTCACCAATGACGTGCTCGTGCGCGCCAACGAGGAGATCGACGAGGAGCGCGTCAAGCGCATCGAGAACAGTGGCCTCGACAAGGTGAAGATCCGCTCGGTGCTCACCTGCCAGGCCAAGCGCGGCATCTGCGTGGAGTGCTACGGCCGTGATCTGGCCCGTGGCCGCAAGGTGTCCGTGGGCGAGGCCGTCGGCGTCATCGCGGCGCAGTCCATCGGCGAGCCGGGTACCCAGCTCACGATGCGCACCTTCCACATCGGTGGTGCGGCGACGCGGCGCGCCGAGCAGTCCAGCCTCGAGAACCGCAACGCGGGTACGGTGAAGTTCTCCGGCCTCGCCACGGTTCAGAAGAAGGACGGCAGCCTCGTGGCCATGAACCGCAACGGCGAACTCGTCATCGTCGACGAGACCGGCCGCGAGCGCGAGCGCTACCAGGTCATCTACGGCGCCCGCATCCTCGTGAAGGAGGGCCAGAAGCTCGAGGCCGGCACCCTGCTGGCCGAGTGGGATCCGTTCGCGATTCCCCTGCTCACCGAGGTGGGCGGCGTCGTGCGCTTCGAGGACATCATCGAAGGCGTCACGATGAACGAGTCGCTGGACGAGGTCACCGGCCTCAGCCGCAAGACGATCGTCGAGTCCAAGGACCCCGATGCTCGTCCGCGCATCACCCTGCGCGACGAGGAGGGCAACACCAAGAACCTCATCTCCTCCAAGGCTCCGGCGAGCTACTTCCTCCCGCAGGGCTCCATCATCACCGTCAACGACGGCGATGAGATCCACGCGGGTGAGGTCATCGCCAAGGTGCCTCGCGAGACCACGAAGACCAAGGACATCACGGGCGGTCTGCCCCGCGTGGCCGAGCTCTTCGAGGCGCGCAAGCCCAAGGACGCCGCGGCCATCGCGGAGATCGACGGCGTGGTGTCCTTCGGCAAGGACACCAAGGGCAAGCGCAAGCTCATCCTCACCCCCGAGGTGGCTGGCGAGCTGCGCACCGACCTGGCCAAGGAGTACCTGATCTCCAAGGGCAAGAACATCAACGTGCACGCCGGCGACCGCGTCAAGGCCGGCGAGGCGCTGATGGAGGGCTCGGCCAACCCGCACGACATCCTCAAGGTGCTCGGCGAGAAGGCGCTCGCGGGCTACCTGGTGGATGAGGTGCAGGAGGTCTACCGGCTCCAGGGCGTGAAGATCAACGACAAGCACATCGAGGTGATCGTCCGGCAGATGCTCCGCCGCGTGCGCGTCACCGACGTGGGCGACACCAGCTTCCTCGTCGACGAGCAGGTCGAGAAGTACGTGTTCGAGGAGGAGAACGAGAAGGTCATGGCCAAGGACCAGCGCCCCGCCGTCGGCGAGCCGCTGCTGCTCGGCATCACCAAGGCCTCGCTCTCCACCGAGTCGTTCATCTCGGCGTCCTCCTTCCAGGAGACCACCAAGGTGCTCACCGAGGCCGCCATCAACGGCAAGGTGGACTACCTGCGCGGCCTCAAGGAGAACGTCATCATGGGCCGGCTCATCCCCGCCGGTACCGGTCTGCCCAACTACAAGTACCTCGACATCGAGGTGGAGAGTCAGGCCGACGAGATCGCCGACATGGAGGCCGCCCTGGCCGCCGGTCTCGGCGACGACCTCTCCCCGAGCCTGCCCCCCACCGGCGGTCGGCCCGAGGGCTCCCAGACCAGCGGTGCCGCCTAGTCCGCACCGCGGGTCCTGAAGTCTCCCACCGCCACTCCGGTTCGTCCGGGGTGGCGGTTTTCTTTTACGGCTCTTTACGGTTTCACGGCTTGACGGGTGACGCACCGGTGCACTAAGCCGAGGGGAACCATGGAGGTCGACCCGGGGTGACCGGGCGAGCATCCGGCAGTGGACGGCGGGAGCAGGCGGGCGAGCGTGGGTGGCGTTTCCTTCAACCGGGGGGTGTGCTTACCTCGGTTGTCCTTACCCCGCTTTCCGGGTCTTCGGGCCCGGGGAGCCGTGCTGGAGAGCGTTGCATGGACAAGCTGGAGACCCCGCAGAAGCATCCGCTGGCGGAGACGTTCGAGCGGGTGTGGGGCCAGGCCTTGCTGGCCGTGTCCACCGCTGAAGACGAGGCCGCCCGCTGTGTGCAGCGCGTGGCCGAGCTGGCCGGGTGGAGCCAGGAGGAGATGATCCGCCAGGGCCGTCTGCTGACGGAGCGCCTGACGGGTCATCGCAAGGACCTCGAGCACAACGTGGAGGAGGGGGTGAAGCGCGCCCTGCTCACCGTGAAGATTCCCCGCAGGGAGGAAATCCAGGACCTCGAGGCACGGCTGATCCGATTGGCCGAGCGCATCGACGCTCTGGGGCAGCGCAAGTGACGGCGATCCCCTCCGCTCCAAGAGGGCGGCGTGGGGAGGGGCTGTTCCGCTGGTTGCACGCGCTCGGCTCCGGGTGTGGAAAGCTGCCCCTGGTGGCCGCGGCGGCCCTGGTGCTGTCCGCCCGGGCGGTGCCCCTGTTCGCCCCGGCCGAGGTGCCCCTCGTGGCCGAGCCCTCGCGCTTCGAGGTGACTCCCCCCGACGCGGCCCTCATCGACGCGGTGCTGGCCAAGCGGGCCCCGGACCTGGGTCTTACCCTGCGCCGGCAGATCGTCCACGCCATCGCCGAGGAGGCCGGCCGGTCCGCGTATGACCCGCTGCTGATCCTCGCCATCATCGACGTGGAGTCGGACTTCACCGAGGAGGCCGTCTCCGAGAAGGGCGCGCGGGGGTTGATGCAGATCAAACCCAGCACGCTGCACTTCCTCGCGGAGAAGCAGGGGCTGCGGCTGTCTCGCGAGGAGGTGGCCTCGGATCCGGCCCTGGGTGTGCGCCTGGGCATCCGCTACCTGCGCGAGCTCAACGACCGCTTCGGGGACCTGGACCTGGCCCTCATGGCCTACAACGCCGGCCCCACCCGCATCTGGCAGGCCAAGAAGGCGGGGGAGTTGGACGTCTTCCGCCGCTACCCCCGGCTCGTGCGCCGTGATTTCAAGCGGTTCCGGGAAGGGGAGGGGCTCGGTGGAGACTGGGCGCTCGCCCAGCGAGAGTCCCTGGAGAAGAGCCCCGAAGAGAAGGCTCCCTGAGCAGGCAGGCCGCTGAATTTCCCGGCGGCTGCCCCGGTCTCGGATGACGCGCGCTTGTCCGCCCCGGGCGGGTGCGCTATCGCTCTGACCCCGGAGGAGTCCTCATCATGCCGCGCCGCTCCATCCCCGCCCTCGTCCTCTCGGCCCTGCTGCTGCCCGTCTCGGCCCTCGCCGGCTCGGTGTTCCTCAACGGCGTCAAGATCGATGGCGTGACGAACCAGAAGTTCGAGAAGGTCGCCTCCGTCCGCATCGACGACAAGGGCAACGTCCACATCGACGCCCCCGCCTACGCCGTCAAGCTGGTGAACGCCCCCGCGACGGCCCCGGCGCCCGTCCCGGCCGTGGCGACCCAGGCTCCCGCCCCGATGGCTGCTCCGGCTCCCGCGGCCCCGGCGCCCGTCCCGGCCGTGGCGGCCCCGGCTCCCGCCCCGGCCCCGGTGGACACCGCCCCGGCGCGCATCACCCGGCGTTACTGGCTCGTCACGGAGCAGTCCTCGGTGGGTATGGCGGAGTACGACATCGACCTGTACGTCAACTCCCGCTGGGTGCGGAAGCTGCGCAACGGCGAGGGCCAAGTCATCGCGGAGATCACCCGCGAGCTGCAGCCGGGGAAGAACACCGTGCTGATGATGGCCCACAAAGTGGCGGGCGGCTCGCGGCGGAGCGAATCTCCCCAGCACGTGTTCAAGGTCATCATCGGCGAGGGCAACGAGGGCGGCGGCAATGTGATGATCGACAACCCGCTCATCCGCTTCCAGCGCACCGCGGCGGAGACGGATGACCAGTCCGAGGAGTTCACCCTCACCACGCGGTAGCGCGGGGGTAGCGCCGAACGTGTTCTCCATCGACGAGCGGTTCCGAGGCCTGCCCGCCAGCCGCGAGCAGGTCCTGGCGCTGTACCAGTCCATCAACTCGCCGCACCTGGCCATCCCCGGCAAGCCGGCGGGGCCGGCGCAGGCCTTCGTGCTGGGCCTGCGCGGCTCGGGCGGCTTCGCCGTCTTCATCTACCTGTACCTGTCCGAGGCCCAGGACTGCGCCGTGTACGTGCCCGGCCGCCGCGCCGCGAGCCAGGACGACTACCAGCAGGACGAGGCCGAGGCGCTCGCCTTCGTGGAGTCCATGGGCTTCATGATGGACGACGCGCACTTCCGGGCCCTGCCTCCCCCGGGCCAGGACGAGCTGCTCAAGACGCTGCCCGTCTTCTACAAGGACCCGAAGCTGGTGCCCGGCGCCGCCAAGAGCCGCGCCGACGAGAAGCGCACCGCCTCGACGAACCTCGGCCGCCTGCTGGCCTCCTTCTGAACCCCTTACCCGCCGTGACGAGAAGACCCATCCCCATGCACCGCCGCCTCCACTCCGCCTGGCTCCTCGCGCTCGCCCTCGTGGGCTGCAAGCACGTCCCCACCGAGCAGGAGCGCCGCGGCGCAGAGCTCCGCTACGAGATCGGCCTCCAGGCCCAGGCCGCCGGCAACGTGCAGGAGGCCTACAAGGAGATGGAGAAGTCGCTGGCGCTGGATCCGGAGTACCCGGAGGCCCACAACGCCATGGCCATCCTCCTGCACATCGCCTTCAACCGGCCCGAGGAGGCCATCCGGCACTACAAGCTGGCGCTGGAGTACCGCCCGGGTTTCTCAGAGGCCAAGACGAACCTGGCCAACGTGTACCTGTCCCAGGCGCGCTACGACGAGGCCATCAAGCTGTACGAGGCGTCCCTCAACGACATGCTCTACCCCACGCCCTTCATCGCCCAGGGCAACCTGGGCTGGGCCCTCTACAAGAAGGGCGAGACGGAGCGCGCGCTGCAGAACATCAAGGCCTCGGTGACGACCAACCCCGGCTTCTGCATGGGCTACAAGAACCTGGGTGTCATTTATGACGAGACGGGCAACGTTTCCGACGCATGCCGCTACTTCGGCCGTTATCGTGAGGCCTGCCCGGACGTAGCCGATGCCTACCTGCGCGAGGGCGCCTGCCAGGTGAGGCAGGGGAAGCTGGAGGAGGCGCGGCAGAGCTTCACCGCCTGCGAGGCCAAGGCCAAGAGCCAGGTCCTCAAGGACGACTGCCACCGGCTCCTCGAGGCCCTGTAACCAGAGAGAGTCGAGTCCCACCGCCGTGGACCACGTCGAATTCGGCAAATACCTGTCCCAGCAGCGCGAGCTGCGCGGCCTGTCCCGCGACGAGGTGTCGCAGGTGACGAAGATCTCCCCGAGCCTCATCGCCGCCCTCGAGGAGGGCCAGATGGAGCGGCTGCCCTCGCGCGTCTTCGTCGTCAACTACATCCGCGCCTACGCGACCGTCATCGGCCTCGCGCCGGAGGAAGCCATCCTCCGCTACGAGGAGGTGGACAAGGCCACGCCGGAGCCGAGCCCCGTGGTGCTCGAGCGCGAGCGGCGGCGGCGGGCCTGGTGGGCGCTCGGGGTGTTGCTGCTGGTGGCCCTGGGCGTGGGGGGGTACGTCGCCCTGGTGATGACCGGGAAGGCACCCAACCCCCTCGTGCGTTGAAGGGGACTTATGGAGCGTTTCGTCGATGAGGCGCTGGTCCTCTCCACGGTGGACTACGGAGAGTCCGACCGGCTGGTCACCCTCCTCACCCGCGAGCACGGCAAGCTGACGGCCTTCGCCGCGGGGGCCCGCAAGAGCAAGCGGCGCTTCGCCGGCGCGCTGGAGCCCTACATGCGGCTGAGCGTGCAACTGGTGGAGACGCGCGGCTCCACCGTGCGCCTGGACTCGGCCGACATCCTCGCCGGCTACTACGGGGCCCGCGAGGACCTGGCCCTCATCGCCCGCGCCCTCTACGCCGTGGAGCTGTGCCGCGAGCTGACGCGCGACCACGAGCCGCACCTGGAGCTCTTCGAGCAGCTGGAGGAGTACCTCCGCAAGCTGGACGCGAAGGAGGCCGGGCCCACCTCGCTGCTGGCCTTCGAGCTGTCGGCCCTGGCCCAGGCCGGGTTGATGCCGCGCTTCGACTCGTGCGCGCTGTGTGGCGGCCCGCCGGGCGAGCGGCCGCGCTTCGATCAGGCCCATGGCGGCGCGGTGTGCGAGCCCTGCGGCTTCCGGGCACGTGACGCGGTGGCCGTCCCCGCCGAGCTGCTGTCCGGGCTCCGGGCCCTGCAGGAGGGCCAGCGCACTCCGCTGCCGCCGGAGCTCCGCGCCCGGGCGCGTGGGGTGCTCAACGTCTTCATCTCCCATCACCTGGGCCGCCGCCTCAAGAGCGTGGACTTCATGGCCCAGGTGGGGCTGGACTGACGGGCCGCTCCCAGGAGGCGCCTGATGGACGTGGTGTGTGTCGGGGAGAGTCTGGTGGACTTCCTCCCCGCGGAGTCCGCCCAGCGGGTGCGCGATGTGACGGCGTGGAAGCCGAGCATCGGCGGCTCCCTGGCCAATGTCTCCGTGGGCGTGGCGCGGCTGGGCGGCCGCTCGGCCTACGTGGGCGTGGTGGGTGAGGACGAGTTCGGCCACTTCCTGCGCGAGCGCCTCGCCGCCGAGGGCGTGGACGTCAGCCACGTGCGCCAGACCGCCGAGGCGAAGACGGGGCTCGTCTTCATCTCCATCGATGCGCGCGGCGAGCGCAGCTTCACCTATTTCCGCACGAGCTCGGCCGAGTTCCTCCTGAGCGAGCGCGACGTGGACCCGGCCTTCCTCGAGCGCGCCCGCGTGGTGCACTTCGGGACGAACTCGCTGAAGCTGCCCGGGGCTCGGGCCGCCATGCTGCGCACCGTGGAGATCGCCTGCGCGGCGGGGCGCATCGTGAGCTGTGACCCGAACCTCCGGCTCCACGCCTGGGAGGACCTGGAGGTGCTGCGCGAGCAACTGCGGCTCCTGCTGCCTCGGTGCTCGGTGGTGAAGCTCTCGGAAGAGGAGGTGGCCTTCGCCACGGGCCGGACGGAGCCCGAGGACGCACTGCGCCATCTCTCGGGGCTGGGCGTGACGCTGCCCGTGGTGACGCAGGGCGAGGCCGGCGCCGTCTTCCTCTGGCGGGGCGAGGTGGTGCGGATTCCAGCTCCGCGGGTCCGCGTGGTGGACACCACCGGGGCAGGGGATGGCTTCACCGCCGCCTTCCTCCACGGGCTCTCGCGGCGCTACGCGGATGCCTCGGCGCTGGCCAGGGCTTCGCGCGAGGACCTGGAAGCCCTGGCCACCTTCGGCTGCGCCGTGGGCTCCCGGGTGGTGGAGCACCTCGGGGCCGTGACGGGCCTGCCCGGCCGGGACGCGGTGGCCAGCGTGTTGCCTCCCTGGCTACGAGACCCGGCCTGAGCCACGTTGTCGACCCGGTCCGGCCCGCTCGCTAGAATGCGTCGCCAATGGCCAATCCAGGGGACCCAGGAAACGCGGGTCTCGACTTCGATCGCGGACGTCGCATCGGCAAGTACGAGATCGTCACCCGTCTGTCCGTCGGTGGGATGGCCGAGCTGTTCCTCGCCTTCACCGCCGGGCCCGGTGGCTTCCGCAAGTTCGTCGCGCTGAAGCAGATCCTCCCCGACATCCAGAAGAACGAGCACTTCGTCCGCATGTTCCTGGACGAGGCGCGCATCACCGCCGCCCTCGCGCACGCCAACATCGGCCAGGTCTTCGATCTCGGCGAGGAGGACGAAGAGCTCTACCTGGCCATGGAGTTCATCGCCGGGCAGAACCTCGAGCAGATCCTCCAGGCCTCCCTCAAGCAGCAGCGCCCGCTGCCCCTGGGCTTCGCGGCCCGGGCCGTGCGCGATGCGTGTCTCGGGCTCCACTACGCGCACCACTTCACCGACTCCTCGGGCAAGCCCCGGCCGGTCGTGCACCGGGACGTGTCGCCCAAGAACGTGATGGTCACCTTCGACGGCCACGTGAAGGTGATCGACTTCGGCATCGCCAAGGCGAAGGGCCGGCTCGGCCGCACCCAGGTGGGCATGGTGAAGGGCACCACCGGCTACATGTCCCCCGAGCAGGTGCAGGGCTCCGAGCAGCTCGACGGCCGCAGCGATCTCTTCTGCGCCGGCATCATCCTGCACGAGCTGCTGTGCGGACGCCGGCTGTTCTCCGGCGCTCACGAGGGCGAGGTGATGCTGAAGATCGCCGATGCGGCGGTGCCCTCGCCCTCGAGCCTCAACCCGCGCGTGCCCGAGGCGCTCTCCCAGGTGGTGATGCGCGCGCTGGCCCGCGAGCCGGAGCGGCGCTTCGCCTCGGGCCGGGAGATGGCCCGCGCCATCGAGGCCGCATGCGGGCCCGAGCTCTTCCACGAGGAGCAACTGGCCGCCGTCATGCGCCAGCTCTTCGAGGACAAGCTGCAGAAGACGCGTGCGCTGCTGGAGAGCGCCAACGGCCCCGAGCGGGACACGAGCGCCGGGAGGCCCGCGGTGCCGGTGCCGCTCGGTGCTCCCGACAAGGAGGACCCCACGGAGCGGATGCGTCGGCCCGCCGCTCCGGCCCCGGCGAGTTCACCGCGTGCCGTGAAGCCGCCCTCGGCACAGGTGGTCCCCGTGGCGGCCCCCCCTGCGAAGACGCCTGCTCCCGCTCCGCGCCGGCCCGCTCCCGCGCGGACACCGGTCCGGGGAGGGTACTCCCGCCCCATGGCCGTCGCGCCGGAGGACACCGAG